>NZ_JBPVTR010000022.1:0-411459 GCF_051851455.1 Pseudochrobactrum albidum
GGCGCTCAGGCTGCCGATGCCATCGTTGCACCAGAACCAGAAGCTGTTGAATATGTACGCGTTTGCGATGCTTACGGCGCTGGTTACTTCTATATTCCTGGCACTGAAACCTGCCTGCGCATCTCCGGTTACGTTCGTTACCAGGCTGCTGCCGGCCGTGATGCTTATACCGCTGAAAAATACGGCTATAAGCGCATTACCGACATTAAAGAAGACGGTGAAGTAACTAAAGAACATAAAGATACCTGGGATAAGCTGGCCCGCTTCACCCTGCGCACCCACACCGCTTCTGAAACCGAACTCGGTACTCTGAAAACCTTCACAGAAAACCGTTTCAACTTCTCAAACGGTTCTCAGGGTTCGCACACGCTGAACTTTGCTTATATTCAGCTCGGCGGTCTGCGCATGGGTCTGGATGAATCCGCATTCCACACCTTCACCGGCTATCTCGGCGATGTGATCAATGATGATGTTGTTGCTGCTGGCGAATACCGCACCAACATGATCAGCTACACCTTCTCCGCAGGCAATGGTTTCTCGGCCGTTATCTCTGCTGAACAGGGCAGTGGCAGCTATGCTGTGCTTGGCAGCAATGGCAATTATGTTGAGTATTATGATCCTGATGCTAACTTCGGTAACGGTGACTTTGTAAAAGCTAAGTTCAGCAACCGTATCGACAGCTATATGCCGCATGTTGTCGCCGGTCTGAAATTTGAACAGGCCTGGGGTTCGATCGCCGGTGTTGCAGCTTACGATTCCAATCTTGAAGAATGGGCCGGTAAGGTTCGCCTCGATGTAAACGTAACTGACCAGTTCTCCGTATGGGTACAGGGCGGCTATGCTTCTTATGAAGAAGCTGTTGGCATGTACGGCAACTGGGGCGGCGATTGGGCTGTCTGGGGCGGTGCCAAGTTCAAGGCAACCGAAAAGGCTACCTTCAACGTACAGGCTGCTTACGAAGATTGGGGTAAAACCGCTGTTGCTGCTAACGTAGCTTACAATCTGGTTCCTGGCTTCACCATCACTCCGGAAGTAACTTACACCAAGTGGAAGAACAGCCATCCTGCACGCCTTGCTAAGGATGTTGAAAACAAAGATGCATGGGGCGCTACAATCCGCTTCCAGCGTTCTTTCTAAGCCATTGGTTTAGTTTAAATAAGTACCAGCGGGTTTTCCCGCTGGTATTATCGTCTCTGATGAGGCGCTCAAGCGGGGACCATCTTTTAAAAAAGATGCGCTTATAACTGATAAATTTGAAATTTTGTAACGGGAAAAGGCGGATTGAGTATCGAAAGGGGGCAGTAAAAGCATTTAAACAGAGTAGTTTTCCCCTATGTTGATTGATCGATTTCACATCCGGCACTTGTTTTATTTTTCTATAAGCTCTAATTTTCTCAGTCATTCTGACGGCTGGGGGGCCTTATGATGGAGCTGAAGAGGGATATTTCTGCTGCGAATGCAGATATTTTCACACCTGTTACCGGTTATAATCTGAGTTTTACATCTGCGAATGTAAAAACACATCGTCTGGTACAGCAATATTCCGTTACTGAATTATCCGAACGCTATCTCAATATTTTGTGGGACGAGGGGTCTCATAAATATAATGTGAGATTGTTTTTGGGTGAGATAAACGAAATTCTGCAAGGCGAGCGTTTCAGTGGCTTCAGCCAGGAAATGCTGGACAGAATTATCGGTACCCTGCGCGAGCGCAATAACAGCAACGCCACCATTAACAGGAAAATGGCGGCGCTAAGCAAGTTACTGCGAAAGGCGTATAAGATGGGGGACATCTTCAGCCTGCCTGAATTTATTCGTCAAAAAGAGCGGGCAGGGCGGATTCGTTTTCTGGAGCTTGATGAAGAAGCGCGGTTATTTGCTGCAATCAAAGCGCGCTGCGAGCATAGCTACAGGCTGGCTGTTTTTCTTGTTGATACCGGCTGCCGCCTTGGTGAGGCAATTGGCCTGACATGGAATGATCTGCAAGATCAGCGGGTTACATTCTGGCTCACCAAATCCAATCGCAGCCGCACTGTGCCGCTCACCAAGCGCGCGCAAAAAAGCTGCCGCATTGCTGCGGAGCGCCATAAGGGGCCGTTTTCTATGCTCACACAAGTGGCCTTTCGCGCCGTGTGGAATGAAGCAAAAATCGAGGTTGGTCTTGGCACAGATGCACAGGTTGTGCCCCATATTCTGCGCCATACCTGCGCCTCTCGTCTCGTGCGTGGCGGCATTGATATCAGGCGCGTGCAGATGTGGCTCGGGCATCAGACCTTGCAGATGACAATGCGCTATGCACATCTTGCGACGAATGATCTGGATAGCTGCGTGAAGGTGCTGGAGATTCGCTGATATTTCCTGTTCAGGCATTTTAGCCTTTCATGAAAATGCTGAAATGCCCCATGTTTTTGTTGTTATGCATTATATTGCATACAAAAAAACTCACATTTTTGCCGGTAATGTTCTTAAAGCTGGTAATGTTCTTAAAATTGCACATTATAAATCTCAGCGCGATTATTGGCCAAAATATCGCGCTGATAAAAGGGTGAAGAATATTACCGGGAACGGGATATGACAGCAAATATTAATCGTTTTTTCGTGTTTTTTGCCGGGCTTTCCGGTGCCGTGGCCATGGCTTCCTATGCGGCTTCTGCCCATGGCGATCATATTTATCTTGGGATTGCTGCGCCGATCTTGCTTGGCCATGCGGCAGCATTTCTGGGTTTTGCATCTCTTGCCGGCCGCAATCGCGCATATTTCTGGTCTGCAATTTTGGTAATGGCCGGTCTTTCTCTTTTTTGCGGTGATCTGATTCTGCGCGATTTTACCGGCCATCGCCTGTTCCCTATGGCCGCACCGCTTGGCGGTTCTGCAATGATCGGCGGCTGGCTGATGACAGCACTTTGCGCCTTCATTACGCAGAAGAAATGATAAAAAATATATTCCGGAGCGGTTCCGCCAAAGCGTATCCGGAAAAATGTGAAGCGGTTTTGAGATGAGATACACGTCAAAACAAAAACAGAGCATTTCTATAATTAAAATTAAACCGGAAATGCTCTGAAAGGCCGGAACCGCTCTGATTATTTGGTTTCTAAATTAGTTTACGAAAACCAATTCATGTTTCTTGTGCGCAAATGCCAAAGATAAGGATAACCGGATTCATCCGCGTTCACGCAGCAGGCGTGATTTTTCACGGTTCCAGTCGCGTTTCTTTTCGGTTTCGCGTTTGTCATGCAGTTTTTTACCGCGGGCAAGGGCAAGTTCCAGCTTGGCTCTGCCGCGCTCATTAAAATAGAGTTTTAGCGGCACAACAGTCATGCCCTCTCGCGCAATGGCATTGGCAAGCCGCACAATTTCGCGGCGGCTGAGCAGAAGTTTGCGCAACCGGCGCGGATCATGATTAAAACGATTGCCTTGCGTATATTCAGGAATATAGGAGTTGATCAGCCAGAAAGCATCATTCTCAAAACTGGCATAACTCTCCGCAATATTGACCTGATTGGAACGTAGTGATTTAACTTCAGTTCCCGATAGCACAAGGCCAGCCTCAATCACATCAAGGATCTCATAATTATAACGCGCTTTGCGGTTATCAGCGATGATTTTGCGCGCAGGCGCGTTTTTTTTCGTGTTCATGGTAGCAATATATATCTGATCCGCATCTTTGCCAGTAGGGCTTGTAAAATTTTCACAATTTCCCGTAATCGCTTGCAGGTCCTGGCATTTTTGCGGGGATAATACAAAAGCCTCAATGCTTTTTCCAGACTATATCGCGCTTTAATCCACCTGTTCAAAACCTGCTGAGGGGCAATCGAAGCGGTGGCTAAAAACAGCCCGATATAATTGCAAGAATAAAGCGCGGCGGATAATCCGCCGTGATTTCAAACAGATAAAAGCGCGTTGTCCGGCCAAAATCTTTATCGGCCGGACATTGCGCATTTTATTTCAATAAACCTGCATGGCGCATGGCCTGATCAATTTTCTCTGCGGTTTCCGCCTCAATCGGCACCAATGGCAGGCGCAGGTGATTTCTGATCAATCCCAGCCGCGAAAGCGCATATTTCGGGCCTGATGGATTGGGCTCAAGAAACAGTGCCTTATGCAATGGCAGCAGGCGATCCTGAATATTGAGCGCAGTTGTATAATCCCCTTTAAGGCAGGCATCCTGAAATGCAGCACAAAGGCGCGGCGCAATATTGGATGTAACAGAAATGCAGCCGCGACCGCCATGGGCGTTAAAGCCAAGCGCCGTGGCATCCTCGCCGGAAAGCTGAATAAAATCTGTGCCGCATGTTATGCGTTGCTCAGAAACGCGCTCAATTTTTCCGGTGGCATCTTTTACCCCGATAATATTTTTATGATCATGCACCAGCCTGCCCATGGTTTCCGGCGTCATATCAATGATTGAGCGCCCGGGAATATTATATATCACCACAGGGATGGAGACCGCTTTGGCAACGGCAGAAAAATGCGCATAAAGCCCGCGTTGATTTGGCTTGTTATAATAAGGGGTTACCACCAGAACGGCATCCGCGCCGGCATTTTCGGCATGCTGTGCCAGTTCAATGGCTTCCACAGTATTATTAGAGCCTGCGCCGGCGATCACCGGCACCCGTTTTTTTGTTTCCTCCACGCAAACTTCAATCACCCGTTTATGTTCATCATGAGACAGCGTCGGCGTCTCACCGGTTGTGCCCACAGGCACAAAACCATGAGTTCCTTCTTCTATCTGCCAGTTTACAAGGCTACGGAACGCTTTTTCGTCAAAGGCACCTTGCTCGGTAAAAGGTGTGACGATAGCCGTGATTGAGCCCTTAAGCATCGGGTACTCCCAAAAAGTTTGCCGTAATAATGTAAAATATTATGCAGCCGGTGAAGCCATCGGCACATAACTGGTTCGGTTTCTGTTTCCGCTTGTCAACAGCTGTGATAATGCGCTGAATAAAGTGGTATGCTGGTGCATTGCCGTTTTGGCGGCAGATGCGGTAATGTTTAATAAGATTATTTAGATTGTCGCGGAGTACAGCTTTTTATATCAGTGCCCCCTTAACAAACTGGCACAGATGTGAGATTGACTTTCTCCCCTGTGCAAGCCGCCGCACCATAATCCTGCTTATTTGTACGGGCAAGCAAATTTATACATATTTACCGGATAATCATCGCAATGCCGTGAATGAAAGGGTTTTTCGGCATATTGACGATATTTTTTAAGCAAAATGCTGATTTTTGAATTATGGGTGATTTGCCTCCCCATGATAGACAACAGCCAATAGCGACAAAATTTTGTTCATGAATATTCAAGGTAAGGCTTCATTAACAATGCCTTCATTGATGTGAAATAAGATCGGCGCATCATAAGCAATCAGGTATCGGGCAAAGTGTTTCTCACAGGCTGCGCCTTAAATTTGCTTCATCATGACTTTAACGGGTTTGTAATGCGTAAATTTGTACTTTTCAGGCAGGGGCCGGTTAAAAAACATGTTCTTTTGCTGGCCGGCGCGGTTTTGTCTGTTGCGGCACCGTCAGCGATTGCCCAGCAGATTGAGAATGTGCCCACACCTTTGCTGCGCCCTTTTGCGCCTCAAGTTTTGCGCACGCCGCCGCCAATGATGCGGCCAGACCCGACCATAACCGCAACAATACCACGCGCGCAGGCGCCTGCTGCTGTTAATGGCAGCCTGAAAACGGCTCTTGATGCGCTTTCATCCAGAGATGCAGGCCGTGCATTGGCCGTTCGCAATTCAATGCCTGCCAATGATCTTGATCGCCATATTCTCACATGGGTGCTCGCGCTTTCTGGTGCGGAGGGGCTGCCAAGTTCAGAAATTGCCCGTGCAGCCGGCGAGCTTGGCGGCTGGCCGGGTATGCCAGCCATTCAGCGCAATGTTGAGCGCGCGCTTTATCGCGAAAATGCGCCGGCAAAAGCTGTTGTCTCCTATCTTGGCAAGCGCCGGCCGCAAACCACTGAAGGCATGGTGCTGCTTGCGCGTGCTTATCTTGCCGGCGGCGATCGCACCATTGCGCGCCGGTTACTGGCGCCATGGTGGGCTAATGCGCGGCTGGATGCCAAGGATGAAACGCTGATATTACGTGAGTTTTCCGGTGTGTTGACGCGCGAGGATCATCAGGCGCGTTTTATACGCATGCTTTATAAGAACCGTCAGCAATCAGCGGCACGCATAGCAGCGCTTGCAGGGGCGGAGTCTTTATACGCAGCCTATGCGGCCGTAAATAAACGTGCGCCGGATGCGGCGCGCAAACTCAATGGCGTGCATCGCACATGGCAGGCCAATCCGGCTTATCTGTTTTTGAAAATTCAGTATCTGCGCCGTTCCGAAAAATTTACCGAAGCTGCGCAATTAATGATGAAGGCGCCACGGGATGCCGCATCACTGGTTGATCCGGATGCCTGGTGGGTGGAGCGCCGTGTTTTATCACGTGAATTGCTGGATATAGACAAGCCGCAGCTGGCCTATCGCCTTGCGGCCGCTCATAGTGCAGAAACGCCGGCAATGGCCGCCGATGCCGAGTTTCATGCTGGCTGGTATGCGCTGCGTGCGTTGAATAATGCAGGTTTGGCGCAAAAGCATTTTGCCCGTATCGCGCAGATTTCATCACGGCCTGTGTCTGCATCGCGTGCTTATTACTGGATGGGGCGGGCAGCCGAGGCTGGCGGCGGCGGTAATGCACGGCAGTTTTTCCAGCGGGCATCATATTACGGTACTGCATTTTATGGGCAGCTGGCGGCGGCGCGGCTGGGCAATGGCGCATTGCAGCTGCCTTATCCAAAGCCAACTGTTGAAGATCGCGCACGTTTTGATTCCCGCGAGCCGGTGCGGGCAATCCGCCGCCTTGAGGCAATTGGCTATGGCAATCGTGCCCAGAGCCTTTATATCAATCTTGCGCAGGAGCTGAGCAGCGTGGGAGAGCTTGCCTTGCTGGCGGTGATGGCCGAGCGTAACAGCAATCATTATCTGGCGCTGCGTGTGGGCAAGATTGCTGCCGGCCGCGGGCTTGATGTGGGGGCGCTTTCTCACCCGATCGGCGCTATTCCTGCCAATGCCAATATCAAGGGCTCAGGTGCAGCACTTGCCTATGCTATTGCCCGTCAGGAGAGTGAGTTTAATGTTTCGGCGGTTTCCGGTGCCGGTGCGCGTGGTCTGCTGCAATTATTGCCGGGCACGGCCAAGGGGGTGGCGCAACGGGCAGGGCTGGCTTATTCTGCCAGCCGCCTGACAACAGATGCCGCATATAATGCAACCCTTGGCGCGCATTATCTGGCTGAGCAGATTGAACGCTTTAACGGTTCCTATATTCTCACCTTTGCCGGATATAATGCCGGCCCGCGGCGGGCGAGTGAGTGGGTTGCCCGTTACGGTGATCCGCGTGGCCGTAATATTGATGAGGTTGTCGATTGGATTGAGCGCATTCCTTATACCGAAACCCGCAATTATGTGCAGCGCGTGATGGAAAATTATGCAGTTTATAAATCACGCCTTTATGGCAAGGCCAATATCCAGCAGGATCTGGTAAGCGGTCGCCGGGGGTAATTTTCAGAGCGGTTCCGGCATATTTATCCTTGCCGGAGCCGCACTATACTGTCTCCAGATATTGCCGCACATTTTTAAACACATCGTGGAACATTGCCTCGGTCAATACGCCTGTATTGGTATTGTAACGCGAGCAGTGATAGCTGGAAAAAATCCGCAAATGGCCGATTTGTGTTTGTGCGCCGTGGCCAAATTTGTGCCGTGATACCGGCTGGCCGAGCGCGCGGATGGCGGATTGATGGGCAATGGTGCCAAGTGTGACAATGGCCTGCAAATTGGGTAAGCCATTGATTACCGGTGTCAGAAATTGCCGGCAATGATTGATTTCAGCGCCGGTTGGCTTGTTTTCCGGAGGCACGCAGCGCACCGCATTGACAATAGCGCAATCATTCAGCGTTAACGTGTCATCGGGCCGCGCCTCAAACAGGCCGGAGGCAAAACCATAAATTTTGAGTGTGGAATAAAGCAGATCACCCGCATAATCGCCGGTAAAAGGGCGGCCGGTGCGGTTGGCGCCGCGCAAGCCCGGTGCAAGGCCGATAATTAACAGGCGCGCCCGCTCCGCAAAGGCGGGCAGGCTGTTTGTATTGACAGATGTTAGGGGATTATCCTGCTGGTCTGTTGGCAGAAAAACCGGAACCGGCGCATTGAACCATGACGGTTCGCGTCCGCGCCAGCCTTTGATAAAATCATGCAGGCGCGGACAGATTGTGCAATCATGAGGCGGTTGCGACTTCAGTGCCATGACAGCTTAAATCTTAATGGCAGTTTAAATCTCAATAGAGGTCTTCTTCCTCATCAAAACGGCGGGCAGGGCGCTCATTGGTATCGCGGCTGATTTCAGGCTTTAATGTCATGAGATCAAGGAAATGATCGGCTTGACGACGCAATTCATCCGAAATCATTGGCGGCTGGGTTGTCAGGGTTGAAACAACGCTCACTTTACGGCCGCGACGCTGCAAAGCTTCTACGAGGCAGCGGAAATCACCATCGCCCGAGAAGATCACGAAATGATCAACGGTTTCTGTAAGCTGCATGGCATCCACGGCCAGTTCAATATCCATATTGCCTTTGACCTTACGGCGGCCTGTGGCATCCATGAATTCCTTGGCGGCTTTGGTAATCACTTTATAGCCGTTATAGTCCAGCCAGTCGATCAGCGGGCGGATGGAGGAATATTCCTGATCTTCCACCAATGCTGTATAATAATAAGCGCGCAACAAATAACCGCGCTTCTGAAAGGCTTTTAACAATTTGCGGTAGTCAATATCAAAGCCCAGGGTCTTCGAAGCAGCGTAAAGATTTGCGCCGTCTATAAAAAGCGCGATTTTTTCGCGTGAATCAAACATTTTGATAATTATCCATTCTTCAGCAAAGTAATATTCAGCTGATTAATTGTCTGTGCTTTTCAATTTTTTAATTTGAAAAAAGCCTCTCCTCATTTGCGTTCTAAGGCTCGCCCACAGAAAGGCAAGCAATCACAGGTTGTTTTTGTTGTTCTTTTTGTAGATATTGAATAAAATTTTTGTTTAAGATATCATAAATATCAAATAAATGAAATATGCCGGCTTTTTGTTGATAAGTATAAACGATTTAAAAGACTTGGTTTTTAAGTTTACAGCGCCCTGAAACATAAAAAGCATTTTCTAATATAATCTGATTCTATGGAAATTTTTATTTGTGTTATGGCCTGAAAATAAACGGCAGAGTTGTGCAAAGGCGTAAATTGATGAAAATTGACCGAAGCTTTAAATTTCTCTGCGGCCATTCCCTGTTTGTATTTTCATATCTGCTAAAGTATAGACGAAGAATTAAGTATTACGAAAACGATATTGCCGGTCGTCAAATTGCTTGTGATCTTGCAGTGTGTAATGCCGGGGAAATGCAGCTTTGCCGATATGTTTGGCGGTGTTGAACGCTTTTCTGTTATGGTGATCAGGCGGGATTTGATGTACTTATACGGGATAATGTGCGAGTTTCATGCTCTTTATGTGCGCTTTTGCTTGTTTTTTGCTGCAACTAGCGTTATTGAAACCGTGAATTCCTGAATTGATTTTTTGAGATATGAAAGGGGCGCTCTATGGCCCGCGTTACCGTTGAGGATTGCGTTGACAAGGTGGATAACCGCTTTGAGCTGGTTCTGCTTGCCAGCCATCGGGCACGTCAGATCTCACAGGGCGGTCAGATTACGGTTGATCGCGACAATGATAAAAACCCGGTTGTTGCGCTGCGTGAAATTGCTGATGAGACCCTGTCGCCTGGTGATCTGAAAGAAGACCTGATCCACTCGCTGCAGAAACATGTTGAAATTGATGAGCCGGAAGCACCTGCGCCATTGCAGATCAGCGGCGCTGTTGATGAGCTGACAGGTGAGCCTGTTGCCGAAGATATTGTGACTTTTGACAGTATGAGTGAAGAAGAGCTGCTTGCTGGTATTGAAGGTCTTGTGGCACCTGAAAAAAGCGACGATTACTGATTGTAATTGAAGCGGCGGCGCTTCTGCTGCCGGCAGAATGTTACCAGCTTGTCTGATTGGCAAGGCGCTGCGGGCTCCGCCTGCGGCGCTTTGTTTTATATATGCCGGCAATTTAATCTTGTCTTTGCTGAAATGTCGCATAAAAAATACCGGAAGATATTGAAATATTGTATGGTTTCAGGGCAGTACCTGTTTTTGTCTGTTGAATGCTTGTGGCAGATCGGCGGCAGGTGCCGCTGGCAGATGAATATGGGTAAGGGGAGTGCAGGCTGATGATGCGCCAATATGAGCTGGTTGAGCGGGTGCAGCACTATAAGCCTGATGTGAATGAGGCGCTGCTGAACAAGGCTTATGTCTATGCGATGCAAAAGCATGGCAGCCAGAAACGCGCCTCCGGCGATCCTTATTTTTCGCATCCTCTGGAAGTTGCGGCCATTCTCACTGATATGCGCCTTGATGAGGCGACAATCGCCATTGCGCTCTTGCATGATACGATTGAAGATACTGATGCCACGCGTGCCGAGATTGATCAGCTTTTCGGGCCGGAAATCGGCAAGCTGGTGGAGGGGCTGACCAAGCTTAAAAAACTCGATCTTGTTTCCAAAAAGGCGGTGCAGGCAGAGAATTTGCGCAAGCTTTTGCTGGCAATTTCTGATGATGTGCGCGTGCTGCTGGTTAAACTTGCTGATCGTTTGCATAATATGCGCACCCTCGGCGTGATGCGTGAGGATAAACGCCGCCGCATTGCCGAAGAGACGATGGATATTTATGCGCCGCTTGCCGGCCGCATGGGCATGCAGGATATGCGCGAGGAGCTGGAGGAGCTGGCTTTTCGTTATATTAATCCGGAAGCATGGCGCGCGGTTACAGACCGGCTTGCCGAATTGATGGAAAAAAACCGCGGCCTTCTTGGTAAGATTGAAGCGGATCTGGCTGCATTATTTGAAGAAAAGGGCCTGAAGGCCAGTGTATCCAGCCGCCAGAAAAAGCCGTGGTCGGTTTTTCGCAAGATGGAAACCAAGGGGCTGTCTTTTGAGCAATTGTCGGATATTTTCGGCTTTCGTGTGATTGTTGATAATGTGGATGATTGTTATAAGGCGCTTGGCATCATTCACCGTACATGGTCCATGGTGCCGGGGCGCTTTAAGGATTATATTTCCACGCCCAAGCAAAATGATTACCGCTCCATTCATACCACGATTATCGGCCCCTCGCGCCAGCGTGTGGAATTACAGATCCGCACCCACGCCATGGATGATGTGGCTGAATATGGTGTGGCCGCCCATTCAATCTATAAAGATGGCCGCAGCAATAATGCGCCAACGGCAATTTCAACGGAATCCAATGCCTATGCATGGCTGCGCCGTACGATTGAAGCCCTGTCTGAAGGGGATAATCCGGAAGAGTTTCTGGAACATACCAAGCTGGAATTATTTCAGGATCAGGTGTTTTGCTTCACACCAAAAGGCCGTTTGATTGCGCTGCCGCGTGGTGCAACCCCGATTGATTTTGCCTATGCGGTGCATACGGATATCGGGGATTCAACAGTGGGCGTTAAAATTAACGGCCGCATGATGCCGCTGATGACCGAGCTTAAAAACGGTGATGAGGTGGATATTATCCGCTCCAAATCACAAGTGCCGCCAGCGGCATGGGAATCGCTGGTGATAACCGGCAAGGCGCGTTCTGCCATTCGCCGGGCAACACGTGCTGCGGTGCGCAAGCAATATTCCGGCCTTGGTATGCGCATTCTGGAACGCGCCTTTGAGCGCAGCGGCAAGGCTTTCACCAAGGATTTGCTGAAGCCGGTGCTGGCGCGTTTGGCGCGCAAGGATGTTGAGGATGTTTTTGCCGCGGTGGGGCGTGGTGAACTGGCATCGGCAGATGTGCTCAAGGCGGTTTATCCTGATTATCAGGATACCCGCATTACCCAGAACAGTCCGGCCAAAAGCGGAGAAAAAGGCTGGTTTAATATTCAGAATGCTGCAGGCATGATTTTCAAGGTGCCTGAAGGCAGCGGCGGTGATGACGAGGGCAAGGCGAAAACCGCACCCGTAAACCGTCAGGCGGTGCCTATTCGTGGTGCCAATTCTGATTTGCCGGTGCGGTTTGCACCCGAGGGCGCGGTGCCGGGAGATCGTATTGTCGGTATTTTGCAGCCGGGTGTTGGTATTACCATTTATCCGATCCAGTCTTCGGCGCTGACTGCCTATGATGATCAGCCGGAACGCTGGATTGATGTGCGCTGGGATATTGACAGTGAAATGCATGAGCGTTTTCCTGCCCGCGTTATGGTATCTGCCATCAATTCACCGGGGTCTCTGGCAGAAATAGCGCAGGTTATTTCTGTCAATGATACGAATATTCACAATTTGTCGATGGTGCGCACCGCGCCTGATTTTACTGAAATGATCATTGATCTTGAGGTGTGGGATCTTAAACATCTCAACCGCATCATCACGCAATTGAAAGAGAGCGCCTGTGTCAGCGATGCGCAGCGCGTTAACGGATAGGGGTTTTTATGAATACGGAAGAAGTGCTGGGCGTGTTTCGAGAGGCAGGTGCCATTCTTGAGGGGCATTTTATTCTCACATCCGGCCGCCGCAGCCCGGTTTTTTTGCAAAAAGCACGGGTATTCATGCATGCGGATAAAACAGAAAAGCTGTGCAAGGCATTAGCTGAAAAGATAAAAGCTGCCAATCTCGGTACAATTGATTATGTGGTGGGGCCGGCGATTGGCGGTTTGATCCCCGCCTATGAGACTTCGCGTCATCTGGGTGTGCCGTCAATCTGGGTGGAGCGTGAAAACGGCGAGTTCAGGTTGCGCCGCTTTGAGCTGCCTGAAGGTTCGCGTGTTGTGATTGTGGAAGATATTGTCACCACCGGCCTGTCAATCCGCGAGACGATTGCGACATTGCGCGATCTTAAGGCGGAGGTTGTGGCCGCCGCCTGTATTGTTGACCGCTCCGCCGGCAAGGCGGATGTTGGTACCAGGCTGATTGCGCTGGCAGAATATGAAGTCCCTTCCTATGATAAGGACGATCTGCCGCCTGAGCTGGCTGCAATTCCTGCTGTTAAACCCGGCAGCCGCAATATTTGATTGTCATATTAAAATCTGGCGTTATTTGACGCAGGCAAGCATGTTATATGGTAATTACAGGCTGTCTATGGCATTACGTAAACGTAAATATGCTGTATTTCTTTCGGTGTATGCTTATATTTACTTATGTTATAACAGAATAATCAACGGCACGCCCGATCGGGCAATAACAGGGCATTATTGTGGTTTCAGTTTTAACTGCTCAGGCATTGCAAAATCAGCACTATCGCACAGCTTGCGGAGCGTGTGCAGATTGCGAAGTCCGTAAAATGGCAATTTGCGCTGCCTTGCAGGGCGAGGAGCTGGCAGCGTTGGAGGCTATCATGTCTTCACGCAAGCTTGAGGCCAATGAGATGCTGGTTGAGGAGGGGGCACGCAAGCTGAAAGTTTTCAGCCTCACCGCCGGTTTGCTGCGCCTTTTCACATTATTGCCTGACGGGCGGCGTCAGATTTCCGGTTTTCTGTATCCTGGCGATTATCTTGGCCTTGCAGATGATGAAACCTATTCGCAAACTGCGGAAGCGGTGGTGCCTTCCACCCTGTGTTGTTTTTCTGTGAGCGAGATGGACGGGCTGATGGCGCATTATCCGGCTCTTAAGGACAGGCTCTATGTCATGACCCGCGAGGCTTTGCGTAAATCGCGGGATAATCAGCTGGTGCTGGGGCGCTTGGCTCCGGTTGAAAAACTGGCTTCGTTTTTATTGGTTTTGTCAGCTCAGGCGGTGCGTATCGGCCATAGCGGCAATCCGGTGCACTTGCCGATGAACCGCACGGATATTGCCGATTATCTTGGCCTGACAATTGAGACTGTCAGCCGCTGTTTTACCAAATTACGCGTGCAGGGGCTGATTCAGCTGCCCGATGCCAATACGGTTAGTATTTTGTCTCATCGTTCGCTTGCTGCGGTGGCCGGCACGGATTTCAGTGCCTGAGCTGCCTTTGCTTGCCGGCATTTGTGGCCTGTATTCTCTTTTTTGTTAGTATTTACTTATTTCAGTGTTAACTTAAATTATGCCTCGTAAATTTTATAATTTAGGAGGCAATGATGTTTCGCCTTGCATTTATTTCCTGTTTTTTGATGTTGTTTTCGCAATTAGCAGCAGCACAAACGGTTCTCAATCGTGGCAATGATGGTGATCCGTCCTCACTTGATCCGCAAATGATTGTAACGGTCGGGGAGGGTAATCTGGTTTCTGACCTGTTTCAGGGATTGGTGGCCTATAACGGAGCGGGCAAGATTATTCCGGCTGTTGCCACGTCATGGGAGATTTCGCCGGATCACAAGTCTTATACATTTAAATTGCGTGATGATGCGCGCTGGTCAAACGGGGATTTTGTTACCGCGCAGGATTTTCTTTTTGCACTGCACCGGATTGTTGACCCCAAAACAGCAGCGCCTTATGTGAGCGTTTTATTTCCTATCAAAAATGCCGAGGCTATAGCGGCCGGCAAATTGCCGGTGGATCAGCTGGGTGTTGAGGCGCCTGATGACCACACATTAAAATTTACCCTGAAAGCGCCAACGCCATATTTTTTGCAATTGCTGACCCATAACACAGCGCTTCCCCTGCATCGTAAATCCGTGGAGAAATACGGAGATAAATTCACTGTCCCCGGCAATCTGGTGAGCAATGGCGCTTATCAATTGGTCAGTTTCACTCCCAATGACAAAATCGTCATGAAGAAAAATCCTTATTATTATAATGCCGATAAGGTGAAGATTGATGTGGTGAACTGGCTGCCTTTTGAAAACCGCGCCAGTTGCATGCGCCGGTTTGAGGCGCGGGAGGTGTTGATTTGCTCTGATGTGTCTGCCGATCAGATGGATTATGTGCGCAAGGCATTTGGCAGCCAGCTGCATATTGCGCCCCAGCTTGGCAGTTACTTTCTGGATGTTAAGGGAGAGAAAAACAGCCCGCTGAAAGACCCGCGTGTACGCCGCGCGATTTCTATGGTGATTGATCGTGAATTTATCGCCCGTGAAGTATGGCGGGGTACAATGCTGCCTTCGTTTTCCATGGTGCCGCCTGGTGTGGATAATTATGTCAAGGGTGGTGTCAAACAGGATTATGCCAATAAGGACATTTTTGAGCGTGAGGACGAGGCAAAGGCGCTTTTGAAAGAAGCAGGCGTTGCGCCCGGCACTCTGACAGTGCAGCTTTATTACAATACTTCAGAAAACCACAAGAATGTTATGGCGGCCATATCCGATATGCTTAAAAATATCGGTATCACTGCAAAACTGAATGAAATGGAAGGCACAACCTATTTTAATTATTTGCGTGATGACGGGAAATTTGACCTTGCCCGTGATGGCTGGATTGCCGATTATTCAGACCCGCAGAGTTTTCTTTTTCTTTATAAAACCGGCAGCAATTTCAATTATGGCAAATGGTCAAATAAGACCTATGATGCATTGCTGGAAAAGGCATCGGTCACCGCTGATATAGCTGTGCGTGCTGCAATTTTGGCAGATGCGGAAAAAATATTATTGCGCGAACAAGCAGTTATCCCGCTTTTAACCTATGCCTCCCGTGCGCTGGTATCAAACCGTGTGGCGGGCTGGCAGGATAATATTGTCAATAGTCATGCAACGCAGTGGCTGTCTCTCAAACCGGCGGGTTGAAGCTGCCTGATCTGCTTAATTTAAAAGACACGCATAATGATATGCGCAGACCGGCAGGCAGTTTTGCCTGCCGGTTTTTGTTTTTTAAAGCGTTGATCACAATCAATGCGCTTGATTCCGGCCTGTTGCATAAAACTGTACGGGGAGGTGAGGCCGCAGGAGGTGCGGTTTCAAAAGAACAAAGGGAATAACCGTTTATTGCAACTCTTTTAGAATAAAAGCATGGAATAAATCTTATCTCGGGAATCCGCAGATAATAATGCAAGTAAAAATGCGGTTTTCCTTATGATAAAAGGCTGGAAATATGATTGACTTTACTGTCGTTGATTTATCAAGATTGCAGTTCGCTGCAACAGCTATGTACCATTTTATCTTTGTTCCCCTGACTCTTGGCTTGTCTTTGCTTATGGCAATTATGGAAACCGTCTATGTAATGACGGGGCGCGATATCTGGCGCCGCATGACCATGTTTTGGGGTGTTCTCTTTGGCATCAATTTTGCAGTGGGTGTTGCCACCGGGATTGTGATGGAATTTCAGTTCGGCATGAACTGGAGCTATTACAGCCATTATGTGGGCGATATTTTTGGCGCGCCTCTGGCTATTGAAGGGCTGATGGCCTTCTTCCTTGAAGCGACTTTTATCGGCCTGTTCTTCTTTGGCTGGGAGCGCATGTCCAAAGTGGGGCATCTTATTGTAACCTGGCTGACCGGCCTTGGCGCAAATTTCTCGGCATTGTGGATTTTGATCGCCAATGGCTGGATGCAAAATCCGGTGGGCTCAACTTTCAATCCCGATACGATGCGCATGGAAGTTACGGATTTTACGGCCGTGCTGTTCAATCCTGTGGCACAGGCAAAATTTGTTCACACGGTCAGTGCCGGTTATGTAACGGGCGCAATGTTTATTATTGCCATCAGCAGCATCTATTTATTACGCGGCAAATATGTGGAAATGGCGCGCCGCTCTGTTGCTGTTGCGGCCTCATTCGGCCTTGCTGCTGCATTGTCTGTTGTGGTGTTGGGGGATGAGAGCGGTTATATCGCAACCGAACATCAGAAGATGAAAATCGCCGCCATGGAAGCCATGTGGGAAACAGAGCCTGCACCTGCCGGTTTCAACCTGTTTGCAATTCCGGGTGATGGCAAAAACAGCTATGAAATCCGCATTCCCTATGTGCTGGGTCTGATTACCACGCGCAGCCTCAATACAGAACTGCCGGGCATTCATGAGCTGGTTGATTTGGCTGAAAAGCGCATTGAAAACGGTATCAGGGCCGCTGAGGAGCTGGATCGCATTCGCGCCAATCCGCAGGATGCGCAAGCCCGTGAAGCATTTAAAAATAACTGGGAAGACCTTGGCTACGGCCTGCTTTTAAAACGCTATCGTGAAGATATCCGCAATGCAACGCCGCAAGAAATCCGCAAGGCCGCTGAAGATACAATCCCGAGCGTTGGCACCTTGTTCTGGTCTTTCCGCATCATGGTGGCACTGGGCTTTTACTTTATTGCTTTCTTTGCCGTTGCCTTTGTACTTTCGAGCATGCAGCGCATCAACGAAAAGACCAATCGCATCTTGCTTAAAATCGCTGCTTTCTCGCTGCCTTTGCCGTGGATTGCCATTGAGGCCGGTTGGATCGTGGCAGAATATGGCCGGCAGCCCTGGGCGATTGAAGGCGTATTGCCGACATTCTATGCGGCTTCCAATCTGAGCATGGCTGATTTGACGATCAGTCTTGGTTTCTTCCTCACTGTCTATACCGCTTTGCTGGTGATCATGATCTGGCTGATGGTGCGTACCGTCAAGGCAGGTCCGAAAGAACCGGCGCGTCCGGATCTTGATCTGGCGCCGGCAGCACTGGCGCACAATAACGGTTAATCGGGCGAAGGAAACAGAAGAATGATGAATATTCCGTTGGATTATGAAACAATGCGCCTGATCTGGTGGCTGCTGCTTGGCATTTTGCTGATCGGTTTTGCTATCATGGACGGCTTTGATCTTGGTGTTGCGGCACTGTTGCCTTTCGCAGCCCGCACAGATGAAGAGCGGCGGATGCTTATCAACCTGATTGGCCCGACATGGGAAGGCAATCAGGTTTGGCTGATCCTTGGCGGTGGTGCGATTTTTGCCGCATGGCCTGCACTTTATGCCGTGTCTTTCTCTGGTTTTTATCTGGCAATGATTGCCATTTTGCTGGCGCTGATCTTGCGTCCTGTCGGCTTTAAATTCCGCAGCAAGGTGGAAAACACCAAATGGCGCTCCACCTGGGACTGGGCTTTGTTTATTGGCGGTTTTGTGCCGGCGCTGATCTTCGGCGTTGCCGTGGGCAATGTGCTGCTTGGCGTGCCGTTTCGTTTTGATGATGTGATGCGCATTTATTATGACGGCAATTTCTTTGGCTTGCTGACACCTTTTGCACTGCTTTGCGGTCTGGTCAGCCTGTTTATGCTGGCTGCGCATGGGGCAACGGTTATTGTTGCCCGTGTTCCGGGTGCGGTTGGTGAGCGTGCGCGCAGTTTTGGCAAAATATCTGCCCTTATCAGTGTGGTGCTGTTTGGCTTGGCGGGTATCTGGCTTGCCTATGGTATTGACGGATATGTGGTCACATCCGTTCAGGATACCGCAGGCCCGTCCAATCCGGTGTTGAAAAGCGTTACCACCGCATCCGGCGCCTGGCTTGAAAATTACAGCAAACACAGCTGGATGATTGTGGCGCCGGTTCTTGGCCTTGCCGGTATGGCGCTGAGCTTTGTGGCCATGCATTGCCGCAAGGGCACGCTGGCTTTCCTGTGCAGCAGCCTTGGTATTTTCGGCATTATCAGCACAGCCGGGGTTTCCCTGTTCCCGTTCTTGCTGCCAAGCTCGATCATGCCGGATGCCAGCCTGACCGTTTGGGATGCATCTTCAAGCCATCTGACCCTGTTTATCATGCTGATTGCAACTGTGATCTTCATGCCCCTGATCCTTGCCTATACGGGCTGGGTCTACAGCGTGATGCGCGGTCCGATCACCAAAGAGAGTGTCGGTAAAACGCCAAATGCTTATTAATTATTTGAAAATAAAAGAAAAAGGAACGTTAGAATGTGGTACTTTTCCTGGATTCTCGGATTGGGACTTGCCTGTTCCTTCGCAATTTTCAATGCCATGTGGCTTGAATTGCGCAACGACATGCTGGTGCGCGCCAAGGCGCCGGCGTCTCAGGCACAAAAAGATGTAAGTCTTCAGGATAGCGGAAAAGGACAACAGATATGACAGAGGTTGCGGCAAGACATTATGCATCTCTTGCCGTACCCCGCTACACATCCTATCCGACCGCTGCAGATTTTACCGCGGCAGTCGGACGGGAACAGTATGAAGCGTGGTTGCGGCGGCTGCGGCAGGGGGAGGCAGTCTCACTTTATCTTCACGTGCCTTATTGCCGTGACCTTTGCTATTATTGCGGCTGTCATGCCAAGATTGCCCGTCGCGATACAGTGATTGAGGATTATGCTGATACGCTGATCCGGGAGATCCGGCAGGCCGGTCAATATCTTACAGAGCGGCCGCAAGCTGTGCATCTGCATTGGGGCGGCGGCACGCCGAGCATTCTGGGCGGTGAGGGGCTGGCGCGTGTAACGCAGGTTTTACGCGAATATTTCGATTTTTCCGATAATATGGAACATGCCATTGAGCTTGATCCGCGCAAGGTGGATAAAAAACTGGCCCGGGATCTGGCGCGGATTGGGGTAAACCGTGCAAGCCTTGGTGTGCAGGATTTTAATCCGGCAGTGCAGGCGGCGATCGGGCGCATACAACCGGTTGAACAGGTGGAGGCAACGGTTAATGCGCTGTGGCAGGCGGGCATTACCAGCCTGAATTTTGATCTTATCTATGGTTTGCCTTTGCAAACAGCAGAAAGCTTGCGCGAGACATGTGAGCGTGTGGGCATGTTTCGGCCAAGCCGCATTGCCTGTTATGGCTATGCGCATTTGCCTGCACGGCGCGCCAATCAAAAGCTGATTGATCCGGCAACATTGCCCGATGCCGATGCCCGTTTTGAACAGGCGCATAGTGTTGGCGAGGCCTTTCTGGCGATGGGCTATGAGCCGGTCGGGATCGACCATTATGCCCTGCCGCAGGATACTCTGGCTGTGGCTGCCCGCAATGGCAGACTGCGGCGTAATTTTCAGGGCTATACTGATGATGACTGCCCGACTTTGCTTGGTTTCGGTGCTTCTTCAATTTCCCAGTTTCGGGAAGGTTATACGCAGAATATTGCGGATATTCGTCAATATGGGGCACATGTTGCAGAAGGCCATGCGCCGGTTATGCGCGGCTATGCTTTCAATGATTCAGATCGCTTGCGGGCGCGGATTATTGAAAAGCTGATGTGTGATTTCAGTGTTGATTTGAATGAATTTGCACCAGCGGCACAGTTTTCTGATGAACTGGCATTGCTGCGCCCTTTGACGGCCGATGGCATTGTAACCGTGCAGGACGGGGTGATTGCCATGGTGCCGCAGCATAAGACGCTGGTGCGGCTGGTGGCTGCGGTGTTTGATGAATTCCGCAGGGAAACGGCACATAGTTTCAGCATGGCTATATGATATCTGCCGCCAGAGCATTGGCGGCGGTGAAATCTTCGCAGAACTGTGTTTGGGTGCAGTTTGTTGCGAAGCAGGCAGAGCGGGGTTGAAGGGGTAAGCTTCAACATAAATCTGCCTTGAAAGAGCATCGCCTGATCTTCACGGGGGCGCGGAGATCAGTGCGATGCTTCTTGTTTCCGGTTTTATGAATAATGTCGCATAAATGGCTGCGGCTATTCAAACTGTTAAAAAAACCTTAATTCTGTATTATGATGATAGCTTCATGGGCAAATTATGCTTATGAAGCGGTTTTGTACTGCCTTTCAGCCTGCCGGTATTCCGGCAGTCTGTTAATATAATGAAAAGATGGCCGGATAAATGGCAGGCAACATAGGCAAGATATGATTGAGATCAGGATGGTGACAGTAGAGTAATGTTGTTCAGACGCAGAGAACCCTTGAGCTTCAGGGAGCGCCTTCGTACAATGATCTGGCCGCGCCGTTCTTTTTCGCGCTCGCTGCGCTATATGGGCAAGCGGATTACCCGCATTACAGCAAGCCCTCATGCTGTGGCGGCGGGGTTGGCTGTGGGTGTTTTTGCAGCTTTCACGCCATTTTTTGGTTTTCATCTCATTTTGGCGGTGGTGCTGGCTTATCTTATCGCCGGCAATATTGCGGCTGCGGCCATCGGCACAGCACTTGCTAATCCGCTGACCATTCCTTTTATCTGGGGCGGCACCTACGAGCTGGGGCGCATGCTTGTGGAAAAACATGCGCATGTTAAGCCTGTGCCGCTGACCGGCCTGCTTGAGAGTGAAGTGTTGCGCCAGATGAGTTTTACCGAGCTGTGGCAGCCGGTTCTCAAGCCGATGCTGCTTGGCTCTCTTGTTATGGGGCTTGGATGCGCGCTGGCTGTCTATGTTGTGACACGTTGGGCAACAATGAATTACCGCCACAGACGCTTGCAGCGTATCAGCATGAGAAAAGTGCAAATCAAATAAAGGCGGGGAATTATGATTATCGGCATCGGCAGTGACCTGATAGATATCCGCCGTATTGAAAAAACGCTGGCCCGCCATGGCAGTCGCTTTACCGAACGGGTTTTTACAGAAAAAGAACGCGCCAAGGCCGAAAGCCGCAAGCTTAAAGCGGCAACTTATGCCAAGCGTTTTGCTGCCAAGGAGGCCTGTTCAAAGGCGCTTGGCACCGGCTTGTCTCAAGGAGTGTTCTGGCGGGATATGGAGGTGGTCAATCTGCCTTCCGGCAAGCCGGCCATGCAGCTAACCAACGGCGCTGCCGCGCGCGTGCAATCCATGCTGCCTGCAGGTATGCAGGCTGTTATTCATTTAAGCATTACCGATGATTATCCGCTGGCGCAGGCCTTTGTCATTATCGAGGCTGTGCCGGCCTGACAGCAGATCAAACGGCAAGGCTAGAGCAATTTGCGATATTGCACAAAGCCGGTTTTATCTGCGATACGGTCATAGAGCTGCATGGCATCATGATTGGTTTCATGTGTCAGCCAGTAAACGCGTGAGCATTTCTGTGCTTTGGCTGCTTTATAAACATGCCCGATCAATGCGCGGCCAAGGCCTTTGCCGCGCATGGCAGGGCTGACATAAAGATCCTGCAAATAGCAATATTGGCCGGTCGTCCATGTGGTGCGGTGATAAATATAATGGACAAAGCCTGCGGCTTGTCCGTCAATCAGGGCGAAAGCGCCGTTCACCGGCTCATTTTCATCCAATATCCTTTTCCAGGTCACATCGCTGACATGACCGGCAATTTCTGTCTTGTAAAACGCCTGATAACCCTTCCATAAAGGCAGCCATGCGGCTTTATCCTGCAGCGTGAATAAACGGATTTCCGGGGAGTGTGTCATGCTTTATGTGCTTCCGTTTTTTGTATTCTCTTCCCGCCTCAAGGCCGGATTGCCCGGCAGCAGGCACAAATTGTGTTTCGATGTAATAATTTGAACAAGTTTCAGGATCAAAACGGCTCGTCTTTTAAGTCATGAAATGCGGGGTGCAAAAGCAAGAGCCGGTATGCCGGTTTCTGTTTAAAAACCGGCATAGTTGCGGGTTTTCTGCATCATTGCAGGGATAGCAGATCATTGTCTGCGAGTTCTTGATTGCTTCATGGCTTTTGAGGCGTTAAGAGTTGCATGATAAAACGCGCACGAAAGCGGAGAAAAATCAGCTTGTCCAGCAAAAGCGAAGTTAAAAAATCAGGCGGTGTCGGCGAACTCGTCAGTATCATTGTGCAGGCATTATTGCTGGCACTGGTCATCCGCACCTTATTGTTTCAGCCTTTCAGTATTCCGTCGGGCTCCATGCGCCCAACCCTTCTTGAGGGTGATTATCTGTTTGTTTCCAAATATGCCTATGGCTATTCGAAATATTCGCTTCCCCTCTCGCCGGATCTGTTTGAAGGCCGCATCTGGGGCGCAGAGCCAAAACGCGGCGATGTGGTCGTGTTTAAACTGCCAAGTGATACCAGCATTGATTATATCAAACGCGTTGTCGGCTTGCCGGGGGATCGTATCCAGATGCGTGATGGCGTGCTCTATATCAATGATGTTGCGGTCAAGCGCGAAAAGGTGGGCGAAATCAATAATCCGGATGTAACAGAGCAGAACCGTCCGGTTGAAGTTTATCGCGAAACCCTGCCAAACGGCATTTCCTATGATACGCTTGATCTGGTGCCCAATGGTGTTGGCGATAATACCCGTGTGTTTGAGGTGCCTGCCGGGCATTATTTTATGATGGGGGATAATCGCGATAATTCACTCGATAGCCGTTTTTCGGTGGGCTATGTGCCTTATGAAAATCTGGTAGGCCGTGCCAATGTGATTTTCTTCTCGATTTCCGGCAAATACAGTCCGCTGGAAATCTGGCGCTGGCCGGAGCATCTGCGTTTCAACCGCCTGTTTGATTGGGTAGGCGCCACGGAAAATCCTAAATCTGCTGTAGCAACAAATAATTGATGTGTGTTTTGACTGATCTGAACGCTGTAAATGCTGCTGGTCGGGAGCTTGCCAATGGTTTCTGAGCAGCAGCGCATAAAAATATTGCAGGAAAAAACCGGCCATATTTTTATTGATCATGCGCGTCTTGCGCGGGCTTTGACGCATTCAAGCGCGCGCCCGCAATCGGGGGCGAATTATGAGCGGCTGGAATTTCTGGGTGACAGGGTGCTCGGGCTGATTGTGGCTGAAATGCTGTTTTCTGCTTTCCCTGATGCGCCGGAAGGTGAGTTATCGGTGCGTCTTAACGCGCTGGTCAGTGCAGAAGGTTGCGCCTCTGTTGCCGATGAAATCGGGCTTGGCGATTTGATTGAGACCGGGTCAGATATTAAAAGCCTGAATGACAAGCGCCTGCTTAATGTGCGAGCCGATGTGATTGAGGCGCTGATTGCTACAATTTATCTGGATGGCGGGCTGGAAGCGGCACGCGGATTTGTGCTTAAATATTGGCAGCCCCGCTCTATGGTGAGCGATGCGGCACGCCGCGATGCCAAAACAGAATTGCAGGAATGGGCGCATCAACAGGGCAAACAACAGGGTAAATTGCAGCCTATCTATACTATTATCAGCCGCTCAGGCCCCGATCATGAGCCTGTTTTTGTGGTTGAGGTGGTGATAGACGGATTTCAGCCGGCCAGGGGCACAGGCCGCTCCAAGCGGATTGCCGAGCAAAATGCGGCGGAAATCATGCTGTGCCGTGAAGGTGTGTGGCAGAAATAACGGTTCACCGGATAGGAAAGCCTGATTGATGCAGGCTTTTGATACAGCATCTGCTTAAAAAGAGATAAAAATGACAGAGATAAACCATCCGCAGGGTGATAAGGCCACAGGTGCAGATGCGCAAACCCGTTCAGGTTTTGTGGCGTTGATTGGTGCGCCGAATGCAGGAAAATCCACCTTGGTGAACCGCCTTGTCGGCACCAAGGTTTCAATTGTGACGCATAAAGTGCAAACAACCCGCGCCTTGGTGCGCGGTATCGTCACCGAGGATCAGACCCAGATCGTGCTGGTGGATACGCCGGGCATTTTCAAGCCGAAGCGCCGCCTTGACCGCGCCATGGTTACAACGGCCTGGGGCGGTGCGCGTGATGCGGATGTGCTGCTGATTTTGCTTGATGCACAGGGCGGATTGAATGAGCAGGCAGCAACCTTGCTGGCCGGCCTTGAAAATATCCGCCAGCCTAAAGTGCTGATCCTTAACAAGGTTGATCGTGTTGATCCGCCAAAATTGCTTGATCTGGCGCAAAAAGCCAATGAGAAAGTCAAGTTTGACAGCACATTCATGATCTCGGCGCTGACGGGCTCAGGTTGCGGGGATTTGTTGAAATATCTGGTTGGCAGAATGCCTTATGGTCCGTGGTATTATCCTGAAGATCAGATATCCGATATGCCAATGCGCCAGCTGGCTGCGGAAGTGACCCGTGAGAAGCTTTATCTGCGCCTGCATGAGGAGCTGCCTTATTCCTCAACGGTGGAAACCGAAAAATGGGAAGAGCGCAAGGACGGATCGGTGCGCATTGAGCAGGTGATATATGTGGAGCGCGACAGCCAGAAAAAAATTGTGCTTGGAGCAAAGGGCGAGACAATCAAGGCAATAGGTCAGGCTGCACGCAAGGAAATTTCAGAAATTCTTGAACAGCCTGTGCATCTGTTTTTATTTGTTAAAGTGCGCGATAATTGGGGCAATGATCCTGAGCGTTACCGTGAGATGGGGCTGGAATTTCCTAATTCCTGAAGGATAGCAGATTATGGAGTGGCGTGACGAGGGCATTATTCTCGGCACAAGGCGGCATGGCGAGACCAGTGCCATTGTGGAGGTAATGACCCGCGCCCATGGCCGCCATCTGGGGGTGGTGCGCGGCGGACGCTCCAAACGCATGCAGCCGATGCTTCAGGTTGGCAATCATGTATCCTTGCACTGGTGGGCGCGTCTTGATGAGCATCTGGGCTCCTATCAGATTGAGCCATTAAATTTTTCTGCCGCACGGTTGATTGATCTTCCGGTGGCGCTGTTTGGTATCCAGCTGGCGGCTGCTCATTTGCGGCTGTTGCCGGAGCGTGACCCGCATGAAAGTCTTTATGAAACCTTGCAGCTTTTGCTTGAGCATTGCGATGCTCCCTTTTCTGCAGGGGAGCTGGTGCTGCGTTTTGAGCTGATATTGCTGGAAGAACTGGGCTTTGGCCTTGACCTTAAAAGCTGTGCGGCCACCGGCGCAACAGAGGATCTTATTTATGTTTCTCCCAAGAGCGGCCGCGCTGTCAGCCGCTCTGCCGGTGCGCCATGGGCAGACAGATTGCTGCCAATGCCGCAATTTGTGCGCAATACACGGCTGCGGGCGGAAAATTTGGATGATATATATGCGGCTTTCCGGCTGACAGGTTTTTTCTTTGCCCGCCATGTCTGGGAGCCGCGCGGGCTGGGGCAGCCGGAGGCGCGCTCCGGCTTTATCGCGGCTCTGAGCCGCGCTGTTTCCTGAATTTTAAAATCATGCTGCGGCCAGTGCAGGGCGCTGCACTGCAACCTCACGGATTGGCAAGTGGATAAGAGCCGCAAACAGGCCAAGTATGATGCTCAGCCACCACACTGCATCATAGCTGTTATAAAGCTGATAGAGTGTGCCGCCGAGCCAGACGCCGATGAATGAGCCGATCTGATGCGAGAAAAACACCATGCCGCCGAGCATTCCCAGATGGCGGGTGCCAAACATGGTGGCAACAAGACCATTGGTTGGCGGAACAGTAGAGAGCCATAGCAAGCCCATAATAGCTGAAAAAATCAGCACGCTGGTGCCTGATTGCGGCAGCAGGATAAAGCCGGCAACCAAAATTGAGCGCAGAAAATAGATCAGCGCCAGCATTTTGGGCTTGGAACTGGTCTGACCAAGAATGCCGGAACCGAGCGAGCCGATAATATTGAAAAAGCCGATCAGCGCCAATCCCCAGACCGCATAATGTTTATCCACGCCGATATCGGAAATATAGGCAGGAAAATGCGTGGTGATAAAAGCAACCTGAAAGCCGCAGACAAAAAAACCGGCAGTGAGAAACAAATAGCTTTTATGGCTCAGGGCTTCTTTAAGCGCCTCAAAAACTGTTTGCGTGCTATGGGTATCCGGCAGGCTGGCATTGGCCGCATTGCCGCGCAGCGGAATGGCAAGCAGCGGCACCAAAAGCATGGCGGCGCTAAGCCAGACCAGAGCATCTGACCAGCCAAACCGCTCAATCAAGCCCAGCGAGACCGGCGCAAAGGCAAACATTCCGGCAGAACCGGCTGCCGTGCCAAGGCCAAAAACAAGGCTGCGTTGCTGTGCGCTGACATGGCGTGCAAAGGCAGAGAGCACAATGCCGTAAGAGCCGGCGGCAACACCAAGGCCAACCAGCACGCCGCCGCCGATATGCAGGGCAAGCGGGGTATCGGCATAAGCCATCAGCAACAGGCCTGCGGCATAAAACAAGCCCGACATCAAAAGCACCCGCCATGAGCCGTATTTATCGGCAATAATGCCAAACAGCGGCTGGCCTGCGCCCCAGAACAGGTTTTGCAAAGCCATTGCCAGGCCGAAAGTGCTGCGATCCCAGCCCTTGTCACCGATCATGGGCAGTTGAAAAAAACCCATTGCCGAGCGGGGGCCGAAGGTGAGAAAGGTGATGAGGCAGCCTGCAATGATGATCAGCCATGGCATGGAAGGACTGCGATAATTTTGCTGTGGTGATGACATGCTGTACGTACTTTCAGCGGATATGCCGATAAAAATATTGTGTAATAGCGATTACAATATTTTTTCTCCGCTTGAAAGACCTTTGATAAAAAATGCTTTTTTCATAGAGCTTAATTATTGATTTTAAAGTCTTATCATAAACTATCAGCTTTCCGATCCTCATCGGATATTATATCACGCAGATTAATTTTGCTCTGTTTGAGCAAAATAATTTCTTGTCATAAAACCGTAAAGGAATTAAAGATTCGCGCCACGGTTCAACTGCTTTATTTTTTACAGGTTCTTTATGCTCTGTTTGAGTATAAATAAGGACAAGCAGTTTCAGGGAAGAGGAGAGGGCAGCTTTGCCGCTGCTTTATGAGGCGCAAAATGACAATAGCTACCAGCGGGGATAATTTGAATGCGGGGGAAATCCGCAGCGCGGCAGAGCGTTTTGGCATTCTGGAAATGCCGTCTCTGGAATATACGCCGCAGATTGCAGCGGAGACCGAGCATCTCTATCAGCGCGTGGCGCATCATATTCCGCGCATTGAATGGCCTGCCTATGCACCTTATGTGGCAGCGATTAACCGTATCAAAAAACAGCGCAATGCGGTTATCCTCGCCCATAATTATCAGACACCGGAAATTTTTCATTGTGTTGCGGATATTGTCGGCGACAGCCTGCAACTGGCGCGGGAGGCTGCCCGTGTTGATGCTGATATTATTGTGCAATGCGGCGTGCATTTCATGGCTGAGACCTCAAAACTGCTCAGCCCCGAAAAAACAGTATTGATGCCGGATATGAAGGCGGGCTGTTCGCTGGCTGAATCCATCACCGGTGCTGATGTGCGCCTGCTGCGTGAGACCTATCCGGGCGTGCCGATTGTGACCTATGTCAACACCTCCGCCGAGGTGAAGGCCGAGAGCGATATTTGCTGCACCTCCGCCAATGCCGTGCAGGTGGTGGAGAGTTTTGGCGCAGATCGTGTGCTTTGCATTCCCGATGAATTTCTGGCGCAGAATGTGGCAGCGCAAACCTCTGTTAAAGTGCTGACATGGAAAGGCCGGTGCGAGGTGCATGAGCGCTTTACAGCGGATGAGTTGCTGGCCTATCGCGCCGGTGATCCGGCAATCCGCATCATTGCCCATCCGGAGTGCCCGCCGGAAGTGGTGGCTGTGGCTGACTTTGCCGGCTCCACCAAGGGTATGATTGATTATGTGCGTGACAATCGTCCAGCCAAGGTGATGTTGGTGACAGAATGCTCAATGGCCGCCAATATTGCAGCAGAAGTGCCGGAGGTTGAATTTGTCAAACCCTGCAATCTCTGCCCGCATATGAAGCGTATTACCCTGCCGAAAATTCTTGATACGCTGGTGAATATGAGCGGTGAAATTTTGGTGGATGCCACTGTGGCTGCCAAAGCACGGCAGGCGGTGGAACGCATGATCAACCTCAAAAACTGACGGCATGATGATGAGCACAAAACCCGACCGGATTATTATTGTCGGCGGCGGGCTGGCAGGGCTTTTTTGCGCTCTGCAACTTCAGCCTTTACCGGTAACGGTGATTGCGGCGGCGCCCGTCGGGCAGGGGGCATCCTCTGCATGGGCGCAGGCCGGTATTGCTGCCGCTGTGTCATCTGACGATACGGTGGAAAACCATGTGCGGGATACGCTGATGGCCGGTGATGGTATTGTGGATGAGGATATTATCCGCATGATGGCGTCATCCGCCTCAGCCCGTGTGCATGATCTTTTGCAGCTTGGCGTGCCGTTTGACCGCGATCTGGCCGGCCGGTTGCAGGTCTCGCGTGAGGCCGCACACAGCCATAACCGTATTGTGCGGGTGCGCGGTGATATGGCAGGGCGGGCTATTATGCAGGCGCTGGTTGCCAAAGTGCGGCAAACCCCATCTGTAACATTGATTGAAAATGCCTGCGCCTATCAGCTGTTAGCGGATGCCAATACTGTCAACGGGCTTATCATCCGCCATGCGGATGGCCGGGATCAGATTTTGCCTGCCCGTCATGTGGTGATTGCCACTGGCGGTATTGGCCATCTCTATCAGGTCACAACCAATCCGGCTGAGGCCAGCGGATCCGGTATTGGTATGGCGGCGCAAGCCGGCGCGCTTCTGGCGGATATGGAATTTGTGCAGTTTCACCCGACAGCATTGGATGTAAAAGCCGATCCGGCGCCATTGGCAACTGAAGCTTTGCGCGGCCACGGCGCACATCTTGTCAATAAGGCCGGTGAACGTTTTATGCTGCGTCATGATCCTGCCGCCGAAATGGCGCCGCGTGATGTGGTGGCGCGCGGTATTTATGAAGAGGTTATGAGCGGGCGCGGCGCCTATCTTGATTGCACAAGGGCAATTGGCAAGAATTTTGCGCAGGAGTTCCCGACAGTTTATGCCTATTGTCAGGCCGCCGGTATTGATCCGGCATATGATCTCATCCCCGTTGTGCCGGCAGCGCATTATTTTATGGGGGGTATTTTGACCGATATGGATGGCCGCACAACGGTTAATGGCCTGTGGGCTTGCGGCGAGGCGGCATCCACCGGCGCGCATGGCGCCAATCGGCTGGCGTCAAACTCCTTGCTTGAGGCCGTGGTATTTGCCGCACGGGTGGCTGATGCGATCAGGCAATTGCCGCAGGGCACATCTGTGTCACAACCTGATATAATGCTTTGCAAGGTGCGGAGCCGGCCGGATTATACAGCCGCAATGCAGCAATTGCGCTCTGTTATGAGCCGCAGTTTTGGCGTTATACGCAGGCAGGATCAGATGTTGCAGGGGCTGCAACAGATCCGGCAGCTGGCACGGCATAATGATAATCCGGTTTTTGCCAATTGTCTTGCCACTGCGGAAGTACTTGCTGTGTCTGCCCTTGCACGCAAAGAAAGCCGTGGCGGGCATTATCGCAGCGATTATCCTGAAAGCTCAGTCATCTGGCAGCATCGCTCGATGATGACACTGGAAGATGCCAGACACACATATAATTTTTTAGCGGAAACTGCCTGATGAAAACTGTTTATCCTTCTGTTCTGCCGCGCCCGCTGGTTGAAGAGGCTGTGCGCCATGCGCTGCTTGAAGATCTGGGGCGCGCAGGTGATATGACCAGCCATGCCACAATTGCTCCGGATAAACAGGCAATAGCAGTTTTGAGCAGCCGTGAGGACGGTGTGCTTGCCGGTCTGGATTTTGTGCGCACTGCTTTCACACAGATTGATCCGTCTCTGGATGTTGCAATTATGGTTGCAGATGCAACCCGCATTAAAAAGGGGCAGGAGATTGCCCGTATCAGCGGCAATGCGCGTGCCATTCTTTCGGCTGAGCGTGTGGCACTTAATTATCTTATGGTTTTATCCGGCATTGCCACTTATACAGCCCGTTTTGCTGATAAGATTGCCCATACGCGGGCAAAAATTTGCGATACGCGCAAAACCATGCCGGGCATGCGCGCCTTTGCCAAATATGCGGTGCGATGCGGCGGCGGTGCCAATCACCGTTTCGGGCTGGATGATGCGGTGCTGATCAAAGATAATCATATTGCTGTTGCAGGCGGGGTTAAACAGGCTGTTGAGGCTGCGCGCGGCTTTGTCGGCCATCTGGTGAAGATCGAGGTTGAGGTTGATACGCTTGAGCAGATGAAGGAAGCCCTTTGCGTGCAGGCTGATGTGATTCTTCTTGATAATATGCCGCCGCAAATGCTTGTTAAAGCAGTGGAAATTAATGCCGGACGTGCAAAACTTGAGGCATCAGGCAATATTAATTTCGATACGGTAAAGGCTGTGGCCGAGAGTGGGGTTGACTATATTTCAACATCAAAAATCACGATGTCTGCACCAACTCTGGATGTTGGGCTGGATATTGTTGTCTGAATGATTAGGCATAGCTGCCATGATGATCAGGAAGTGAACCTATGCAACTGATAAGCAGGATTGCAGATTTACGTGCGGCGCTGCGCGCCGAACGCATAAGCGGCAGGAGCATTGGCTTTGTGCCGACAATGGGTTATTTGCATATTGGTCATCTCACATTGGTTAAAAAAAGCCAGCAGCAATGTGACGTGTCTGTGGTGTCGATTTTTGTCAACCCCACGCAGTTTGCACCCAATGAAGACCTGGCGCAATATCCGCGTGATCTGCCCCGCGATCTGCAATTGCTGGAACAGCAGGGCTGTGATTATGTTTTTGCGCCCGATGTGGATGAGATGTATCCCGATGGCAACGGTAAAACCTCCGCTTATGTGGATGCGGGAGAGCTTTCTTCCATCCTGATGGGACGATTGCGCCCGCATCATTTTCGTGGTGTGGCAACAGTGGTGAGCAAATTGTTCAACATTGTGCAACCGGATAAAGCCTATTTCGGCGAGAAAGATTATCAGCAACTGGCCGTTATTAAACGCATGGTGGCAGATCTCAATCAGCCGGTGGAGGTGATCGGTGTGCCAACCGTGCGTGAGGCTGACGGGCTTGCCTGCTCATCACGCAACACGCTTTTGAGTGCGCAAGACCGCGCTGCTGCGGTTATTCTGTCGCAGGCGCTGCAATTGGCGCAAGTTTTGGTCAATCAGGGTGAGCGTTCGGTTTTTGCATTGCGCGAGGCTGTGATTAATAAATTGCAGCAGGAACCGCGCGGGCAAATTGAGGCGGTAGATATTCGTGATGCTGAAACACTGGCTGAAATTGCGGAGCAACTCACCGCGCCGGCTGTGCTGTTGCTTACTGTGCGTTTTGGCAACACCCGCCTGATTGATCAGCATGTGCTGCGCCTTTAACGCACAGAGAGCAAAGAGGGCAGGCGGGAAAGGCCTGAGGAGAAAAGCATGAGTGTTCAAAAAGAAATTCGCCGCATGACAGTGCCGGAAATCCGCGCCCGTAAAGGTGGTGTGCCGCTGGTATCCCTCACAGCCTATCATGCCCACACGGCTGCAATTGTTGACCGCTATACGGATTTTATGCTGGTGGGTGATAGTGTCGGCATGGTGATGCATGGCATGGAATCAACCATCGGCGTAACTCTGGAAATGATGATTATGCATGGGCAGGCGGTGATGCGTGGCTCATCGCGTGCTCTGGTTGTGGTGGATATGCCTTTCGGCTCCTATGAGGAGAGCCCGCAGGTTGCTTTTCGTAATGCCGCACGCATTATGGCGCAAACCGGCTGCGGTGCGGTCAAGCTTGAGGGCGGCGTGCAAATGGCTGAGACGATCAGCTTCTTGACCAAGCGCGGCATTCCGGTGCTGGCGCATATTGGCCTCACGCCGCAGGCTGTGCATGTGATGGGCGGCTATAAGGTGCAGGGGCGTGATCAGGCGCTGCGGGATTTGCTGCGGCAAGATGCGCAGGCGGTTGCCGATGCCGGCGCTTTCGGCATTGTGCTGGAAGGCATTGTTGAGCCGCTGGCGCGGGAGATTACGGCACAGGTTAATGTGCCGACTATCGGTATCGGCGCATCAGCGGCATGTGACGGGCAAATTCTGGTGCTGGAAGATATGCTGGGTCTGAACGAGAAGCCTGCAAAATTTGTTCGTCAATATGGCGCTGTTGGCGCAGCCATTGATGAGGCGGTAAAGGCTTATGCAGAAGATGTGAAAAGCCGCAATTTTCCCGATGAACGGCATATCTACCGTTGAACCGGTTATCTCTGGGAGAGCGTTACCTTTAATCCCGGTGCGGGGCGCTCTTCCAGAACCGCGCGGCGGAAGCGGTAAAGTGCAGCCGGCCGTCCGCGCTGCTGGCTGAGGCTGGCGCCGGTTGGCTCCACCAGTTCGGCATTTTCTACCAGACGGCGAAAATTCTGCTTGTGCAGGTGGCGGCCGGAAATTGCCTCAACAGCTTCCTGCAAGGCAGTGAGGGTAAAGCAATCGGGCATCAGCTCAAAAATGACTGGCCGGTATTTCAGCTTGGCGCGCAGGCGGGCAATCGCGGTTGCGAGAATACGGCGATGGTCAAACACCATGGCCTTGCCGGTATGGCGTTGCAATGCTTCCAGTCGCGCTGTTGCGCTGACTGTACCGTCAATGGTTGCCTCGCGCACCAAACCTGCTTCATAAAGCAGCTCATAGCGTTCCAGCACCCGCTCTTCATCCCATTGAATGCCATCCGTGCCAAAGGCAAGGCGCAAGCGCGTCAGGCGCGGCAATTGGTGCAGCTCATAGGCAGGGCGGCTGCGCTTGTCGCTTTGCGCCCATTCACGCAAGGCGGGGATAATAAGCTGGTCGATCAATGCAGGCTTGCCATTGCGCCAGTCTTCCCATGGCAAAAAATCATACCAATATTGCCAGTCATTTTCCGGCTGTTCACCACTTTGACGGGTGAGCGCCAGATAGCCGACAGAGATGACATGAATATCATCGCTTGGCGTGGAGGATTTGGCACGGCCGCGATCGCCAAAAGTATAGAGTTGCTCCACATAGCCAAGGCGCAAGGCTGTCTGCGCCTCAACCCATAAGCGCAGCCCCGTCTCCAATGTACGGTGCTTCAGCGGATCAAACCGCCCGTAGGGCAGCGAAAGCGCGGTTGAAACCTCATGGGCAGCGGGCATTTCATGATCATCCGAGCAGAGAATAACCGGCCGGTTATTGCTGATCGTCACAATCGCAGCACTTAAACCCACCTCAACAACAGCGGAAACATCAGCCATGAATTTGTGTCTCCAATGCGTTGAAACGGTTGATAAAAGCCTGTTCTATTTCAGCAGTAGGCCGTGGCGATAAATCAAACTGTCCGGCATGGAAACCGCGTGGACGGCCAAAAAACTCTGCGGCTTCTGCCATGCTGAAACCGGCAAGCTCTGTAGCCTCAAAATAAGCGGCAATAATGTCTGCCTTTTTAATCGCTTTTTTTAAAACTGCAGGAATGTTTGCAGGCAGGGAAAAGCGCAGATGAATAGCAGCTTCCAGCCGCGCTTCAATCTGCTTATAGGCACCGCCCATCACCGCTTTGAAAGGGGATATCATATCGCCGATCACATATTCCGGTGCGTCATGCAAAAGCGCCGATAGCTGATGCTGCAAAGGCGCACCCGGATTTTGCTCGCGGAAAATCTGCTCCACCAAAAGCGAATGCTGCGCCACGGAATAGGCATGTTCACCACAGGTCTGGCCATTCCAGCGCGCAACGCGCGCCAGACCGTGGGCAATATCGCTGATTTCAATATCCAGCGGCGAGGGATCAAGCAGATCCAGCCTGCGGCCGGACAGCATACGCTGCCATGCCCGCACCGGCCTTGTTTTGGAACCGCCGGATAGTGCCATTACTCTGCCGCTCCTTCAGGAAAGCTGAATTTAGCATAGGCAGGGATGGCAAGTTTCACTTCCCTGTCACCGGCCAAAAGCGGAATATTCTTGTCCAGCGCATCTTTGACGCGGTCAATGCGCACAAGAGCAAGCCCGTTGCTGCCATGAACACTGCGCAAGGTTCCTATCTCCTTGCCGTCTGCGGTAATCGGCGTATCGGCATCAGGAAGGGTGGCCGGTGCTGTTGCCTGCAAAATCCGGCGCCGCGCAGTGCCGCGATGCTGCATACGGGAGACAACTTCCTGCCCCACAAAACACCCCTTTTTGAAAGAGACACCGTTAAATTGCTCAAGATTGATATCATGCGGAAAAACATCATTCATGATAAAATCCGCCCCGCCTTCGGCAATGCCGTAGCGGATACGTAACGCTGTCCATGCATCGCGCTCACATTGTGTGGCGGGTGCCGCATTGCCGCTCTCGGCATAATAGCGCAAAACACGGGCTTCTTGCGGGAAGCGTTCATCACGCATGACCTGATAAGTTTCACGGGCAATTGAATCAATTTCTGAAGTGGTTGAATCAGTTTTCCAACCTGTTCTGATAATTGATTCATTTAAAACGATAATTTCCGCTTTGGCACGCAGGCGATAAAGCGTGAGGCGCTTGGCAAAAGCCTCTGCCATATCTTTGGTAATATCAATACGAAAGCCATTTTCCGTCCGCGAGATCAGAAAATCAAACTGGATCTTGCCTTGCGGGCTGAGCAGTGCCGATGCACGCACAATGTTATTTTCAAGAGAAGTCAGATCAGCGGTGAAGATGGCTTGCAGAAAATGTTCTGCATCAGGCCCGCGCACAAGGATTTGCGTGCGGTTGTCAAAATTTCCGGTTATTCCGGTAAACAGAGGTAAAGGTTCTGTCGTTGTCATATCAACTTTCCGGTTTATAAAGCAGTGCAGATGCAATTATCTTGCTATTCGTCATTTTGTTACGTAAGCCGCAGCGCGAGTAATCGCAAGACAGGAGAGCGCGAATGACCACAACATTCGATACGATTTTCAAAGGCGCAACCGTTGTCAATCATGATGGCAGCGCCGTGCGTGATATTGGTGTTAAAAATGGTCGTATCACGGCTATAGGTTTCCTGTCAGAAAATGCTGCTGGCGAGGTTATCAATTGCGCAGGCCTGCATATTTTGCCGGGCGTTGTGGATAGTCAGGTGCATTTTCGCGAGCCGGGGCTGGAGCATAAGGAAGATTTGCAAACCGGTTCGCTTGCCGCTGTGCTCGGCGGGGTGACCTCAGTGTTTGAGATGCCCAATACCAAGCCCTTGACAACCTCAGCGGAAGCACTGGCCGATAAGGTGAAGCGCGGCACGCATCGCATGCATTGCGATTTTGCCTTCTGGGTTGGCGGCACGCGTGACAATGCCAAAGATGTGGCAGAGCTTGAGCGCCTGCCGGGTGCTGCAGGCATCAAGGTCTTTATGGGTTCTTCAACCGGAGATCTTCTGGTGGAGGATGATGAGGGGGTTGCATCCATCCTGCGCAATACACGCCGCCGCGCGGCATTTCACTCGGAGGATGAGTTCCGCCTGCGTGAGCGTGAAGGGCTGCGTGTTGAAAATGATCCGTCCAGCCATCCGCTCTGGCGTGATGAGGTTGCGGCATTAACCTGCACGCAGCGTTTGGTGCGCATTGCCCGAAAAACCGGTGCGCGCATTCATGTGCTGCATATTTCTACCGCTGAAGAAATTGAATTTCTTAAAGATTATAAGGATGTGGCCACCTGCGAGGCAACCCCGCATCACCTGACATTATGCTCAGAAGATTATAAAACACTTGGCAATCTTATTCAGATGAACCCGCCGGTGCGCGATGCACGCCACCGTGATGGCATCTGGCAGGGGATCGGGCAGGGTGTTGTGGATGTTCTCGGCTCTGACCATGCGCCCCATACATTGCAGGAAAAGCAGAAGCCTTATCCCGCCTCACCATCCGGCATGACCGGTGTGCAGACATTGGTGCCGGTCATGCTTGACCATGTCAATGCGGGCCGTCTGTCGCTGGAGCGTTTTGTTGATCTGTCATCCCATGGCCCGAACCGCATTTTCGGCATGGCGCGCAAGGGGCGTATTGCCGTTGGCTATGATGCGGATCTGACAATTGTGGATATGAAGTGCAGCGTGACAATTACCCATGAACAGGCTGGCTCCAAAGCAGGCTGGACACCTTATCACGGCAAAAAGGTAACCGGCTGGCCGGTTGGCACAATTGTGCGCGGGCATAAGGTGATGTGGGAAGGCGAGATTGTTAATCCGGCACTGGGTGAGCCGGTTGAATTTATTGAAGCACTGCCGGCACGATAAAACGGCAGCGGCCAAAGCATCCGGAAGGGTGAAACTTGTTGAATAAAACGAAAACGCCGGAAATTCCGGCGTTTTTATTGTGGTCATTTTTTAGTCGCCGGCCACGAAAAACTTCCACGAGCCATCGGGAGTAATGCCGATGCGGTAGAAAATATAGGCGCCGACGCCTTTCATTTCCTCAAAATCACCGGCGGTGATAATCTGATAAAGCTCAACCATTTGCCGGTCATCCAGCTTGTCCAGCGGATAGGCAAAGAAATATGGCCAGACATACACTTCATTTGGTGTGCCGGCATCAAGATGCACATAGCCGGATTCCAGAAGGTCAACAAGAATAGCCAGCAATTCCTGCCCGTTACTGTCACCGGACAGGCTTTTTAAATAATCCAGCGGTGTGCCGTCATATTCACCAAGCGAGAGCAGAGGCCCTGTCTCACCGCCGTCGCCGAGCAGTGGTTTCAGCGCGTCAATCTTGCCGGATTTGGCAATTTCGAGAATTTTCTTGCGCGTATCCTGCACGGGCTGCGGCAGTTTTGAATAATCATAAAACACTTGCGGAACTGCGCCATCGGCAGAAATATGCGGACGGGTGATATCGCGCTGAACATCCTCATTTTGCTGCGCAGCGCCGGCCTCCGGCGCAGGTTTGAAACTTTCTGTCGGCACCTGCCGGATCGGGCCCGGCAATGGCACCAGTGCCGGATTGGCATTGCTGTCATCATTGCCTGCCGGCACTTCGCTTAAAGCAAGGATTTGCGGGGCGGATATTTGCGGGGCATTGGCGCGCATATCTGCATAGGCGGGCGCAGTGGCAGATGTTACAATTGCTGTAAAAGCCGCTGCAAAAGCTGGCCGGCTGAAAAAAGATGCGCTTAAGGCGCTGCTTGAAGCCGGCACGCCTGCCTTGCGGGAGAAAAAAAGCAACATCGGAAACTCCGGAGCCTGAAATTGAAACCTGCAAATAGCAGTTTTTCCGCACATTATGCTAAATACGGCATCTGGTGCCTAATATGCCGCAGCTTACTGTAAAATACGGTTTGGCAAAAACTCGCCGGCAACAATCCGGTCACGCAGCTTGTCGAGCAGGCTCAGCGCCGCATCCTCGTCACTGCTGCGCAGCAATTCTGTCAGTGCATTGGTAAAAGCGGCTTCCGCAAGAATTTCCGGTTCAATACCTTCTGAAATTCCGTCTGCCCATGCCTCATGCTGATACTCAATCGCTGCCTGTTTTTTCTCATGGGCGATGAGTTCATCAAGATCTGTCGGAATATGATTCATAAAATATCACCTTGGCTACAGGCCGCTTTTTACTTTCAGAACATTTCCGGCAAAGCTGCGGGGCAGTTTTGTATCAGATAATGCAATAACACTCATACACAGAGCGGTTGCAATATTTCTGTTTTAACCGGAACTGCTCCAGACAGAAGACGGGCAGAACATGGAATATTGGACTGACACGGCATCATTCAGGGTAAAACGGCCATTTCAAGGCCGCTTCTTACACTATCATAGCCCGCATCACCATCAATAATTTAATCTCTTGTTAACAGATTGCGAGAGTTTTTGAATGATTGATTGTGGTTTTATTGCAATGAATGAATCTTTGGTTAATTGCCATAATGGGAAATCAGCTCAGCCGAGAGTTGCTCGCCCTGAATTTTAAACCGCTCAATTGCTTTCAGCGCCTGAGATGTGCATTGGTTGTAATTATCCGCATAGGCACGGTAACTGTTATTAAAACCGGAAACCAGATTCTTGCGCCGGTTGGCATCAACTTTTTCAGTGGTGAGCAGCATAGTCATCGCATCACGCCACTGGCTGGTTTTATCGCCGCAGAGATTGCTCAGATAATGCAGGGAGCCCAGTGTTTCTGCCAGAAGGATCATTTTGCTTTCATAGGGCGGGCCGCTGATCTCCTGTACCTGTGTCTGCGCTTGTGCCGCCGCTGTGCCAAGGCCTGCCCAAAACACCACAGGCAGCAGTTTTGCAAAAAATCCGGTCATTCCCGCGCTCCGCATCTGAAACATAAATGTGCAATAATCCGGCAGTTTCAAGTTTCTTCCTGCAAAATACGGCGGGCAAAAGCCAGCGTGCTGGCCGTGACAGTGTGATGGAGCATATCTTCAACAGAGAGCCAGTGCAGCGATACGGCATCATCGCCGGCCTGTTCCTTGCCGCTCAGATCAAAAGCGCGGAAAATACTGAGATTGTAAACCTTGCCATATAGCCCTTCTTTGGAGAGGTCGATCGTCTCGACAAGCCGCAAAGAGGCGCAATGCAGGCCGGTTTCTTCCAGCAATTCGCGCCGTGCCGCTTGTTCTGCCTGTTCACCGCGCTCAACGCTGCCCCCCGGAAATGCAAGCGAACCCTTGAGCGGCTCCTTGCCTCGCCTGACAAGCAAAAAGCGATTTTCCCGGCGGCAGATCAGGGAAACACCATGAGCGATAACGGGATGGAGAGAGGCTGGCTGTGACATAAATTGAGTGGTAGAAACTTGCCGGCTGATTTGCAAGCCTTGTTTGTCAGACGCCTTGACCTTTACGCTAAAAAACGCGACACGGAAAAGATGTGTGGACGTTTTGCATTATTGGCAACAATTGATGAGGTGGAGGCGCATTTTGGCGTGATCGTCGATGCGGCTTTTCCGCCGCGTTATAATATTTCGCCCACGCAGCCGGTTATGATCGTTATGGCGGGGGAAACACCGGCGCCCGGCAGCAACCGGCCAGAGCGCCTTGCCATGCTGGTGCGCTGGGGCTTTGTGCCTTCCTGGACAAAAGATCCGCTGAATTTTCCGCTGATGATCAATGCACGCTCTGAAACAGCGCATGAGAAACCCTCTTTCCGCACGGCTATGGAACACCGGCGCAGCCTTTTGCCGGCCTCCGGCTTTTATGAATGGCGCAAAGCGGGCAATGGCCGCAAACAGGCTTACTGGATCAGACCGCGCAATGGCGGCATGGTTGCCTTTGGCGCATTGATGGAAACATGGGTGAGCGGTGACGGCTCGCAAATGGATACGGCAGCCATTCTGACAACGGCATCCAATGCTGCCTTGTCACATATTCATGCGCGCCTGCCGCTGGTAATCCGGCCTGAGGATTATCAGCAATGGCTGGATTGTAAACGCAATCGTGCAAAGGATGTGCGGCATTTGCTCAAGCCTGTGCAGGACGATTTTTTTGAAGCAATTCCCGTATCGGATAAAATCAATAATGCTCGTTATTTCGGCGCGGATGTTCATGAGCGGGCAGAGGAATTACCGTTGCAACCGGTTAAAGATGCCGCACAGGCCGGAAAAGCCGCAAGCAGAAAGAAAGCGGATGACAATGATGATCAACTCTGTATGTTTTGAGCAAAATTATCGAAAAACATAAAAAGAATCAGGTTCATTATGGGAGCAGCCGCAGTTTCGGGTTTTTTGCTTGGCTTATCGCTTATTGTCGCCATTGGTGCGCAAAATGCGTATATTTTAAGACAGGGGCTGTTGCGCAGGCATGTTTTCATCCTCTGCCTGATTTGCGCGCTGTCGGATGCCGTGCTGATTGCAGCCGGTGTTGCCGGACTTGGCACATTGATTGCACAGTCGCCATCCTTAATTGTTCTTGTAACTGTTGCCGGTGCGGCTTTTTTGCTTTGGTATGGGTTTTCTGCCTTTCGCCGCGCCATGCATCCGGATGGTCTGAAGGCAGACGGCTCCGGTGCAGTGAGCCTTAAGGCGGCGGTTGCAACCTGTCTGGCGCTCACTTTTCTCAATCCGCATGTTTATCTTGATACGGTTGTGCTTCTTGGCAGCCTGTCTGCCCGTTTTGACGGGCAGGCGCGCCTTGCCTATGGCGCCGGTGCGGCGCTGGCTTCTTTCCTGTGGTTTTTCACCCTTGGTTATGGTGCCAGATTATTGCAACCGTTTTTTGCCAAACCTTTTGCCTGGCGTGTGCTTGATTGCCTGATCGGCATTATCATGTGGATGATCGCCCTGAGCCTGCTTGGCCGTTTGCTGTGGCCGTAGAGCTTGCTGCGGCATATAGGAAGTATGCCTGTTCTGGCAGGCGCTGCGTTTGCGCATTGCCATAAGGGCGGCAACAAGTGCTGCCGGGCCGATTGCTCCGTATTGGCCGGTCAGCTGGTCTTTGGGAGCCGGCTGGTTCTTTGGGGGCAAATGGTCTTTTGAGTATGTGTGATATGTCTGTGCCATAATGTTTCCTTCCCTGTGCTGAGCTTTTATTCTCCGCATAAATTGGGACTGAAGCATGGCTGCACAATGCATAAATCAGGGAATTGTTGGGGCATATATATTCTGCTTGTAATGTGACAGAAGATAAAAATATGCAGCCGCTCTCTTGACGTGAGGCAGGATCAGGGAGATAAGTGTGCGCATGAAAACATCATTCGCAACCATCATTTGTATTATTGCGATTATTATTCGCTAGCAGATTGCTGGCTCGGATGTTTTCGTCTTCCCTTTACTTTTGAAGCAGACAGATGCACCGGCCAGCAGGCTGCGCAAATATTGTCTGTTTTTTAGAGCCATAGCTAAAGGGAAGCCAGATGTCTGCCACGCCATTGCGTTTATATAATACGCTGACCCGCAGGAAAGAGGATTTTGTTCCGATTGATCCTGACCATGTGCGCATGTATGTCTGCGGCCCCACAGTTTATGATTTTGCCCATATCGGCAATGCGCGTCCGGTAATTGTGTTTGACGTGCTGTTTCGTCTTCTGCGCCATATTTATGGTGAGGCGCATGTTACCTATGCGCGCAATCTCACCGATGTTGACGATAAGATCAATGCCCGCGCTATGCGTGATTATCCTGATCTGCCGCTCAATGAGGCAATCCGCAAAGTCACCGAGAGCACCAATGCGCAATTTCAAAGCGATGTGAAGGCGCTGGGTAATCTTGAACCTTCAACCCAGCCGCGCGCAACTGAACATTTGCAGGAAATGCGCCAGCTGATCGAGCGGCTGATTGAGCGCGGCCATGCCTATGTGGCTGATGATCACGTGTTGTTTGCTGTTAAAACCATGAATGGTGAACATGGCCCCCGTTATGGTGCGCTTGCCCGCCGCTCACTGGATGAGATGATTGCCGGTGCGCGTGTGGATGTGGCTTCTTACAAGCGCGATGAAATGGATTTTGTGCTGTGGAAACCATCAAAAGATAATGAGCCGGGCTGGCCGTCGCCGGCCGGTATTGCGGTTCACGGCCGCCCGGGTTGGCATATTGAATGCTCGGCCATGTCAATGGCCAAATTACTGGAGCCGTTTGGCGGCGGGCTTAAATGTGAAGATCCGCTGAAGAATATGTTTGATATTCATGGCGGTGGTATTGATCTGGTCTTTCCGCATCATGAAAACGAGATTGCCCAGTCATGCTGCGCTTTTGGCACTGACCGCATGGCCAATATCTGGATGCATAATGGTTTTCTGCAGGTCGAAGGGCAGAAAATGTCCAAATCGCTGGGTAATTTCATCACGATTGATGATGTGCTGAAAACGGACTTGCCGCAATTATCCGCCACAGATGCGCCGGAAGATTTCCGCCGCCATTGGATTGGTCTGGCGGTGCGCTTTTCTATGTTGCAAACCCATTACCGCGAGCCGGTTAACTGGACACAGCAGCGTTTGGGTGAATCGGCTGAGGAGCTGGCAAAATGGTATCAGCTCATATCCGCGCAGCCGGCGAAGCCGGATGCCGGCAAGGCCGCGGTTTTTGCAAAATTGCTGGCTGATGATCTCAACAGCTGGGCTGCAATCACGCAATTGCGCAAGGCCTGTAAGCAGGGTGATGTGGCGGCGCTGGTATCCGGCCTTGATCTGCTTGGTCTTTATAATGCGCAACTGCTTGACGAGGCCGCAGCTTATTTGTTCGGCACACCGGCGGATATTGATACCGCGGCAATCGAGCAACAGATTGCTGAGCGCCTTGCCTTTATCAATGCAAAGAACTGGGCAGAGGCTGATCGTATTCGTGACTTATTATTGGCGCAGAATATTCAGCTCAAGGATGGAAAGGATCCGGCTTCGGGAGAGCGGGTTACAACATGGCAGATAAAACGCTGAATGAAGAACAGGTGCAAAGCGGCGGATGCCAATGCGGCGCTGTACGCTTTCGGGTGAGAGGGGCATTAGGCAAGGCTTCTGTTTGTCATTGCCGCATGTGCCAGAAAGCTTATGGCAATTATTTTGCGCCGCTGGTCTCCGTAAAAAAAGGCACATTGGAATGGACGCGCGGAACGCGCAAATTATTTCGCTCTTCCAACCATGTTGAACGCGGTTTTTGTGCCGGTTGCGGCACACCGCTGACCTATGAGGCAATGGGCGGCATGGCCTTGTCTATTGCCGCTTTTGATCATCCGCAAAACATTGTTCCGGTTTTGCAATGGGGGATGCAATATAAATTGCCCTATCTGGCGCAACTTGATGCCTTGCCGGTTGATCAGGCCGATAGCGAGCCTGAAAATATAGAGTTTTTGCGCACAATGGTGTCTTTTCAGCACCCTGATCACGATACGGAAAACTGGCCGCTGCCGCAGAAATAAATACGGATATGGAGGAAGAACAACAATGAAAAAAGAGCGTATCTATATTTATGATACCACCTTGCGCGATGGTCAGCAGACCCCGGGGATTGATTTTTCCGTAGCCGACAAGAAAGCCATTGCAGCGATGCTGGATGATTTTGGTATGGATTATATCGAGGGTGGTTATCCGGGTGCCAATCCCACAGATACGGCTTTTTTTCAGCGTAAACATACGGCACGCGCAAAATTTGCCGCTTTTGGCATGACAAAACGCCCCGGTGTTTCCACTTCCAATGATCCGGGCATGTCAGTGCTGCTGCAGGCGTCAAGCGACGTGGTGACCTATGTTGCCAAAAGCTGGGATTATCATGTGCATCTGGCATTGGGGTGCACTGAGCAGGATAATCTTGAATCAATCACGTCTTCTGTTACCGCTGCCCGTATGGCGGGCAAAGAATGCATAGTTGATTGTGAACATTTTTTTGACGGATTCAAGGCCAATCCGGATTTTGCGCTGGCTTGTGCCAGGGCAGCCTATAGCGCGGGCGCGCGCTGGGTGGTGCTGTGTGATACCAATGGCGGCACGCAACCGGCCGAGGTGGGCGCTATTATTCGTGCGGTCAAGGCTGTGGTGCCGGGGGAATGTCTGGGTATTCATGCTCATAATGATACGGAGCAGGCTGTTGCCGTGTCGCTTGCGGCTATTGATGCCGGTGTGCGGCAGGTGCAGGGCACGCTTAACGGCATTGGCGAGCGTTGCGGCAATGCCAATCTTGTCACCCTGATCCCGACCCTGATGCTCAAACCTTACTGGTCGGAGCGGTTTGAGCTTGGTATTTCCATGGATGCGCTGGCAGGGATTACAAGATTATCGCGTACTTTTGACGATATTCTCAACCGCGCGCCCGATGATCAGGCGGCTTTTACCGGCAGTTCCGCTTTTGCAACCAAGGCAGGTATTCATGCTTCCGCTTTGTTGAAAGAGCCGAAAACCTATGAACATGTGCCGCCGGAAACGGTGGGCAATCATCGCCGTGTTATGGTATCTGATCAGGGAGGCAAATCCAATTTTATCGCAGAGCTTAAAAAGCGCGGTATCGAGGTTGCCAAAGATGACCGGCATCTCGATACTTTGATTGCGCTGGTTAAGGAGCGTGAGGCGCAGGGCTATGCCTATGAGAGCGCCGATGCGAGTTTTGAACTATTGGCGCGCCAGCAATTGGGAACTGTGCCGCAATTTTTCCGTGTTGAGGCCTTTCGCTGTATGGTTGAGCGCCGCTATGACAGCAATGGCCGCCTGAAAACGGTTTCAGAGGCGATTGTCAAAATTATTATTGACGGCGAGGAACACTTGTCGGTGGCGGAAGGCCACGGCCCTGTTAATGCGCTTGATCTTGCATTGCGCAAGGATCTGGGGCGCTATCAGGAAGAACTGGCTGATCTGGAACTGGTGGATTTTAAGGTCCGCATTCTCAATGGCGGTACAGAGGCAATCACCCGCGTGCTGATTGAGTCGCATGATGCAAGCGGCCGGCGCTGGCGCACGGTCGGCGTGTCAGATAATATTATTGATGCGTCCTTTCAGGCATTGATGGATTCTGTGGTCTATAAGCTGATGAAAAACCGTGAATTGGCGGGGCATATTGCAGCAGAATAGAATTTGTCGTTTGCGGTCATGCGGAAACGGGAGTACCGCTTGTTACTGACATGATTATAAAAAACGGCTCCCGCTTTTTTTTGAAAAAAGCCGAGACCGGAAATCTGAGGATGAGCAATAATGAGTGACCGGTCTCAAACGGGGAAGCCGGAGGCGATGCGCGGATTTATGTTTGCGCTGTTTGCCTATTTGTTCTGGGGGTTGTTTCCATTTTATATGAAGGCGGTTGCGCATATTCCGGTTGTGGAAGTGCTGGCCCATCGCGTTCTCTGGTCCTTGCCGGTTGCCGCAATTATTTTGCTGTTTATGGGGCGCACCAGAGATATCAGCGCTGCATTGCGCAATCCGCATACATTGCTGATGGCTTGCCTCACGGCCTCGTTGATTACGGTTAACTGGGGCGTTTATGTCTGGGCGATTTTTAATGATCATGCGCTGGATGCAGCACTTGGCTATTATATCAATCCGCTGGTTAATGTGCTGCTTGGCGCTGTCTTTCTCAAAGAGCGGCTGACAAAGGCGCAATTGCTGGCTGTGTTTCTGGCGGCTGCCGCTGTGGTGCTGCTCACGGTGGAGCAGGGCGGTTTGCCCTGGGTTTCCATTGTGCTGCCGCTATCCTTCGGCTTTTATGGCTTTTTCCGCAAATCGCTGCCAATCGGCCCTTCGCAGGGTTTCATGCTGGAGGTGATTATTCTGTTTATCCCTGCTTGTGCCTATGCCATCTGGCTTTATTGGCACGGGCAGGATCATTTTGTGGCCGGCACCTCTGCGGATATCATGTTGCTGATGCTGGCAGGGGTGGTCACGGCAGTGCCGTTGATTATGTATGCAACAGGGGCAAAATTGCTGCGCTATACCACGCTGGGGCTGATGCAGTATATTACGCCGACCATGCTGTTCCTGATTGCGGTTTTTGCCTTCAGGGAGCCGTTTAACATGATACAGCTCTATGCTTTTGGTCTGATTTGGGCCGGTTTGATTATCTATACCGGCTCTATCCTTAAAGAAGGGCGCGCAGAGAAGAATATCAGCGTCAAGGCTGAAGCTTCATCAATGTAATGCGCGGATCAAATAATAGAGTGATAATTTAAAACATAAAAACCGCCGGCATTACCGGCGGTTTTTATATATCGTCATTTAAAAATATTTACATACGGGTGATGATGGATTCATCGCCGGCGGCATCACCATTGGCCGCCGTTTCAAGAATATAGGGCAGAATATCTTCCACATGGTCAATCATTTTTGGCTGTACGCGGTGGCCGCTATGGATAAAACCTTCTGCGCGCATATGATCGAGCATGGCAATCATCGGCTGCCAGAACTGATTAATATTGGCAAAAACCATTGGTTTTTTATGATGCCCGAGCTGTGCCCAGGTCATCATTTCCACGATTTCCTCTACCGAGCCAATGCCGCCGGGCAGTGTAACAAAAGCATCCGAACGTTCAAACATCAGCTGTTTGCGCTGATGCATATTTTCAGTGATGATTTGCTCATCCAGAAAGTCGTTTTTCTTGCCATCGGCTTCTTTGTCGAGAAGGAAAGTCGGAATAATGCCGGTGACCTTGCCGCCTGCTTTATAGACACCTTCTGCAACTGCACCCATTATTCCTTTTGTACCACCGCCATAAACAAGGCGAAGGTTATTTTCTGCAATGGCACGGCCAAGCGCCAGCCCTGCCTGCCGGTAAACCGGATTGTTGCCGGTTGAAGAACCGCAATAAACACATATGGATCGAATCTTGCTCATAATTGTTTTTTCGCGCTTCAGGCAATTGTCGTCAAGCGTATATCAACATGCAGCAAGCTATAATTCGCTTTCTCGTTCTGCTTTTTGCGGCTATGATGGAAAACAGAGCTTTTTCTTGGTAACTTTATGAAAATAATCGATAATTTTTAACATATCGCATATTTATAAAAAATATGGCAAATGGCGATTGCGGCTTTCTTTTGCCTGTTGAGTGTTCTTCTTGCTGTTATAATAAAAAAAAGATAATTCTTGTTACATGCCTGCCTGTAAGGGCGATTTTTAAAGCAGGCATAACATGTTATAAAGGTTTTTTAAGGTCAGGGTAAAAGGGAACATACCCGATATGAACAATAGTCGTTACGCATTTGCCGGTTTTGCTGCCATTATTATTGCCGGCGGCCTGTTTGCCTATTACAGCCAGACAGCGCAAAAACCGCAGCCTCAGCCGCAAGCACCGGTACAAAACACAGAACCTGCAGCGGATAAACCCGCACAGGGCGCTGCGCAAACGGCTATAAAAACCAAGAATGAGGCACAGCCTTCTGCGGGACAGCAGCCTGCACCTGCCAATACCGGCCAAGAGCCTGCGGGCGCGCAACAAGAGCCTGCTGGCACACAGCAGGAGCCTGAGGGCGCGCAAAAGGCAGAGGTTACCGTGCCGGTTTTTGATGTTTTGCGCCTTGAGGGGGATGGCTCTCTAGTTGTTGCCGGTAAGGCCTCTCCCGGTGCTGAGGTTGATGTAATTTCCAAAACCCGTGTGCTGGGTTCGGCAAAGGCTGGTGAAAATGGCGATTTTGCCATTGTTCTCGATCAGGTATTAAAGGCAGGTGATTATCAGCTGGTGTTGCGTGCCACGGGCGAGGATAATTCCGTTGCCACATCGCAGCAAACGGCAATTTTATCGGTGCCGGAAAAGCCGGATGGCCAGCTGTTGGCACTGGTGGAAGAGCCGGGGCAGGCCAGCCGTATGATTACTCTGCCCCATGCCGCTAAAGCGGGCGCAATGTCTCATACCGCTAAAGCGGGTACAATGCCCGATGCCGCTAAAGCGGATACTATGCCGCAGGATAAGGAGCCGCAAGCTGATAATAACGGCAATGCTGCCGCAGTTTTGCCGCCTGCATCCGCACAGGGCGGTGCAACATCAGCACATGTTCAGGATAATGTGAGCATTGCTGTTGAGGCAGTGGAGATTGAAGGCAACAAGGTTTTTGTCGCAGGCCATGCCCGCGGCGGGCAATCTGTTAATGTTTATGCCAATGAGACTCAGCTTGGCACCTCACTTGTTACAGCAGAGGGGCGTTATCTGGTGCAGAGTCAGCAGCCGCTGGCGGTGGGCGATTATATTATTCGTGCGGAATTGCTGGGTGAGGGCGGCAAGGTGCTGGCTACAGCGCGTGTTCCGTTCCGCCGCGAGCAGGGTGATAATATTGCAGCTGTTGCCCCTGCAATTGGCGGGCAGGCAGAATTACAGGCCGGTAACAGCAAAGAGGGCGCGGCGGCGCAGCCGCTGGAAAAGGCCGATGGCTCGGTTATCATCCGCAAGGGGGATAATCTCTGGACAATTTCCAAACGCACTTATGGCAGCGGCTTGCGCTATACCACAATTTATCTGGCAAACAGGGATCAGATAAAAAATCCGGATCTTATCTGGCCCGGGCAGGTTTTTGTTATGCCAAAACAACCGCTTAGCGATCAGGATGTTAAACAGAGACTCCGCTGAACAGAGCGGATCGCACAATAAAGTCTGGCGCAATTATCAAGCCTGTAACGGATGAAAAAATTTTGAGCTTGCAGAGGAGGCTTTTTGTCATCCTCACAATATTGTGTGACTGTTTTATGCATATTAGGCGCAAGGTCATGGTAAGACGCCATATCCGGCCTTAATGGCGCATGATATGAGAACAGTCAGACAAAGAGTTTCAGCTGGATTAATTAAAGCGGATGGCTCTGGCAAAATAAAGGCGGCGACTGACAGATCGCCTGTGCGTTAAAGAGAATTATGAGAAAACAGAAAACAGTCTCGGCAGAATCCGGTCAGACCCTGAAAACACTGGCAAAATTGTGGCCGTATATGTGGCCGGCAGAGCGCCATGATTTGAAAATGCGGGTTGTCTGGGCCACTTTTTATCTGGTGATTGCCAAATTTGTGCTGATGCTGGTGCCTTATTTTTTTAAATGGGCAACAAATGCGCTGGATGGATCTTTTAAACCTGACGACTGGGTGCCGCAAATATTTGTCGGCAGCCTGATGCTGGTCGTGGCCTATAATCTGGCACGCATTGTTCAGGCCGGGCTTAACCAGTTGCGTGATGCGCTGTTTGCCAGTGTCGGCCAGTATGCGGTGCGTCAGCTGGCCTATCGCACATTTGTGCATATGCACAAATTATCTTTGCGTTTTCACCTGGAGCGGCGCACCGGCGGCTTGTCCCGTGTGATTGAGCGCGGGGTAAAAGGCATTGAAACCATTGTGCGTTTTACCATTCTCAGCTCTGTGCCGACCTTGCTGGAATTTGCCCTCACGGCTGCGATTTTCTGGTTTGTTTACGGCATAAGCTATTTGATTGTGGTGGCGGTAACCGTCTGGCTTTATATGTGGTTTACAGTCAAGGCCAGCGACTGGCGCATCAATATCCGCCGCGAGATGAATGAATCCGATACAGATGCCAATACCAAGGCGATCGACTCGCTGCTCAATTTTGAGACGGTAAAATATTTTGGCAATGAAGCGATGGAGGCCGAGCGTTATGACCGCTCCATGGCGCGTTATGAGAAGGCCGCAACCCAGACATGGACATCGCTTGGCTGGCTGAATTTCGGGCAGGCGGTGATCTTTGGCGCCGGCATGATGATTTTGATGGTGATGTCTGCCCGCGAGGTACAGGCCGGCACCCATACGCTTGGCGATTTTGTTTTTATCAATGCGCTGTTGATGCAATTATCGCTGCCGCTGAATATGATTGGCTTTATTTATCGTGAAATTCGTCAGGGTCTTACCGATATTGAGCAGATGTTTGATCTTCTGGAGGTGGAGGAAGAGGTAAAGGATAAGCCGGATGCACCGGCCTTGGCCGTTTCCCAAGGGGCAATCCGTTTCAATAATGTCAGCTTTGCCTATGATCCGTCCCGCCCGATCCTGCGTAATATCAGCTTTGAGGTGCCTTCCGGCAAAACAATTGCCATTGTGGGGCCTTCGGGAGCCGGCAAATCAACCATATCCCGTTTGCTTTACCGGTTTTATGATGTGCAGCAAGGCTCTGTAACCATTGACGGGCAGGATATTCGTGATGTGACGCAGGAGAGCCTGCGCCGCGCTATTGGCATGGTGCCGCAGGATACGGTGCTGTTTAATGATACAATCTGCTACAATATTCGCTATGGCCGTCCGGATGCCACAGAAAAAGAAGTGGAGCAGGCTGCAAAACTGGCGCAGATTGACCGTTTTATTCAGCTGTTGCCTGAAGGCTATCAATCGATGGTTGGTGAGCGTGGCCTTAAGCTTTCCGGCGGGGAAAAGCAGCGCGTAGCCATTGCCCGCACCATTCTGAAAGCGCCGCCTATCCTTATTCTTGATGAGGCGACATCGGCACTGGATACGGCAACGGAGCAGGATATTCAGCAATCGCTGGATATGGTCAGCCGCGATCGTACAACGCTGGTTATCGCGCATCGCCTGTCTACGGTAATCGGCGCTGATGAGATTATTGTGTTGAAAGACGGGCAGATTGCCGAGCGTGGCACCCATCGCGCATTATTGCTGGAGGGCGGCCTTTATGCTTCAATGTGGGATCGTCAGCGCGAGGCTGACGAGGCAGAAGCACGCCTGCGTCAGGTTCGTGAAAATGATGAATTGGGCGTGGTTACCCGCGGTGCGCCGGCAGGAGAATAGAGGGTTCAGCCTGCACATATAACAGGATATATGACAGGGTGGTTCTTATCCTTTATGCTGCAGGCTGTATCTGGCCGGTAAAAACAGCTGCCGGCGATAAAAACGGTTGCCCGCGATAAAAACGGCTGGCAATGAGAGCATAGCATCATTTTCCGTAAAAAATGACATGCTTTCATGCTGATCTTCTGTCTGCTTTTTGTCAGGAACAGATGAAATATTGTTTTTTTGTGATGTTGATTGCGCTTAATCATTTTAAACGCGGTTATTTTGCGTTATTGAAACGGAAAATCTGAGGAAAACCGATGAGCTTGTCCGATACTATTCGCAATACTTTTGTCCCTATCCATCAGGAAGGCTACCTGTTTATTGCAGGTTTTTTTGTGGCCTCGCTGTTGCTGGGCTGGTTATGGGCGCCATTGTTCTGGCTGGGGATGGTTTTGACCATCTGGTGCGTTTATTTTTATCGTGATCCCCGGCGTATCACGCCGCTGGATGATAATCTGGTCATCAGTTCGGCCGATGGCAAGGTCTCATCGGTCGGTATGAGTATTCCGCCGGCTGAGCTTGATCTTGGCACTGATCCGATGTTGCGCATCTGTGTGTTTATGAATGTGTTTTCAGTGCATATCAACCGCGCGCCGGTACGTGGCAAAATCACCACGATCATGCATCGCCCGGGAAAATTTCTGAATGCAGAGCTGGATAAGGCCAGCACAGAAAATGAGCGTAACAGCCTGTTGCTCGACAGCACCCATGGCACCGTGGCTGTGGTGCAGATTGCAGGTCTTGTGGCGCGCCGTATTGTGTGCTGGTCAAAGGCCGGTGATGATCTTTCAACGGGTGAGCGTTTTGGCCTGATCCGCTTTGGTTCACGCGTTGATATTTATCTGCCCAAAGGCTTTGCCGCCCGCGTTGCCGTGGGGCAGACAGCTGTTGCCGGTGAAACTGTTCTGGCTGTTTATGATGAAGCGGCAAATGCGCCGACCGTGCGGATTTCCTGATGCTTGAGGCTCCGTTTCCGCCACTTGATCCCAATGGCAATACAGAAGGGCGCGGTCCGCGTCTTTCTGAAATTCCTATGCGGATTATTATTCCCAACCTTATCACGGTTCTTGCCATTTGTGCCGGATTAAGCGGCATCCGGCTTGCAGTGGAGCACCGTTTTGAGCAGGCGGTTGCCATGGTGCTGCTTGCTGCATTTCTCGACGGGATTGACGGGCGTGTGGCGCGTCTTTTGAAAGGCTCATCCAAATTCGGCGCGCAGATGGATTCCCTTGCCGATATTGTTAATTTTGGCGTGGCGCCGGCATTGGTTCTTTATTTATACATGCTTGATCAGGCCGGATCGTTTGGCTGGATTGCGGCGCTGATTTATACAATTGCCTGCTGCTTGCGTCTGGCGCGTTTTAATGTGATGCTGGAAGATCCAAACCGGCCTGCATGGCAGGGTAATTATTTTGTTGGCGTTCCGGCACCTGCCGGTGCAATGCTGGTTTTACTGCCGGTCTATTCCGGTTTTCTCGGCGTGGTGCCTGGCAAAATGCTGGCTTATGGCACATCAGTCTTCACAATTGTGATTGCCTTTTTGCTGGTGAGCCGCCTGCCGGTTTATAATGGCAAGACGGCAGGCAGCTTTATCCGCCGTGATTTTGTGGTTCCGCTTATTCTCGGCGTGGTAATTTATGCCGGTTTTCTTATGAGCTTTACATGGCAGACATTAACATTAACAGCACTTGCCTATCTTATTTTCCTGCCTTTCAGTGCCATGGCATGGAAGCGCCGCTCTGTGGCCGAAGAAAATAAAGCTGCTAAAAATCAGCTTTAATCTCTTCAAATTTGTATGATGCGGTCACATTTATGGAGAAAATCAGCATTTTTTGCATAATATCTAATATATTCATAAGTAAAATTATGTGTTATGTAGTTATGCTTTATTCTAAGATGTAATTGTGGCGTGTTGAAATCAATTATTTATAAGGAGTAAGAATGTTAAATATTTAATTTTTCTCAATACCTTATAATGAACAAGCAGACACAATTAAAAATATTACAACAGGGGCGAGGCTTGGCTGCTATGGCGGTTGTTGCCTTTCATCTTTTCTTATTGCATGGCAATTCCCGCTATTTAAATGATGCCGTTTTTTTAAATTTCACACATCGCGGCAATTTAGGTGTAGATTTTTTCTTTGTTTTATCTGTGTGGCTGATCATCGGAGGATTTATTTTCAATATGCCGATGAGGGATCAAGGTCACCTTTAACAACGTATTTTTCGCTCGCGCCGCAGGCTGTGTACTGTCTTGTATTTGTTTTAACCATTATTTGCGGCTGCCTTGTTTATATATTTGTTGAGCGGCCATTATTGCAATATGGCAGAAAAATGGTTGCTAATAACAACCCTAAGCTTTCTTATCCAAAATGAATTGAGTGATTTCAGTCCGCTTTGTTTCAATCGGATTATTTGGAATTGATGGAGATCAAAAGGGTTTGAACTGAAATCAGCCGGCGACGACATGCGCGAAATGTTCTAGGCTAGACAAATGACATGGCAAAAGCAGGAATAGTATCTTGCTTTTGCTACTTCTGCCATCCTTCAAGCGGATTGGCTATCCGCGCCAAAAGAATATTCAAAAAGTGGTCAGTGCGCTTTATATATTGGGTCGACGGGCAGTCAGTGACAATTTCTGCTCAAGGAGTTTCCGCTGTTCTCTGCTGTACAAAAATACTTCTATCGGTGACGCTACGAAAAAAACATTGCATGCGGCCAATAATACGCTTGTGATGGCTGCACAGGTTCAGGTATTTCACTAAGGCTTTATTTCAATGCCTTCCCCGAGACGACACGCAAAAATCATAGAAGGTGATAATTGCTTGTAGGTCACTGGAGATAACCTGTTCACCGTTACGGTTGCTTCTTCGTTTGATTTAACTCTGTATTGAGTAAACTCAAGTACAGGAGTGCCATCTGGCATTATTGTAAAATGTTTATTTGCATAGGCAATATAAGACTTAGGGCTCGGCAAAATCATAAAATCAGAAATCTTATTACCCCCAGTAGGATTTATTTTCAGCGTTGTTTTTCCTGATTTAATTTTGCACTTACCTATATGTAAGATAGAGACAAGTGGCTCACCTGATGACAGCCGCTGGATTATTTTATCATAGCGTGGCGTGGCAAGAGCATAATTTGCCGTAACAAGAAGCAAGGTTGCAACTAAGGTAGGCTTAATTATATTGTTCATTGTAAATACTCTCTCTTTATGGTGAGAGCATTCTTTTCATAATGATTTGAATTGCTATTCCAATATATAGGTTACTAAAACTGATATTGCACGTTAACGGCTGACATTATTCCGCTTCCTGCTATCGCGTACATATCCAAATTTGCCTTTAAGTTACTGTGAGCTCCGCAGACCTCTTTCCAGTGTGGTCCGGCACGGCCTATCGGTTGAAGAAGAGAGATGCCTGTCTTGAAGAGGGGGGGCTTCGTTTCTGGCGCTTATCACAAGAAGTCAATCAACCTTCAGCCCAGTTCAAACCGGTATTCAAAACGGCCATCTGTCGTTATATTCGCTATAAGCATCTTGCTCGGAAGTCATCTTATCAATAATCCAGCAGATGCCGTTCTCTTTTAACTGGTACATTAAGTAATATATTCGATTGAAAACATCATGATTATATTTAAAATCTTTGCTGCAGTCATCCTTTGAGAGCACGTCTCAAGATTCTAACCTTGCGATACGGCGTGTCATTCTCCTGATCGATGAGATGACCATTCAGGCTTCTGGTGATGCGATCAAGGCTCCCAATTCTTTGCCGGATGGCGGCAAGGGGTGAACCGGACAAAGGTTTGTCCCAAAGGCGCGCCTGGCGCTTTTGATCGTCAGCGCCTCAATAGCGTCACGGCCATCGCCGGTTTTGTGCCAGCATATCCGCCATCGGCAAAGAGTCTCACCATGGTGGGATAGGCTTGGCAATTGCGCCCATTGGCATCCCGTTACTGCGATGTATTGGATTGTGTTCCACAGTTTGCACGGATCATGTTCGCATGGATGGCCGCTTTTACTCATTAGCTGCAAAAGCGGCGCAATGATAACCCATTTATCGTCGGTGCAATCGCTTGTATAGCGCAAACCCTGTCTGGAATAGCTACATCGAACGGTTTCAGTCCAGACCATGGGTCCGAGTGTCTTTGATAATTTCCGGATTAGGCAAGATAGATGAAAAATCCAAAGAACTTCCGAATACTACTTCAAGATTAATGTTTTAAATGGGTGCAACATCCATGATTTTTTACTCTTTCTTTGTTTGATGAGTTTAAATATCATTTGCAATGTTTCTTATTATTTAATGTTTTTAATATTGCCAAGCACAAAATCAGCGCGGGTTTGCACATCACTTTTGGGCAGTTCCAGCAGGCAAAAGCCATAGTTCTGGTAAACCTCCGTCATTGCATAAAAAGTGCGCTCAGCCTCATCTGCCGATTGCTTTCGTTCTTCATCCTGCCGGTAAATCTCCGGCCAGTGTGGCGCGATAAAGACAGTTTTATTATAGGCATATTGGCGGATAGCCTGTTGCACATGGTCAGGAACCGGCAGCCCTGACAGTGTGAGATAGCCTGCAATATCGGCCATGCCGCGATCAAAAAAATAGGGTTTTTCCGAAGAAGTTTCAGTGGCCAATAAATGCGAGCGCATCTCCCATGTCAGCATCATCTCCGCAAAGAGTTGCGGGTTAAGCCAGGGCAAAGCCTTGCCGCCGATTTTTACCTGATCCTGAATAATATACCGGCCGGCTTCCTGGCTATGGTTGCAGCCGCGTGCCCTGAGGGCATTGAGAAGCGTGGTTTTTCCGGAGCCGGGGCCGCCGGTGAGAATATAAAAATGATCCATCACAGATCCTTCTGTTTCATAAAAATTGAGATTTATGATCGTTCAGGGAGGGGAAATGCGGCGGGATAAAAAAGAACCGTGCTTTGCTGCAGGCGAATAAACGAAGCCGCGGGGAAAAATAAATGCTGAAAATGCTTTGACAGGAAAATGCTTTTAAAAAACCGGCAACAGGGCAATTGTTTTTTACAGAAGTGATGCAAATGCCCTGATTTAAATATTTTAGCCCTGATTTTAACATTTACGCATGATAGGCAGGCAAAAACACTTTGCAATCTTATCTTGCTATCATTGCAGAGTAAACATCCTGCCGCAAAATATAATCCGGCCGGATGTTTTTTAAAAAACCTGTAATCAGTCCGGCAGATGATATTTCAAAAACCGGTTTTGGCGCACATCATAAAGCTGGCCGGTAATGGTCAGGGCAGGGTCTGCCAGCCTGACAATTTTAGCAGCAACATCTGCCGGATGGGGCAGGGTTTCCGGATCTTCGCCGGGCATGGCTTTGGCGCGCATCGCCGTGCGTGTGGCGCCCGGATTAACAGAATTAATGCGCAGCGGCATCTGGCGGGTTTCCTCCGCCCAGGAGCGTGCCAGCACCTCCAGCGCGGCTTTGGAGGCGGCATAAGGCCCCCAGAACGCGCGGGCAGTATGGGCAACACCCGATGACATGAGAATGGCACGCCCCGCATCCGAAAGGCGCAGCAGCGGATCAACCGAGCGGATCAGCCGCCAGATACTGGTGAGATTGGTGCTGATGACATTTTCAAACACTTTGGCTTCCACATGGCCAAGCGGTGAAATTGTGCCGAGCACGCCGGCATTGGCAACCAGAATATCCAGCTTGCCCCAGCGGTCATTGATGGAAGAGCCGAGCCGGTCAAGGGCTGGCATATCATTGAGATCAAGCGGCACAAGGGTGGCTTTATTTCCCATGGCCTGAATTTCATCATCCAGCTCTTCAAGCCCGCCAACAGTGCGGGCAACAGCAATTACATGTGCGCCGCGTTTTGCCAGTTCCAGCGCCAGAAAATAGCCGATGCCGCGTGATGCGCCGGTAACCAGTGCTGTGCGTCCGGTCAGGTCAAAGCTCATTGAATTTCACCCGTCTCAATCTTTGATGATGAAAAGTGTCCGGCAGCTGTGTTGCAGCCGCTCCGGCCTGCTACAGCCGCCTTATGTGAGACTAGAGCGGTTTGCCTGTCTTTTGAACTGCTTAAACCGCTTTTGCCTTTTTCATATTGTCGCATACACACCGGCTCTAAGCCAGTGCGCGGCCATCAGCCATTGCTGGAGAGCAGAGCGAAATTGTGAATATTGGATAATTCTTCCCGGTCAACAAGGCGGGTCGGATAATCACCGGTGAAATAGTGATCGGTAAATTGCGGGGCTTTGGGGTTGCGTTTCTCGCCGCCTACAGCCTCATAAAGCCCGTCAATGGAGAGAAACTCCAGTGAATCCGCTCCGATATAACCACACATAGCCTGAAGATCAGGATATTGATTGGCCAGAAGCTTATCAGCATCGGGCGTATCAATACCGTAAAAATCCGGATGATGGATCATTGGCGAGGCAACGCGTATATGCACTTCTTTCGCGCCTGCATCACGGATCATGCGCACAATTTTCATGGATGTGGTGCCGCGCACAATAGAATCATCCACCAGCACAATGCGCTTACCCTCAATGATGGCGCGGTTTGCTGAATGTTTCAGCTTCACGCCGAATGCGCGGATTTGCTGTGTCGGTTCAATAAAGGTGCGGCCGACATAATGATTGCGGATAATACCAAGCTCAAACGGAATGCCGCTGGCCTGTGCATAGCCAATGGCCGCCGGTGTGCCGCCATCAGGAACCGGCACAACCACATCAGCCTCAACCGGCGCTTCCTTTGCCAGATTGATACCCATATTTTTGCGGGCGCTATAAACATTGCGGCCGCCGACAACCGAGTCAGGACGGGCAAAATAAACATATTCAAACAGGCAGAGGCGCTCAGGCTTAGGTTTTGATGCCTTGATGGATGTGGTGGTGATAGAGCCATCAGCCTGTATTTCGCAGATGATGACCTCGCCATTTTCCACATCGCGGATATATTTGGCACCAATAATATCCAGTGCGCATGTTTCTGAACAGAAAATCGGCTTGCCATCAAGCTCACCCATCACCAGCGGGCGGATGCCAACCGGATCACGCGCGGCAATCAGCTTGGTGCGTGTAATGGCGAGAATGGCATAGCCGCCCTCAACCTGACGAATGGCATCCACAAAACGGTCGCTTGAAGAGGCAAGGCGCGAGCGGGCAATGAGATGCAGCACCACTTCGGAATCGGACGTGGACTGGCAGATCGCACCGGATGCAATAAGATGGCGGCGCAGGCTCAAACCATTGGTGAAATTACCGTTATGCGCAATGGCAATCCCCCCCACCTCCAGCTCGGCAAACAGCGGCTGCACATTGCGCAGCGCGGTTTCACCCGTGGTGGAATAGCGCACATGGCCGATAGAAAGATTGCCCGGCAACTGCTTCAGCGTGGCGGGATTGGTAAAATGATCGCCAACCAGCCCCATATGACGTTCTGAATAAAACCGCCCGTCATGAAAGGAAACAATACCGGCAGCCTCCTGCCCGCGATGCTGCAGGGCATGCAGGCCAAGGGCGGTCAGTGTGGCGGCATCCTCATGGCCGAGAATACCGAAAATACCGCATTCTTCATGCAGGGCATCTTCATCAATAGAAAAGGAGAGGGAATTATGAAGTGGTTCCGTGCCACCGTTCTTTGCACGCTCATCAGAGCGGATCATTTGAAAATGATCGGATGAAGACGAGGCGTTTTCACCGGAATGACTGGTCATAGCCGCAGGGCCTTTCGATTGCAGAGCAACAAAAATGCTCTCTATCATAGGAGCCCTTTTGCTGCATAGTCCAAAATCACCGATTTTTGCCGTTTCCGGCTCTGGTAAGTTCATATAATCAGCAAACCCGCCGCAGTTTGTGTGCGACGGGTTTTTAAATTTTGCCCGGTTTTCGTGTTGTTAATTGGCTGGCTGTGTCGGCGCTTCATTTTCCGGAACATCCTGTCCGGCTTTATGGGCTTTAATCCGGTCGATAATAGCACTTTCAGGATCTTCCGGCAGCATATCCACCAATTGCTGGCCAAGCGAATCCAGCATCGGCTTGGATTTGGCATTGGTGATCCAGCCTGGCTGATCGGTTGTTACCAGCCAGTTGAAAAACAGCATGGCAACCACCACCAGCAGCACACCGCGCGCCGCGCCAAAGATAAAACCAAGTGTGCGGTCAAGCGCACCAATGCGGCTGTCTATAATGAAATCGGCAATTTTCATGGTAATGATTGAAACAACAATCAGCGTGACCAGAAAAACCGAACCGGCAGCAGCAATACTCAAAATGGTTTCATTGCTGATATAAGGTTGCAGATAGGGTGTGACAGGCTTGTAGAAAAAATAGGCCGCAAGCGCCGCGGCTGCCCAGGAGGCAACCGAGAGCACTTCGCGTGAAAATCCGCGTACCATGGCCAGAATTGCCGATACAAGCGTTACCCCGATAAGAATTCCGTCAAGCAATGTAATCGGCATACTGCCTTTATCCTCTGTGTCGCTATGTCCGTGCGGACAAATTATTCCATGCAGTTTATGAGAAGACCGATTGTTTATGAAGGATTATCTTCAAACCATTCTATAATATCTGCCGCTTTTGCGACAGGGAAGGTCTCTCAGTTGTGAAAAAATAATCCGGATTTGTTTCACAGATCACTCATTGCCGGAATATTGGCAATACAAACTGTGTTTGCTGTTGCAATAAAAACGGCTTTTCCGCCGGTCTGATAACATAGCGCATTTTTCAGTCAAGCCGCATCGGTATGATAAATGTTATAATATGGGCGGATAAAATACGGGATGATGTAAACAGCCGGTTTGCTCCTTAACCTTTTGAGCGTGAAAGCCCGGTGCCGGAAGCGGCAATACGCGCTACCAGATCGGGCAGGGAGGCGGTTTCAGTCAGCCTAAAATTACGCGGCCTTGAAAGCTCTCCGCCGCCGGCAGGTACAACCGCCTGCCTGAAGCCGAGCTTCTCAGCCTCCTTGATGCGCTGCACCGCATGGGCAACGGCACGCACCGCACCTGACAGGCTGACCTCGCCGAAATAGACGCTATCGGCTGGCAGCGCAATGCCGGCAATGGAAGAGACGAGTGCTGCGGCAACAGCCATATCCGCCGCCGGTTCAGAAATGCGATAACCGCCAGCCACATTGAGATACACATCATGCTGCCCGAAGCGCACCCCGCAATGGGCTTCCAGCACGGCAAGCGTCATGGAAAGGCGGCTATTATCCCAGCCCACCACCGCACGGCGCGGTGTGCCGAGCGTGGAAGGGGCAACAAGTGCCTGAATTTCCACCAGAACAGGGCGCGTGCCCTCCATGCCGGCAAAAACCGCGGCACCGGGTGCTTTCTCATTGCGCTCGCCGAGAAAAAGCTCAGACGGATTGGAAACCTCCCGCAGGCCTTTATCCGACATTTCAAACACGCCGATTTCATCTGTCGGGCCAAAACGGTTTTTAACGGTGCGCAGGATGCGGTAATGATGGCCGCCTTCACCTTCAAAATATAAAACGCCATCCACCATATGTTCAACAACGCGCGGGCCTGCAATCTGCCCTTCTTTGGTGACATGGCCAACCAGCACCACGGCAGCGCCGGTCTGCTTGGCATAGCGGATCATGGCCTGCGCGCCGGCGCGCACCTGCGTAACCGAACCAGGCGCACTGTCGGCCGTATCTGTCCATAATGTCTGGATGGAATCAATAATCACCAGATCAGGGCGCGGCTTGGTATCAATCGTGGCCAGAATATCTTCAACATTGGTTTCTGCAGCCAGTTCCACCGATGTATCAGCAGCCTGCAGGCGTTGCGCCCGCAGGCGGATCTGCGCCACGGCCTCTTCTCCGGATACATAGATGATGCGGCTGCCGCGCCGCGCCAATGCGGCGGCGGCCTGAGTGAGAAGGGTGGATTTGCCAATGCCCGGATCCCCGCCGACCAGCAAGGCGGAACCGCGCACAAAACCGCCGCCGGTCACACGATCCAGCTCGCCAATGCCGGATTGGATGCGTGGCGCATCCTCAATCTCGCCAGAGAGCGTGGTGAGTGCAACAGCACGGCCCTTGCGCATGGCCATCTTGCCGGGTCCGGAGCCGATGCCGCCGGACGTGCCTTCTTCCACAATGGTGTTCCACTCGCCACAACTGTCACATTTTCCTGCCCAGCGTGCATGAACAGCGCCGCAATTCTGGCAGATGAACTGGATACGGTTTTTGGCCAAGTGAAACTCTTTCGCTCATGATTGCAGCCCTGACACAGTCAGGAATTATTCATATTGCTCCGGCAGGTAGGAACTGTCTGCCAGATCGGTGAAACGTGTGAATTCGGATTGGAAGGCAAGTTTGACTGTGCCGGTAGGGCCATGGCGCTGCTTGGCAATAATCACATCTGCCGTGCCCTTGACCTTTTCATAATGCATTTTCCATTCATCATATTTGGGGTCAAACTCATCACGTGGTTCAAGGTTTTTAACGTAATATTCCTCACGAAACACGAAAAGCACCACGTCGGCATCCTGCTCAATGGAGCCCGATTCACGAAGATCGGAGAGCTGCGGGCGTTTGTCATCGCGGCTTTCCACCTGACGGGAGAGCTGAGACAATGCAATGATCGGCACATTGAGCTCTTTGCCCAGCGCCTTAAGGCCCGTGGTGATTTCAGTAATTTCCTGCACGCGGTTTTGTGATGAGGTTTTGGAAGAGCCGGTCATCAGCTGCACATAGTCGATCACCAGACAGTCAAGCCCCCGTTGCCGCTTGAGGCGGCGGGCGCGCGCTGCAAGCTGGGCAATGGAAATACCACCGGTCTGGTCAATATAAAGCGGAATGCGCTGCATGGTCTGGGTGCAGGCAATCAGTTTTTCAAAATCGGTCTCTGAAATATCACCGCGGCGGATTTTGGAGGAGGAAACCTCCGTCTGTTCAGAAATAATACGGGTGGCCAGCTGTTCAGCCGACATTTCCAGCGAGAAAAACCCAACCACACCGCCATTGACGGCTTTCATAGAGCCGTCAGCCTGCTGCTCGCCCTGATAGGCCGCAGCAATATTGAACGCAATATTGGTGGCAAGGGAGGTTTTACCCATACCCGGACGACCGGCCAGAATAATCAAATCGGAAGATTGCAAACCGCCCATTTTGGCATCCAGCGAGTGAATGCCCGTGGAAATACCGGAAAGATGCCCCTCCCGCTGAAAAGCCACGCCAGCCAGATCAATCGCGGTTTTTACCGCTTCATTAAAGGGCTGGAAGCCGCCGTCATAACGGCCGGTTTCCGCCAGTTCAAACAGGCGGCGCTCGGCATCCTCAATCTGTTCACGCGGGGCAAGATCCACCGGTGCATCATAGGCAGCATTGACCATCTCCTCGCCAATGCCGATCAGCGCACGACGTGTGGCCAGATCATAAATGGCGCGGCCATAATCTTCAGCATTGATAACGGTCACCGCCTCTGCGGCAAGGCGCACCACATATTGAAACACCGTCATATCGCCGACTTTGTCATCTGCCGGTAAAAAGGTTTTCATTGTTACGGGATTGGCCATTTTGCCCACACGGATAAGCTCCGAGGCCAGTTCATAAATACGGCGGTGTAACGGATCGTAAAAATGCGGCGGCTTCAGAAAATCCGAAACGCGGTAGAACGCATCATTATTGATCAGGATCGCGCCCAGCAGCGCCTGTTCTGCTTCGATATTATTCGGGGCTTCGCGGTACAGCGTATTTTGAGTGTCCCGTGTATCGTCCAGTTTGTGAACAGCTGCATCTGCCATAAAAAATCTCAAACCTTTATCCGCAGCATTGCGGAATTATCAGGAAGCCGTGTTTCTCTTGCCAAAAAAACCGCCCCCATCAATTATTGCGCCACAATATAAGGCAAATAACAGCCGGAGCCGGCATAAAGCCCGCCGGAATGTTGGTTGCGGATTCTGATCTTGTAACTCTACTCAATCTGTGAGGGCAGTTGAAGGGCTGTTAAGGCACCTGTAACATGATTCACATTTATTCACAGGCTACCGGTACTGACAGCCTGTGAGGAGATGCGTTTTTTCGCAAAAAACCGGTATTTGCGGATTCAAAAAGCCGGTATTTGCCGATTAATGTATTTGAGAACTTGTCTGCGTAAATTTATTGGCCGTTGCCTGAGGGATAAAATGCAGCACCTCATGATAGTGCAGCCGCAATTGCGCGGAAAACAGAAAAATATAGGCCGCCAGTTCACTCAGCTCTTCCAGATTTTGTGCTGCCGCACCCTGCAGGCCGGTTGTCAGCCCCAGATGTTCTTCCGCCGCGGTGGAAATCATCATGCAAAGCGTGGCCAGCAAAAATTCTGTCCAGGGCAGACCGCCTGTGCGCTGTAGCGGCTGCAGCAATTTATGGGAGCCGTTTTTTAGCATAAAAATTGCAAAAAACAGGATAGAACCAATCAGGGCTGGCATAATGGCCGGTTTATACCATAATTGGCGCGAGGAGAAAAACGGCCCTTCATCCGACATGCTGATTGGCTCAAGAAAGACTGCGCCCCAGCTTAGTTCCCGCGCAAAACAGATAAACCAGATCAACGCCGCACCGCGCCAAAGCCATTTCCATTGTTTTGTACCCGATCTTTGATAAAGCAGCGCCTGTATCATGCCCCATAGCAGAACCAATGCCTGAAGATTCTCCACAGGGCCGTTTTCCCATGATACCCAGGATGGCAATATCAGTGCCAGCGGGTAGGCGGCAACAAGGATGATTAAACCGGTAAACAGCGTATAAGATGCGGATTTATCCCGACGCGATAAGATTTTAGACATAGGCGGATATCCCGATAATAATGCGCATTATTGGCCGCTGAATGCAGCAATGCGCCCTTGCCCGTGATATATCTGGCTGCAGCCAGTGCCGGGCAAATGCTTCTTGCGGGATAAGTCTTCCAAAGTGATTGTAATAACAATCAGTAAAACTTCACAATAATTTGATAATATATTTATAAGGGAAAATTTTTAAGCAAAATTTCCGCTTGGCTGATGCTCGGAAGCGATGTTTTTATTGATAGCGAATTTGCGCATTTCCAGTTTTTTCAATCGCTTCTCTTCCTGCTCAATATAATTGCGGGTAAGGGGCACGGCGGTTTGCTTATGTGCCAGCTGGATTTGAAACACCATCATATTCTGCCAGCGGAATGCAGATTCGGAAGCAGCAAGATAGAATTCCCACATCCGGCAAAAACGCTCATCATAAATAGCCTTGGCCTGATCGCGATGTGCCATAAAGGCACTGCGCCAGGCTTTTAATGTTTCAGCATAATGCAGGCGCAGAATTTCAATATCGGTGATAATCAGGCCGGAATTTTCAATATGCGGCAAAACTTCCGACAGGGAGGGAATATATCCGCCGGGAAAAATATATTTGCGGATAAAAGGATTGGTAACAGAAGGCTCATCACTGCGGCCAATAGAATGCAGCAACATCGTGCCATCCGGCTTTAACAGCCGCGCTGCCTGCTGAAAAAACTCTGCATAATGGGGCACACCCACATGTTCAAACATGCCGACAGAGCTGATCCGGTCAAACTGCCTGTCGAGCTTGCGGTAATCCTGCAGCAAAAAACGCGCCTGATGATCCAGCCCGCGTTCTCTGGCGCGCTGATTGGCAATCTGATATTGCTCTTCGGACAGGGTGACGCCGGTCACATCCGCATCCAGAAAATCAGCAAAATACAGGCCAAGCCCGCCCCAGCCGCAGCCGATATCCAGCAATGTATCTTCCGGCCGGACTTGTAATTTGGCGGCAATATGCCGTTTTTTGGCAAGCTGTGCCTCAGCAAGGCTTGATTGCGGGGTTTCAAAATAGGCGCAGGAATATTGCTTGTCCGGATCAAGAAACAGATCATAAAGCGCGCCGCTCAGATCATAATGATGCTGCACATTTCTGGATGAGCGCGATAGTGTATTCATCTGTTGAAAAGAGCGGAACAGCCGGCGTAAACGGTTCAGTGCTCGCATCCATGGTTCTTTGGCGGCGGTTGCACCGGTATTTTCAAAAATCAGCTGCAAAAATGTATAAATATCGCCTTTGGTAAAATCAATTTCACCATCCATGAAACATTCGCCAAGTTTCAGTTCGGGGTCAAATAAGAGCGCGCGTTCAGCCTGTTTGCTGCGTATGATAAGTGACACATGCGGCGGCGCGCCATTGCCGTAGGATCGCACTTGCTCATTGGCATAATGCACATTGAGATTGCCGGTTTTGATCATCCGGTTCAGAACGGAATGCAATATACGGCTCATCGCTCATTATCCTCCAATATGGCAAGAACCGGCAGAAAAAGCGGAAATAAACAGCAAAACCATGCCGCATCCGCTTCAACCACGGTAATTTCGCAGCATTATCCGGCAAAATAGCAGTGATCCCGCCCGTGATAATGCACGAAACAAAGAAAACAGAGTGCTTCCGGTAAGCTCTTTTCAAAATGGAGCAGCTCAAATCAGAATAGTGCTTTTTTCTGATCTGGAAAGAGTTGAGCAAAAAATATTAGATGAGGACAATCATTTTCGTGTGATATGCGGCTGTGTTAATATACGAAAAAAAGCCGCACCGTTTCATACGGTGCGGCCTGGCAATATTTGTCAGAAGAGCAGAAATATCTGCCTGAAAAAGCCGATCAGGCGTTTTCTTCTTCTGCGAAATCTTCGTCGTCAATTTCTTCCGACAATGGCTGTTCTTCAATACCATAGATTGCAGCAGCGGAGGAAAGATCTTCGCCCTGTTCCTGACGCACAGCTTCTTCGGCCGTACGGGCAATATTGATGCTGATGGCAACGGTAACTTCAGGATGCAGAACAATGGAAATCGGATGAATGCCGATTGTCTTGATCGCATGGTTGAGGTCAACCTGATTGCGATGCACGGAGAAGCCTTCAGCTGTTACCACTTCAGCAATGTCACGCGTGGAGACCGAACCGTAGAGCTGGCCGGTTTCGCCGGCAGAGCGAACAACGATAAAGCTCTTGCCGTCCAGCTTGTCAGCAATGGCCTGTGCTTCGGTCTTGCGTTCCAGATCACGTGCTTCAAGCTGCGCGCGCTGGGCTTCAAAACGAGCCATATTGGCTTCATTGGCGCGCAATGCCTTGCCCTGTGGCAACAGGAAGTTGCGGGCAAAACCATCTTTAACATTTACAGTATCACCCATCTGGCCAAGGCGGGCAATGCGTTCAAGCAGGATAACTTTCATGGGACTGTTCCTTGATGTGTTTAAATTCTGAACGGGTCGGGTTTATGTGTTCTGCGGCGGTTTTTGGGAAAGCGGCGCGCCGCGTGATGTATCAAGCAGGCCGAAAACCAGAAAAACCACCGCAGAAAATGCGAAAAGAATAAGCAGAAAATAGGCAAGCCACAGGGCAAGCGGACGCCATGCGGCACCGCGAGTGCGCCAGTGAATAATGGCAAGGCCGGCCATGATGAAACCGGCAGCCAGCGCACCGGCAAAGGTGGTGGCAATCATGCCCGCATAGCCGGAAAGAAACATGGAGCCTGCAAAAGCCAGTGCAAAAACCGCAAGCGCAGGGCGCGGCATCCGCAATGTTGCAGGCCAGTTATCCCGCGGGCGGCGCAAAATACCGGAGCGTTCCGTGATGCGCAAGGCGAGATAAAAATTGCCGGTCAGGAATATCAGGCTGGTGGCGGCCTGTACGGCTGGCAGACCCGTCAGCAGAAAATGCTGCAACATATTGCGCAATTCATCACTTGCTGTGAATGCCGGGTCTGAAGCCTGCAGGCTGGCGATAAGGGCAGCGGTGATCTCACGTATCATATCTTCGCCATAGCCGATCAGCGCACCAACAGCCACAAAGCTTGCAGCAATGAGCAGGGCAAGGCGAAACAGAAGATCAGGCAGCGGATACCAAACCAGCGCATCCTGCGGGCCGCCAAGCTCCTGCGCGGGGCGTGCAAGGCCGGCAAGATAGGCGCCGGTTGCCGCGGGAATAAAACTGGTAAGTGCAATCAGCACCGCCACCATCGGCGCTGCAAAAACAGCAACGGCAATGCTGGCCGTTACGGCGGCAACAAGGCTGGCAACAGTGCCCCAGCCAAGCGCGGCAATAAAAATGGGAAGCGGCGTGAGCACATAGAGAACCATAGCAAGGCCGGATTGAACCAGCACGCCGGATGCGAGCAGCGCGGCTGCAAGCCCCGCCAATATTCCGCTGCCGATATATTTGCTATTGTAATTCATCTTGATCCTGCTGTCCTGCCAGAGTGTTTTTTAAAAACCCTGATGCAGTTAGAGAAAGCCGTTAAAAAAAACGATCACTTCCCAACCTGGCCTTGCGGCCATATTGTCTTTTAATCACGTGTTTCCGGTTTAACCGCTCCGGTGCGGAAAATATGAAATGAAAAGCTGAAAGACGGGGTGTATATGCATACACCCCGAATCAGAATTTTATTTTACCACATATGGCAGCAGGCCGAGGAAACGTGCACGCTTGATCGCCTTGGCGAGTTCACGCTGTTTCTTCTGGCTTACCGCGGTGATGCGGGAAGGAACAATCTTGCCGCGTTCAGAAATATAACGCTGCAGAAGCTTGATATCCTTATAATCAATCTTTGGCGCGTTAGGACCTGTGAACGGGCAGGTCTTGCGGCGGCGATGGAACGGACGGCGGGTCGGGATCTGATTGATATCAACCATTATTCTTCTCCTTCACCGGCTGCATCATTATCGCGGTTGCGGCGTGGACGACGCGGACGTTCCTCATCACGGCCGAAACGGTCTTCACGGTCACGACGATCATCGCGGCGGCTCAGCATGGCTGACTGGCCTTCTTCGTGTTCTTCAACGCGGATGGTGAGGAAACGAAGGATGTCTTCGTTAATACGCATCTGACGTTCCATTTCAGCAACTGCCTGCGCAGGAGCATCAATGTTGAGCAGAGTGTAATAAGCCTTGCGGTTCTTTTTGATACGATAAGTCAGAGGACGCAGCCCCCAGCTTTCAATTTTCCCGACTTTACCGCCATTTGCTTCAAGAACGCCCTTGTACTGTTCTACCAGAGCGTCAACCTGCTGCTGCGAAATATCCTGTCGGGCAAGGATCACATGTTCATAAAGAGCCATTGTCTTTGCCTTTCTTCCAAAATCCATTCTCCGTATCAGCGGCTAAGCCTCTGCGACTTGTCTATATCCGTTGAATACGGAGAAGAAAGGACGCTGGTCGAGACGATCGAGAGCGGAGACACGGGAGGCAGAAATAGTTATATTTCTCCGGAAAAATATCCGGCCTCCGTTCAGCCCCCGGCTGATACCGGACAATGACACTGCGCCTCTTAGTGGGTTTTTTCCTGTTTTGCAACCGCCAAAAGAAAAATGCCAAACCTGCCGCACAGGGCAAGGCAGGAGCTTACACGGCTATTGCAGACGAAAATCACATGAATAAAATGTTTTTCAGAGCATAAATGATGCTTTTTTTAGCGCATACTTGACTTGAAACGCGCTGAAAGGCACAGCTTTGCACAATTATAGATAATTTTTATCGTAACTGCCTGATCATTCTTATATAGAGACGGGCATCAAGGATATGACGAACATTCAGAAAGAGGCTTTCATGACTGTAGCATTTACATTTCCGGGGCAGGGCAGTCAGGCTGTTGGCATGGGCAAGGCGCTGGCCGAAACATATCCGCAAGCCCGCGCGGTATTTGAAGAAGTTGATGATGCGCTCGGTCAAAAGCTCTCAACCCTGATGTTTGAAGGGCCGGAAGACCAATTGACGCTTACCGCCAATGCCCAGCCGGCATTGATGGCGGTTTCCATGGCTGTCATGCGTGTGCTGGAATCACAAGGGCTGAAGCTGCAGGATAAAGTTGCCTATGTGGCCGGTCATTCACTCGGGGAATATTCGGCGCTTTGTGCCGCGGGCACATTCACCATTGCCGATACGGCAAGGCTTTTGCGCATTCGCGGCAATGCCATGCAGGCAGCGGTGCCGGTGGGCGAGGGGGCAATGGCTGCAATTATCGGCCTTGAACATGCGGATGTTTTTGCCGTTTGCGAGCAGGCTTGCGCTGAAGGCCCCTGCCAGATTGCCAATGATAACGGCGGCGGGCAGCTGGTGATTTCCGGCGCAAAACCTGCCGTTGAACTGGCAGCCAGACTGGCTTCGGAGCGGGGCGCAAAGCGTGCTATCATGCTGCCTGTTTCAGCGCCGTTCCATTCTGCGCTGATGGCACCGGCCGCCAATGCTATGCGTGAAGCACTGGCAACAGTGCATAAACAGGCGCCGGTTGTGCCGGTTATTGCCAATGTGCGCGTGGCTCCGGTTCAGGATCCTGCTGAAGTGGCGGATCTTCTGGTTGAGCAGGTGACAGGTCAGGTGCGCTGGCGTGAAACCGTGGAATGGTTTGCCGGCCATGGTGTGACAACACTTTATGAAATTGGCTCCGGCAAGGTGTTGACTGGCCTTGCACGCCGCATCTCTAAAGATGTGAGCGGGGTGACTGTTGGCACAGCTGAAGAGATTGATGCAGCCCTTCAGGCATTGCTTGGTTAAAGCAGCTGATTTTGATGTGCTGAAAATGATGGTATAAAAGCGGGCAATATTGAAAATTATCCGCATAGCAGATTCAAGGGGATTTTATGTTTGATCTGTCTGGCCGTAAGGCTCTTGTAACCGGTGCCACCGGCGGAATTGGTGAAGAAGTGGCGCGTGCACTGCATGCGCAGGGGGCAATTGTTGCCCTGCATGGCACCCGTGTTGAAAAGCTGGAGGCTCTGGCCGGAGAACTCGGTGAACGCGTTCACATCTTTCCTGCCAATCTGTCCAGCCGTGAGGAAGTGAAGGCACTTGGTCAGGCCGTGGAAAAACAGCTCGAAGGCGTCGATATTCTTGTCAATAATGCCGGCATCACCCGCGATGGCCTGTTTGTGCGCATGAGTGATGAAGACTGGGATGCGGTTCTGGAAATTAACCTGACCTCCGTGTTTGGCCTCACCCGGGAATTGACACATCCGATGATGCGCCGCCGCTTTGGCCGCATTATCAATATCACCTCGATTGTGGGCGTTACCGGCAATCCGGGGCAGGCCAATTATTGCGCTGCAAAGGCCGGTCTTATCGGCTTCTCCAAATCGTTGGCACAGGAAATTGCCTCGCGCAATGTAACGGTAAACTGCGTGGCGCCGGGCTTTATTGAGTCGGCAATGACCGATAAGCTCAATGACAAGCAGAAAGACACCATCATGTCGGCCATTCCGATGAAACGTATGGGTAAGGGCGCGGAAATTGCCGCAGCGGTGGTTTATCTGGCAAGCGATGAGGCCGCCTATGTGACAGGCCAGACCCTGCATGTGAATGGCGGCATGGCAATGATTTGATAAATCGGGATTTGATAAATCGGGATTTGATAAACGGGGATTTGATCGGCCTGAGAGCCGGTAAGCCCGGAATTTAACAAATCAGCCGGCCTGATAGAATCCGTGGTGTGTTTTAGTGGGCTGGTGGTTGCGAAAAAGGGGAGCAGACGCGCCTGATAAACAGCAAAAATGTTCTTTTTGCTATTATTTTTCAGGCTTTGATGCAGATTTGCAGCACCAGTCCGGCAAAATAGACTTTGCCAAACAGCCGAACCGTGATAATGCCCCGAATGTTGTTGCGCTGCACATTTTTTGTGTCGCGTAACGTGGCTGCGATAAAATGGGATTGCGCTTGTGCTGCGCAGCAGTTAAATCGCAGCGATGAAAATATATTGTATAATTTGCCTGTAACGCATTCCGGTTTCAGGCATTATGCAGTAGAAATATCCACAGGATGCTTCGTCTTGTAATAATTGTTACAAAGGCAGGCTATCTTAACACTTGATTACAATCAGCCATGCCGCTACCAAGGCTATGGTATTAACAGGTCGAGGTCCGACATGAGCGACACCGCAGAACGCGTCAAGAAAATCGTTGTTGAACATCTGGGCGTAGATGCCGATAAAGTAACCGAGGGTGCAAGCTTCATTGATGATCTGGGTGCAGACAGCCTGGACACCGTTGAGCTGGTAATGGCTTTCGAAGAAGAATTCGGCGTGGAAATTCCGGATGATGCAGCTGAAACCATCCTGACGGTCGGCGATGCTGTTAAGTTCATCGACAAGGCATCTGCTTGATAAATCCTTGATGCAGTTTCAGGAAAAGTGCTTGCCGGTTTTCCGTTTGAAGCTGTGTCAGGTTTAAACAGCAGTCAGATATCGGGCCGGAAGATCATATCTTCCGGCCCTTATCATATGCAGCTTTTGCAGGGATATGCTTGCTGATATGAAGCTGTTTTGATGAAATCTGAGCCGGTCAAACAGAGTATTGTGTGCGGTAATAATTAAATACTCCACAAATACGCTGTAACCATCTAATAATTCCGCGTTATTGGAACCCTTGATCGATTCCGGTTGAGATATGCGGTTGATTAATCTGCGTCTTGTTGCTGAAAGAAATTGAATGATAAGGCGCGGGGAAGGATACATATGAGAAGAGTCGTCATTACCGGCCTTGGTCTGGTATCACCCTTGGCAAATGGTGTTGAAGAAACATGGAAGCGTCTGCTCGCCGGCCAGAGCGCGGCACGCCGTGTAACTGAGTTCGAAGTTGACGACCTTGCCTGCCAGATTGCCTGCCGTATTCCTGTCGGCGATGGCGCGGATGGTACATTCAATCCCGATATTTATATGGAGCAGAAGGAACAGCGCAAGGTTGATCCTTTTATCGTCTATGCGGTGGCTGCTGCTGATCAGGCATTGGATGATGCCAACTGGCATCCGGAAAGTGATGAGGATCAGATTCGCACCGGTGTGCTTATTGGCTCCGGCATTGGCGGTATCGAGGGGATTGTGGAGGCCGGTTACACGCTGCGTGATAAGGGGCCGCGCCGCATTTCGCCATTCTTTATCCCCGGGCGCCTGATCAATCTGGCTGGCGGTCATGTATCAATCAAGCACAAGCTGCGCGGCCCCAACCATTCCGTGGTTACAGCCTGCGCAACCGGCACCCATGCGATTGGCGATGCCGCGCGTATGGTTGGCCTGGGTGATGCCGATGTGATGGTGGCCGGCGGCACGGAATCACCGATCAGCCGCATTTCACTGGCCGGTTTTGCCGCCTGCAAGGCGCTCTCCACCAAGCGCAATGATGACCCTGCAGCGGCTTCGCGCCCTTATGATGAGGATCGCGACGGTTTTGTGATGGGGGAAGGTGCCGGCATTGTTGTTCTGGAAGAGCTGGAACATGCGCTGGCACGTGGTGCTAAAATTTATGCGGAAGTAATCGGCTATGGCATGTCGGGTGATGCCTATCACATTACCGCGCCAAGTGAGAATGGCGAAGGCGCACAACGCTGCATGGAAGCGGCGCTGAAAAATGCAAAAATTGCGCCGGATGCCATTGATTACATCAATGCGCATGGCACTTCCACAATGGCAGATACACTTGAACTGGCAGCAGTTGAACGCGTTGTCGGTGCGGCTGCCGGCAAGGTGTCAATGTCATCGACCAAATCTTCAATCGGCCATTTGCTTGGTGCGGCCGGCGCTGCGGAAGCAATTTTCTCAACTCTGGCAATTCGCGATAATATTGCGCCTGCCACACTCAATCTTGACAATCCTTCGGTGGAAACCAAAATTGATCTGGTGCCGCACAAGCCGCGCGCCCGTCAGATTGATGTTGCCGTGTCGAATTCTTTCGGCTTTGGCGGCACCAATGCATCACTGGTACTGCGCCGTTATCAGGCTTGAAAATGCACAAAGCCGGAACAGTGATTATACTGTTCCGGCTTTGATTTTTATCGGCATTTATAGGTTTGATGCGCGGGGCAATGTATAATAGGGCGTTTCATCGTTTTTATGAAAAACTGAAATAATCTTGAATGGCCGCTTTTATATAAGCGGCTCTTTTTATAGGATATTGCCGCAACCATGTCTGTGATAATAAGGAACAGGCGGGGAAGTTGGATTCTTTCTGTCGAAAGCCTTGTTCACGGGTTGCGGCGCCCGTGTTTTTGCCGCAATTATTGTGCCCAGTTATTGCAGATATTATATGCTGCCAAAAACCGCGCTATGGCCTGTTTGTTACTCTAAAACGGGAATGATTAAAACAGCAGCGGTTTTGTGCGGCATCTGGCAGTCTAAAGAGCCGGCGCTAGCTGCCGGAAGAGCGAGTTGAACCGGAGTGAGAGTGTGACATCGGATCCGTCATCAGAAAAGAAATCTGCGCATAAGCCTGTTACCTCTGATGAGGCTGTTACGGTTGCCCCTGTTGCGCCGCAAATTGCCGCTGCGCCGGCCAGCCCGATGCATGGTGCCGCAGCGGATGAAGCAGCGCATGATCAGGCAGATCAAAAGGCGGTGCAGCATGGTGCCGGATCCGCGACACAAAATGCAGCTTCTGAAGCGGAGCCGCAACAAATGCCGGCGGCAGAGGCTGCACATACAGAGCAATCGCCGCAGCAACCTGCCAAAGGCCCGCTGGTGCTGAAATCGGCAAGTGAGGCCTTGCGCCCTGAGCCCGGCACCCCGCCACCGCCCAAAAAGCGCAAACGCTCCCGCCATGCACGCAGCCAGATTGTGGTTTTTGCCAATTTTATGATGTCGCTGCTGGTTTTTATTGTTATCGGTCTCGGCGCCTTGTTATATTTCGGCAAGGTGCAATTTACCGGTGCAGGCCCCTTGCAGCAGGAGACAACATTTTTTGTCCGGCGTGGCAGCGGTATTCCGGAAATATCGGAACAGCTTGAGCGTGCAAATCTTATCACCGATGCGCGGATTTTTCGTTATGGCGCGCGTGCCTACGGGCTGGAAAAGAGCATGAAAGCCGGGGAATATGCTATTCCCGCCCAAGCATCCATGCGCGATATTCTCAATATTTTTGTTGAGGGTAAGTCCATCATGCATTCGGTTACCATTCCTGAAGGGCTGACAGTGCAGCAGGTTTTTGACCGTATTGCCAATAATGATCTGCTTTCGGGTGATTTGCCTTCAGAATTGCCGCCGGAAGGCAGCTTGATTGCCGACACGCTGAGCTTTACCCGCGGCACGCCGCGTGAAGAAGTGGTGGCACGTCTTAAAAATGCACAGGCCAAACTGGTGGATGAAATCTGGGCAAAACGCCGGGATGGCCTGCCGGTCAAAGACAAAAATGAATTTGTAACATTGGCTTCGATTGTGGAAAAGGAAACCGGCATTGCTTCCGAACGTCCGCATGTGGCTTCTGTTTTTGTAAATCGCCTTAAACAGGGTATGCGCCTGCAATCTGACCCTACAATTATTTATGGTATTTTCGGCGGGCGCGGCAAACCTTCTGACCGGCCGATCTATAAATCGGATATTGAGAAAGATACGCCTTATAATACCTATATTATCAAGGGTTTGCCGCCAACACCAATCGCCAATCCGGGGCGTGATGCGCTGGAGGCCGTGGCTAATCCGCTGGATACGAAGGATATCTATTTTGTTGCAGACGGCACAGGCGGGCATGTTTTCTCAGCAACGCTGAAAGAGCATAATGAAAATGTGCGTAAATGGCGTGAAACTGAACGCCAGCGCAAGGACAAGCCGGCAGAAACAGGGGCTGGCCCATCGCCTGCTCCTTGATCCAGCTCCCTGATAGTGGTTGCAGCGATGCTGTTTTGACTTAAAAAATGCTTACCAAAAAACCGCCCGGCCATATTGGGCAGTTTTTATCAAAATACGCAGATTGATACGGAACTTATTGATGACAGTACAAAGTATGACCGGCTTTGCCCGTCACATAGTTAATTATACGCCGCAGGCAGGCGCAAGCGGTGCGGCCGCGCGTATCAACTGGGAAATTCGTAGTGTCAACGGCAAGGGGCTGGATATAAGGTTTCGCATTCCCCATGGCTTTGATGATCTGGAACAGCAATTGCGCGCCAGCCTTGGCCGTGTATTTTCACGCGGTTCTTTTCAGGTCAGCCTTACCATTGATGAAACGGAAAATCGTGCAGATTTTATTATCAATGAGGCATTGCTGCATCAGGTGTTGCAAACTGCCAAACAGCTTGAGACGCAATATGGCCTTCGTCCTCCAAGTCTTGACGGATTGCTGAATCTGCGCGGTATTCTGGAGCAGCCGCAAGCTTTGCCGGATGATGAGGCCGGAAACGCGTTGAAAACCGTGTTGCTTGCCTCGTTTGAAGAGGTGCTTGGCAATTTGCAGGCAATGCGCCGGCAGGAAGGCAAGCATCTCGCCAATTTGCTTGGCACGCATGTGGACAAAATTGCGGAGCTCGCACAACAGGCGCGTAATGATGCCTCGCGCTCGGCAGAGGCAATCCGGCAGCGTCTGGCAGGGCAGGTGGCGCTGCTGCTGGAAGCGGTCAATGGCAATGGCTCTTCTGGTGTTGTGCTGGATGAGCAGCGTCTGCATATGGAGGCGGCTTTTCTGGCAACCAGAGCCGATATTCAGGAAGAGCTCGACAGGCTGGATATGCATGTGGCAGCTGCGCGCAAATTGCTGGCAGAGGGTGGCGTGATCGGGCGCAAGCTTGATTTTCTTTCGCAGGAATTTAACCGCGAAACCAACACGCTATGCTCAAAATCCAATGCGGCTTCAATCACTGCCATCGGTCTTGAGCTGAAATCTGTTGTCGATCAGTTTCGTGAACAGGTGCAAAATCTGGAATAGTTTCCGGCAGGTGCAAAGCTTGTCAAATTTGACAAAACCGCAAAGTAGAGAATTGCGTTTCAGGTAATGTTTTAATAACTAAGACCATGTTCTGTCCGGTTTGGTGCCGGAATGGCGAAGACATCAGAAAAATCCGGTGTTATCAATCGGCTATTCTGTCATCGTCCATAGCGATTCCGTCTGGCTGCACTATATAATGATGATCATTGCGGGAACGAAACCGCATATTGGCGGGTTATGTACGATCCGGCAGTTTTAAAATTTGGAGCAAAAGAGATTATGGCCATTTCCTTCGTGGAAAACACTGTTGCGCGTCGCGGCCTTATGCTGGTTATTTCTTCTCCCTCCGGCGCGGGTAAATCCACCATAGCACGGTTATTGCTGGAAGACCGGGAAATGGATCTGTCTCTTTCCGTGAGTGTAACGACCCGTCAGCGTCGTGCAAGCGAGATTGAAGGGGTGCATTATCATTTCAAATCCGTGCGTGAATTTGAGCGCCTGCGTGATAGTGATGCGCTGATTGAATGGGCGCAAGTGCATGGCAATTATTACGGCACATTGCGTGAGACGGCGGAAAATGCTCTGGCCGATGGCCGCGATATGCTGTTTGATATTGATTGGCAGGGCGCTGAGCAGCTGCAGGCCAAAATGCCGGCTGATGTGGTTTCAATTTTCATTCTGCCGCCAACCATGAAAGAATTGCAGATGCGCCTCAACCGCCGCGCTGAAGATGCGCCGGAGGTGATAGAGACACGCCTGAACAATGCCCGTTTTGAAATTCAGAAATGGAGCAAATATGATTATATCGTCATTAATGAGGATTTGAACAAATCCTATGCGGCGGTAAAATCAATTGTGATGGCAGAGCGTCTGCGCCGTGATCGCCGCCCCGGCCTGTTTGAATTTGTTAATGGCCTTCTGGAAGAAAAACAGGTTTGACCTTGTTGCAAAAAAACCGCCCTGAGGCGGTTTTTTTATGCCGTTACAGCTGATTGGCCAGATGAACAAACTCTTCAACACTTAAAGTTTCTGCACGGCGTGTCGGGTCAATACCGGCCTTGTTAAGCAAGGCTTCGCCGCCAAGGGGCTTCAGGCTTTGGCGCAGCATTTTGCGGCGCTGGCCAAAGGCTGCCTGTGTTACCCTTTCCAGCATTTGCGGCTGGCAGGGCAATGGTTTTGCGCGTGGCACAATATGCACCACGGCAGAGGTAACTTTTGGGGGCGGGGTAAAAGCCTGCGGCGGTAAATCAAAAGCAATTTTTGCGTTTGTGCGCCATCCGGCAAGCACACCAAGGCGGCCATAGCTGTCATCGCCGGCTTTGGCAACAATACGTTCTGCCACTTCTTTTTGAAACATCAGCGTCATGGAATCATAAAAAGGTGGCCACGGTTCGCTCAGCAGCCAGCCGATCAGCAATTGCGTGCCAACATTATAGGGCAGATTAGCGATAATCTTTGGCTTTTTTGCAGGATCAGGAAAAAGTGCGGCAAAATCCTGCTGCAATGCATCGCCGGAAATAATCTGCAGCCGCCCCGGATATTCTGCGGCAATCTCCTCCAATGCAGGCAGGCAGCGTTCATCACGTTCAATTGCAGTCACAATGCCGCCTTGCGCAAGAATGGCGCGGGTTAACCCGCCGGGGCCAGGCCCCACTTCAATAACCGGCTGATCCTGCAATGCACCAGCCTGACGGGCAATTTTGGCGGTCAGGTTAAGATCCAGCAGAAAATTCTGGCCAAGGGATTTTTTGGCATTGAGTTCGTGACGTTCGATCACATCACGCAGTGGCGGCAGATTATCAATTTGCATTGTTATTTTGTCCAAAGCGCATTTGGCCAGTTATGGTCAGCTCTTAGAAAAATGCGCGGTAAGAAATAAGATCAGAATTTCAGGTCGGGCTCAATTGTTGAAATTGCTCCGGTGCCGGCCAGCCAGCATTGCAGCCAGTTTGAGAGCGGCAATCAGGCTGTCTGCACGGGCAATGCCGCGTCCGGCAATATCAAAAGCTGTGCCATGATCAGGCGAGGTGCGGATAAATGGCAGGCCAAGGGTAACATTCACTGTTTCATCAAAAGCCAGAGCTTTGGCCGGTATCAAAGCCTGATCGTGATACATGCAAATAGCGGCATCATAAGTTGTCAGTGCCTGCCTGTGAAACATGGTATCAGCAGGTAACGGGCCGCGAATATTCATGCCTTCTGCTTGCAAAAGTTCCACGGCAGGGCGGATAACAGCATCATCCTCATGGCCGAGTGCGCCGCCTTCACCGGCATGGGGGTTAAGGCCGGAGACCGCAATGCGCGGATTGCCTATACCAAAACGGTTGCGCAAATCATGTTCTGTAATGCGCACGGTTTCAATAATCATCTCTGTTGTCAGAGCCTGCGGCACCTGATGCAGCGGTATATGAATAGTAACCGGCACGGCACGCAATTGTGGTCCGGCCAGCATCATGACCGGTTGCACAATGCGCCCCAGATGGCGCGATGCGAGATGAGCGAGAAATTCCGTATGCCCGGGAAAATTAAAGCCGGCTTCATAGAGCGGCTTTTTTGAAATAGGGCAGGTGGTGAGGGCACAGGCCTGTCCGGCCAGCACATATTGCACCGCCCGTTCAATGGCCTCAACAATACCGGCGGCATTGGCGGCCTGCGGTACACCGGGCTTGTCGCTCAGACGGTTTTTAAGCGGTACAACCGGCATATAACGGGAGAAACGCTGCAGCACTTGCGCAGGCTGGCAAACAGAAAGAGGAATATCAAGGCCAAGCTGCCGCGCTCTTGCGATAAGCAGAGACGGATCGCCAAGGATAAAAAACGGCGGTAAACTGTGCTTTTCGCGCATTATCCATGCCGACAGAGCGATATCGGGGCCGATACCGGAAGGATCGCCGATACTGAGCGCAATCGGAGCCGGACAAGCTTCACCATGCTGAGGAAAAACCATAGAGGGCTCCGTTTGGCAGTTAGGCAGATAAAAATATCAAAAAGTCAGGGAAGCAAAAGCGGTCTTTTGCAAAATATAAATCAACATGAGGCCGTCATATACACTGTTTTAAGAGCACTTCAGTGTTTTACAGCAAGACTGAAGCGCTCTCTTTTGTTACGCATTTACAAAACAGGCCTTGCACCGGTTTGTGAATGCGTCAGCGATTAATGATCTTGGCCTTTTCACGCAGTTCCTTAAGATATTTCTTGCTGATTTCTTCAGCCTTTTTTTCCTGATCAGAGCTGCTGCCGGTGCCCTCCATCGAGAAGGTCAGCTGGGCTACGCGGTCATCAGAAACTGTGCGCTTGGCGCAGACAGCAAGAAATTCAACCCCTTTATCCGTATCCTGCACCGCAGTCGGGCGGCCCACAGGTGTGGCTTTAACCTGTTTTGACCATTCCGGCGGCAATTGAAGCTCCAGATGCTTACCAAGATCACGCACAGTCACATCCAATATGCCTTTGGTCAGGCTGCGGGTGTTCTGACAGCTTGAAAAACGGTTGCGCAAGGCATTGGCTTCCGCACGGCGTTTGGCCATGGTGGCGGCAGAGCGATTAGCGGCCGGCACAACAAAAATCACTTGTTGCAGGGTATATTCATTGGTGGATGGCTTTTTGCCGCCGTCTTTCAGCATGCGCTGCACGGCATCCTGCTCACTTATCAGCCCTTCTGAACGGAAGCGCGCGCCTATGGCACGGCTCCAGCCCATCTGCACCATGATAAATGTCTTGAAATGTTTAGGCGTGATGCCGGCTTGATTCATCAATTGGTTAAGTTGTGCAACGCTCATCTTGTTGCGCGCGGCAAAACCGGCATAGGCATTGTCAATCTCCTGATCAGACACCACAATGCCGCGTGTTTTCATCTCCACACGCTTGAGCATTTCTTCAACCAGCTCATCCCTGGCAATCTTGTTGAGATTGCCGCCGCGGCGCTGCAATTTAAGAAATGCCACACGATGGGCAATATCAACATTGGTGATTGCATTATTGTTGACGATCACCTTGATCTCGGCAGCATGGGCAGAGCCGGTATAGGCGCCGCTGCCAAGGGCAGTCATGGCAATTGTGCCGGTTAATAATGCTGCAAAGACATGCTTGCTGAATTTTATGCTCATGGTGGTAAAATTCATACCTGTTTCCCGTTGCGCGTTTCAGGACGCGTAAATCTCCGTATATCCGGATGAATAATAAAACAAATTGACTTTGTATCTATCATATTCCGCGAGGATTTCCATTCTTGTATAAATGAGCATCTTGCATGAAACAATGTCTCATCTGTAGCAGAATATGGTTAAACCGGCGATTTTATTCCTGTAATATCTTAAATTGGCACAAATGAGCAGATTTATGTGTCATCTTTGCGGCTATGTATTATTTATTCTGATGAGCCTTGCTGCTTTGCAAGCGGTTTACCGGCCCGATATCGTCAAGCTGATAGGATTAGGCCGATATTGTCACAATAGCCGGATGTCACACAAAATTATGATATTTTCAGGCTGATTATGCGAAAAATTTGCGGCATGCTTCCATTAAAAAGCATCATAACAGATGCTCCGGCCTCTCAATCTGTCAGCCCTTTATCTGCGCATTTTCCTGCCTGTAACGCGATAAGGATGAAGTTTTAAAAAAATCCGGCTTATAAAAAGCCGGATTTTAAATCTGTATCAGAAAGAGCGCCCCGCACTTATATTGCTGCCAATATCCCCCAAGGTGCGGAAGGAAATATTAAAGCCGACTGAATGGGATATTTTATCCTGACCGGGGCTGCGGGTTTGTGTATAAGCCATTGAATATGTGAAACATTCATCATCATAAGCAAGGCCGGACTGGGCACGCACCAGAGTTTCAGAAACAATATCATATGTGCCGGAGCCAAAAACACGCCAGTTTTCCTTAAATCGTGTTGAGGCACTCAGGCTGATTTCCTGACGGTTTTTCTCATAGCCATAATTGGGCTGCTTGGTAATATAGGCATATTTCAATGATGCCTGCACAGTCTGGCCTATATGGCTTGCTTCAACCTCGCCGCGTTTGACATCAAGATTATCCTTGTCAAAACGGCCGCGTGCGGCAAAGGCAAGGCCGGAATCATTGGAAAGGCCAAGCATGGCAACATAATCGGAGCGTCTGCCCTCAAGGCCGGAATCAGCGCCGGCACCAACAAAATCGGCAGCGTCAAACGAATTCAGGCCGCCAAGATGGAAGGACTGGCCGGCAAGACCATGAATCGACCAGCCATTATTCATATTACCGGAATAACGCAGGCCAAAATTGGCGCGGGTGCCGCCTTCAACACGGTCATAACCGGAAAATTTATCACGGGTGAACAGGTTGGTGGCATCAAAGACAAAGCTCTGCGCATCTTCATTAGGCAGACGACCGGCATAAGGCTCATTATTGCGCACAAAAATCTGGGCTGTCGGCTCCAGAATTTGGGTCATACTGGTTGATGAAAACAGAATCGGCCAGCGCAATTCCAGACCGGCCGTTGCCATGCCGCGGAAAGCCTGTGAGCGGATCTCATTGGCGGTGCCAAACGGATCCTGATAGGTATTACTGGTGCTGATGCCGATTGCATCACCGCGCAAGGCGAGCAATGGTGTGATAACCAGCCCCTGTTCAGTAATAAAAGTGCGCTTCCATTCCGCTTCGCTGGTCAGACGGCCGCTGGTACCTTTGATACCCCGCAGAAACTGGCGCATGGTGCCGTTATTATTCAGCAGAAAACTGTCCGAAGTCTCGCGGTAAATCCCTTGCAGATTGGTGGTCAGCGTCAGTTCACCGCCATAAACCGGCTCTGGCACAGTATAGAGATAATCCACACTTGGCAGAACCCATGGTTGTTTGCTGTCCACCGCATTTGCGCTGCCTTTCAGCACATCTTCCTGAACATTGAACTTGTAAAAATTAATATTCAGGTGATTGCGTCCGGACAGACCGCGCAAATAAATATTGGATGTCAGCGTTTCACCGCTATAATCGCTGATCGCATAGGTGCGGCTGAAATTCTTGTCTGTCTGGGCAATAATATCCCAGCCAAAACTCCAGCGCGGATTGATTTTGAAATCACCTTTGGTGGCGATCATGGCGCGGCTATGTTTCTGGGCATCAACTGTTGTGGAGCTGAAAGCGCCGGGGCGCAGCTGATAAATACCGGCCGCGCGGATATTATAGCTGCCGTTTTCAAGACGGTGCCGCCATTCGGTTTCACTCAGGAAACCCTGTTTGCTCATAACAGTGCCGTAAGTGGTGATGTCGTAATTAGGCGCCAGATTCCAGAAATAGCCGCCTCTCACGCCTCCGCCAAGCTCATCCTTATAGAGGAAAGAGGGGAACAAAAAGCCGCTTTTGCGCTTGATGGTCGGATCGGCAATTTCAAAGGCCGGCAGGGCAAACAGTGATTTGCCGAACATTTCAAAGCGCCCGCCTTCAAAGCGCACTGTCTTTTTGGCGCCGTTCCAGATAATTTTCTTTGCTTTTACCTGCCATAGAACAGGCTTGTCAGGATTGCTGGCACAGGCATGACAGGCTGTATAAACACCATTGTTGAAAGTGGTGATTTCGCCATTGCTGCGCTCGGCGCTTTCTGCGGCAAAACGTGTGTCATCCGTGGTTTCCACGCGCAGGCCATTAACAAAACCATCGCGGAAATCGTCCGTCACATCAATTTCATCGGAATAAATCCGGTTGCCGTCCCGCTCAACAATTTCAACATTGCCCTTGGCAATCATGCGCTTGGTGGACTGGTTATAGACAACCTGACGGGCAACAAGGCGGTTGCCGTCATATTCTATCTGCACATTACCGGCGGCGGTAACGGTGTTGCTGTCACGGTCAACAATAAGATTGTCCGCCTGCAACAGCATTTTGGCATCAGGATTGGTCTGATACTGGCTGCCAAAATCATCAGAAGGAGCGGCCGTCTGACTATGGGCGGCAGAGGGCAGGGACAATATAACAGAAGTGGAAAAAATGCACGCAAGAGCAGTCCCGCGTGCAAGACGCGTGATATACTCGGACACAACCGTGCGGGAGCTACTCAATCCCACTAACCATCCTCCTTATGAAGCAAAAAGGAGATTCCAAAAAATGTTGCAATCAATACCGGTACCCATGCCGCCACAAAAGGCGGCACGAATCCCGCCGTACCAAAAGCTTTGGCAAGTACTGTTACGACATAAAGCACGAAGCCGGCAATGATGCCACCCAGAATCATCGTTCCGGACTGCCCGGAACGCACAAATTTTAATGATACTGTTGCCGCAATCAGGGTCATGGCCATCAAAAGAGCGGGCAAAGCCAGCAAAGACTGAAACTGCATCTCAAAAGCATTGGCGGAGAACCCGAAAGAACGGGCAATTTCTATTTTGCGCGGCAATTGAATAAAAGGAACCGTTTCCGGTGAGGAAAGCTTTTCTTCAACATATTCCGGTTTCAACTGAGTCGGAATTTGTTTGGCCAGAAGTTTTTGCGGCTCCTGTCCTTCCCGGATAAGGGTTACATCGGTGAGGTTCCAGTAGCCATCTTCCAGCACCGCATCGCGCGCATCAAAGCGTTCCTTGATTGTTTTGTCCGGATTGAAAACAAAAAAGCTGACATCAGTGAGATGGGAGCCCTGACCAAGAATGCCCTTGGCGCCGATAATTGTTTCATGATCATTTGATTTCTGCCGCAGCCACGGGTCACGTATTGTACTGATTTCATTAACATTGCCGTTGCGCCACAGGGTTGTGATCTCTTCCGATTTGGCAAAGCCGTAGGCCGCCAGCGGATTGATTGCAAAAATAGTAATCAGCCCGAATAAAAATGCGCCAAGGCAGGCCGGCAGCAAAAATTGCCAGGCAGAAACCCCGACAGAGCGGGCAACCACCAACTCATAGCGCCGGTTGAGCGAAATCAGCGTGGCCATGGCAGCGAAAAGCGCCACAAACGGAATGACCTGCTGCATGATGAAAGGAATACGCATGGCAGAAAGGCCAAGTGCCGCCCATGCGGTATAATCCGGCAGATTGGCAAGCCGGCTGGCATTTTCAGTAAAATCAAGCAGCAATGATAAGGCAAAAATCCCCGCCAGAAAATATAGCGTGGTTTTTACATAACGCATGAAAAAATAGCGCCCAAGAGTCCAGCCGATCATGAGCCGCCTCCTGAAGAGCTTCTTTTGCCTGTCAGACGTTGATAAATGCCGCTGAAGCGTTGCAAAACCTGTTCTGTCATATCCTGCAATTTATCATTCCATGAGGCGGGCAGACTGAGTGACTTGCCGCTGAACAGGGCATAGACGCAAACGGCAATCACGCCAAGCGGAATAAGATACATAACCGGCACAAAAGCGGCTTCTTTCTCTGCACGGTCAGAGACAAAATAACCCGCCCAATATACCAGCAGCGACAGGGAAATGGCCGAAAATGACGCCGAAACCCGCGCCTCGCGATGTGAGCGGGCATCACCGGCCAAAACAATCGCAATCATGGCAAAAACAAAAGGATAAAGCCAGCTTGTCAGGCGTTTGTGCAGCTCTGCGCGATATTGTTGCGGTTTGGTCTGATAGATCGGGTCATTTTTATCCGGATTGAGCAGATAGGACAGATGCCGGTCTTTGGCATAAAGAACCATATCGCCGCCTGAATCGGTAAACTGGCTTAAGTCAAAAGCATATTGATCGAATTTAATAATGGAAACGCTGCCGGTCTTGACATCGCGGCGCTGGATTTCACCATTATTCATCAACAGCACATCCCTGCCGTTATTATTGGCAATGGCGCCATTGAGCGCATAATAAACCAGATCCGTATTGGCATCTCTGGAATCGGCAATAAACATGCCGCCAATGCTGCCATCCGCATTACGCTCGGCAATCTGCACATAGAGATTATCGGATAATTTACGGAAACTGCCTTCCTGTATCACCACATTGAGAAGATCCGCACTGGCCTCTGCCAGCATGGAGCGCATATTGTGGCGGGCATAAGGATCCACAAAATTAGCCACCAGAAAAGATGTGACCGAGAGTGCGGCTGCAAACAATAATATCGGGCGGATAATTGCCGTGCGCGGGCTGCCGGAGGCATTGATCACCACCAGTTCTGAATCCTGATTCATGGTGGAGAGCGTCTGTGTGATGGCAATCACCAGCGCAAAGGGCATAACCAGCGGAATGACCGAAGGGATAAACAGTGAAAAAAACTGGATGGCAGCACTGAGGGACTGCCCGCTGGAGGTGAGAAAATTAATGCGCTGCAATACCTGAACCGTCCAGGTAATGCCGATAGCGGCACAAAACACCCCTAAAAACATAATTCCCACGCGGCGCAGGATGTATCGCTCGATCAGTTTCATACGCTGAATTTACACCCTGAAGCCTCGTACAGAACCTGTCATAAATTAATCAATCCGATACCGCTAATATAGCATTTATAACCGGCTCATGATGATTAGCAAATATTTGCCCGGATTTAATATGTTTATAGCGTTGTTCTGGCTAAAAATAGCCCAATAAATACGGTTAACAAAACACTTATTCGTCAAAATCAGTGTTTTTCATCTTGTGGTTTGTGTCGGTTAGCGCCACACAATGATGCAGTGTTGCGACTCTGTTTTTATCTATTGGAGTTATTATGTCGAAAAATCCAGTCATCAAATTCGCGAATTTTTCAGAAAAGCTGAAAAATGTCGTGATCGTTCCGGTTGCCAAAGATGGTTCGGTTGCTGCTCAGGCAAGTCATATCGGCGGTGAGGGCTATATTGCCGGCCTTATTGGCAAGGCGGGTTTCAAAGGCAAGCTTGGCGCAACACTTGAAACTTATTTGAGCGGTGATAGCGGCGCAGAGCGTTTGATTCTCGTTGGTATTGGCGATCCTGCCAAACTGAAAAATGATGACTGGCTGAAAATTGGCGGTACGGCATTTGCCAAAATCGGCAAGAGCAGTGAGGCCAATGCGATTCTGGCGGTCGAGGGGCTGGATATTGCGGCAGATGCCGCAGCTGAATTTGCCCTTGGCGCACAATTGCGTGCTTATCGTTTTGATAAATACAAAACCAAAAAGAATGACGACAAGGCTGAGGCCGGAGATGTCAGGCTGGCCATTTATGTGGCCGATGTATCGGCGGCAGAAAAAGCCTTTGAAGCATTGCAAGAAGTTGGCGAAGGCGTGCAGCTTGCCCGTAATCTGGTGAATGAGCCGGCCAATATTCTGGGCCCTGTTGAATTTGCCGCTGAAGCGGAAAAACTGGAAAAGCTTGGCGTCAAAATCACAGTTCTTAATGAAAAAGATCTGAAGAAACTCGGCATGGGTGCGCTTCTTGGTGTTGCGCAAGGCTCTGTGCGCCCGCCGCGTATGGTGGTGATGGAGTGGAATGGCGGCAAGGCGAAAGACAAGCCTGTTGCTTTTGTCGGCAAGGGTGTGGTTTTTGATACCGGCGGCATTTCCCTCAAGCCCGGCCTTGGTATGGAGGATATGAAAGGCGATATGGGCGGCGCGGCTGCCGTAACCGGCCTGATGCGGGCTCTGGCAGGCCGCAAGGCTAAAGTGAATGTTGTTGGCGTTATCGGCCTTGTTGAAAATATGCCTGATGGCAATGCACAGCGCCCTGGCGATATTGTCACCTCCATGTCCGGTCAGACAATTGAAGTGATCAATACCGATGCTGAAGGCCGCCTTGTGCTGGCAGATGCCCTTTATTATACCGCCAAAACCCACAAGCCGCGCTTTATGATCAATCTGGCAACGCTGACCGGCGCCATTGTTGTGGCACTTGGTACGGAACATGCCGGCTTGTTCTCCAATGACGATGAATTGGCAGGGCGCTTGTTTGAGGCAGGGCAAAAAAGCGGTGAAAAACTGTGGCGCATGCCGCTCACCAAGGAATATGACAAGATTATTGATTCCAAATTTGCCGATATGCGCAATTCATCCGGCCGCCCCGCCGGTTCCATCACCGCAGCGCAATTTCTCAAGCGTTTCGTAGGGGATACACCTTGGGCGCATCTGGATATTGCCGGCACCGCAATGGATTCACCGGCCGGTGATTATAATGAATCCTGGGGCTCCGGCTTTGGTGTGCGCTTGCTGGATCGCTTGGTGCGTGATCACTACGAAGACTGATCCTTATTGCTAAGAGTGGTTTTGATATATGTTGAAAAGCCGGTGCCTGCACCGGCTTTTTATATGTTATCAATATAATTTGATATGTGCCGGGATAATGGTTGTGACTCTTAAATAATTTTATGTTACAGAATTATATCCCGTTAAAAAATCTCCTGTGCCTGCCTTTAAAGGGCACAAATATTGCGCCAGCCGGAAAAATCAGTGTTTCAGTCTTATACCTCCCGCAGCTTTATCAGGCTGTCCTTTGTGCTGCTATTGATTAATGCCATTGTTTTTTATTGCGTGACAGATCTCAACAACCTCGCAGCCGAGATGGGTGAGGAAGGGCTGCTGGAGAATTTGCAGCTGGTTTATCTCGGGCTGGCTGCACTGGCTTTTTTTGTTGCGGGCTTGCGTGATGAAGGGCCGGAGCGCATGTTTGCCATTGGCATGTGTGTGTTAATGCTCATTTTCTTCTTCCGCGAATTAGAGGTTGAGCCCGATGGCCTTTTGACCGGTTATATAAAGTCCCGTGCCTTTCGCTGGCATGAAGCATTTGTGGTGATTGCTGTGGCGGCATTTTATATTTTCCGGCATAAAAACTATGTGCGTCCGGTTATGCATTTTATTCTGAGCGGCAAGGCCTGGCCTTTTTATCTGGCGGCAATGCTTTTGCTGCTGGGCGAGGTGTTTGAAAGAATGGACGGCTTTGCCTATAATGAGTTTCTGGAAGAAGTGTTTGAAAGTTTAAGTTATTTTCTGCTGCTTTGCCTTGGTGTGCGCAGCATTATCTGTGCAAGGGCAACGCATAATTCGATCCCTGCTTGAACTGTGGCCTTTCTGTCTTATTGTGTGGCGGCTTGTCTTATCGGCAGGCCGTTTTGTTTCTGGTTTAAGTTTTAGGGCAAATTGTGCAAAAAAGAGGTTCGGGAGCATTTTCCTGAAATACAGATGGCGGAAATCCTGTTTTATCATCTGACGGAATCGGTGCTTGATGAGGCTTTGCCGGGGCTGGTTGAACGCTCGCTTGAGCGCGGCTGGCGTGTGGTGATTCAAGCCGCATCGGAAGAGCGGCGCGATGAGCTGGATCGGTTATTATGGACATGGAACAACACGTCTTTTCTGGCACATGGCACCGATGTGCAGCCCTATGCCGAGCATCAGCCGGCGCTGATCACTGTCAATGACAGCAATCCCAATGGCGCAACCGTGCGGTTTCTGGTGGAGGGGGCGCCAGTTTCAGAGGCAGAAAACTATGCGCGCCTTGTGATAATGTTTGACGGGCATAATGCCGGACAACTTGCCACCGCACGCGAGCAGTGGAAGGTGCTGAAAGCTGCCGGACATCAGCTTACCTATTGGCAGCAAAATGCCGATCGTCGCTGGGAGAAAAAAGGCTGATGCGTATTTTATGTATCCTGTTATTTGTTGCCGGTCTGGCTGTTGGTGTGATTTGGCCCTGGGCGCAACGCAATTTCAGCGGGCAGCAACTTGGCACATGGGCACTTTATCAGCGTGATAAGGGCTATCAAACAGCGCATGTGCCGCTTGAAGCCGGTGATGCGCTTGTGCGGATTTTTGTGGATGTTGCGCCGGTTCAGGGCACAACCGGCAAACAGCAAGCCACTGTGCTTAATCTGGCTGTGAGCCGTGATGGCGTGCCGGTATTGGCAAAACGGCTGGCTTATAGCCCTAAAAGCGGCAGTGAATTGCGCGATCAGCCGCAAAATGGCGGCATCATTCGCCAGAGTGCGGATTGGCCGGTGGTGAAAACCGGTATTTATGAATTCAGTGTCCGCGCGGTTGAGGATGGCTTGTCATTGCGCCGTGCCGATCTGGTTTTGCGCCGTGGTGCAGAGCCGGTGGATGAAAATATTGTAACCGCAGGCGTGGTGGCTATGGTGGCTGGTCTTTATGGTTTTATGCGCCTGCGCCGCCGTTCCAAGGCCTAGGGAATTTGCATACAAGCCCGAGAATTTGCGCATTAAAAAGAGAATTTGCGCATCAAAAAATGTGAAATCGTTTTGATGCGCCAATATCCCGTTTTTTACTGAAATTGCTATTCAGCCATAGCCTCTTCATATTCGGCAGAATAGGTCAGCCATTTTTCTTCCGCATCATTCAGCTTGCTTTCGGCGGCCTTCAGGTCAATATTGAGCTGCACAGCCTTCTGGGCATCCTTGGTATAGAGTTCAGGGTCTTCCAGTTTGCTCTTCAGAACCTGAATCTCTTTCTGCAGTTTTTGCATTAAAGATTCGGAATCATTAATCTTTTTCTGTAATGGCTTAAGTTGTTCGCGCTTTTGTGCAGCGCGTTTGCGCTGGTCAGCCTTGCTCAGTTTGGGCCCTTCATCTACGGCCAAAGCTACCTGTTGATGGTCTTGCATACTCTCGGGCGAGCTTTTATCGCCCAAAACCAGAGCACGATAATCGTCCAGATCACCATCATAGGGCTGCACAGTGCCGTTGCGCACCAGCCAGAGCCTGTCCATCGTTGCCTCGATCAGGTGGCGATCATGAGCAATGAGTATAACAGCGCCTTTAAAATCATTAAGCGCATGAACAAGTTCTTCACGGCTGTCAATATCCAGATGGTTGGTGGGCTCGTCGAGAATCAGCAAATTAGGGCCGTGAAAAGTTGCAAGCCCCATCAACAGACGCGCCTTTTCACCACCGGAAAGATCTCTGGCCTTGGTCTGCATTTTCTCTGTTGCAAGCCCCATTTGGGCAACACGGGTGCGCACCTTGGCTTCCGGTGCATCGGGCATGAGTTTGCGCACATGCTCAATAGCATTCTCTTCCGGTACCAGATCATCCAGCTGATGCTGGGCAAAAAAAGCCACTTTCAGAGCCGGTGATAAAGTGAGTGTGCCGCTTTGCGGTTTAAGCCGTGCGGAGATCAGCTTGGCCAGTGTGGATTTACCGTTACCATTGGAGCCGAGCAGGGCAATACGGTCATCATGGTCAATGCGTAAGGTAAGATTGCGCAGCACAGCTTTGCTCGGCTCATAGCCAACCTCGGCATTTTCCAGCGCAATGATCGGGGAGGCGGCAACCTTTTCCGCATCCGGAAAGCGAAACGGCTGCACATGCTCGTCATAATGTATGGCAATCGGCTGTAATTTCTGTAAAGCCTTGAGGCGCGATTGCGCCTGCCGCGCCTTGGATGCCTTGGCGCGGAACCGCTCCACAAAGGATTCCATATGTTTGCGGTGCGCTTCCTGCTTGGCGCGCTGTTTTTGTTGTAATTCCAGCATTTCGGCACGCTGGCGTTCAAACTGGTCGTAATTGCCTTTCCAGAACGTCAGCTTCTTGTTCTCCAGATGCATGATTGAACTGGTTGCCGAATTGAGCAAATCGCGGTCATGGCTGATGATGATCACTGTATAGGGATAGCGTTTGATATAATCCACCAGCCATAACACACCTTCAAGATCAAGATAGTTGGTCGGCTCATCAAGCAGCAGCAGATCAGGCTGGGCAAACAGCACGGCAGCCAGAGCAACACGCATGCGCCAGCCGCCGGAAAAGGAAGAGGCTGGGCGCAATTGTGCTTGCGCATCAAAACCAAGGCCGGAAAGAATGGCGCTGGCGCGTGCTTCAGCTGAATGCGCCTCAATATCGGCAAGCCTGATATGAATTTCGGCGATGCGCTCCGGATCTGTTGCGGTTTCTGCCTCGCGCAGCAGTGCCAGCCGCTCCTTATCGGCTTGCAGCACAATCTCGATCAGGGATTCTTCTGTGCCGGGCGCTTCCTGTGCAACCTGCCCGATACGGGTATTGCGCGGCATGGAAATATCGCCGGTATCCGATGATAATTCACCGGTGATAACCTTGAACAGGGTTGATTTGCCCGTGCCGTTACGGCCGACAAAACCCGTTTTCGAACCCGATGGCAGCGTAACACTGGCATGGTCGATGAGGACGCGTCCGGCCATGCGGACAGTTATATCATTAATGATCAGCATAAGCCGGTTTTGCACCGGTTGCAGCCATTGTGCAAGAGGCAAAAACGGCGAAGAATAATCTGTTTGCCGCTTTATTATATCTGCCTATATCAGATAAACGGCCGGCCGGCTTCCGATTTATGGAAGCTGATCATATCGAGATCCGGCGCTTTCTGTTTCAACATGCTGAGAGCTGCATGAACCTGCCCGCGATAATGGGTTTGATGGTTAAACATATGTGCAAGGGCAGGGGCAAGCCGCTGGCTGATAGTGCGCATATCGTTCATATTGAGAAACACAAAACGCCCGCCAAGATCAGCTGGCGAAAGCCCCTCAAGCCATTGAAAAATCCGCATATCCTCCTCAAAACGTGCAGCGCGCAGATCGGCCTGCGCCAGATAGAGAATGGCATCAGCAGATTTGGGGTGATCTCCCGCACCGGTAAAACGCTTCATCCATAAGCGATCATTGCCAAGGATATGGTTGAGCGTGGCATGGATAGATTTGTAATAAAGCCCCGCATCCTGCCTGTATTCGCTCTCGCTCAAACAGGGCAGGGCGCTGAAAAGCTGTTTATTGGCCCAGCTGTTATAGGCGGCAAGCATCAGAAAATGTTGCTTCATCATCACGCTCTCTTCAAATCGGCATATTAAAACCGCCTCAGGCAGAATTTTCTGCCTGATCTGTGGAATCGCAAAATCCTGCCTGCAGGATAACCGGTATTCTCACTGAAAAACTGAAATATCCCCATATGTCAGCTATAATCTACCCTGAAAGACAAGGAGAATAAATAACTCGCATTTTCAGTACCTTGTCATGAAAATGCAGTATCAATTTGCTATCGGGTTCTTATCTGTGAAAACCCATACGGGTTAAAAGGAGCGCTCTTGTCTTTTCTCTTGCATTTTAATGCGCGGTTTTACGATCATATTTGACTGCAAAAGGCTGTGAGGGTATAGAACGGCACCTTTCCTCAAAATATAAACAGGATTACCGATGGCCATCGAACGTACTTTTTCCATGATCAAGCCTGATGCAACCAAGCGCAACCTCACCGGTGCAATCACCGCCAAGCTTGAAGAAGCTGGTCTGCGTGTTGTTGCTTCCAAGCGCGTATGGATGAGCAAGCGTGAAGCAGAAGGCTTCTACGCTGTACATAAAGAGCGCCCTTTCTTCGGTGAGCTGGTTGAAACCATGACATCCGGCCCAACCGTTGTTCAGGTTCTGGAAGGCGAAAACGCCATCCTGAAAAACCGTGAAATTATGGGTGCAACCAATCCTGCCGATGCTGCAGAAGGCACCATTCGTAAGACTTTTGCCCTGTCGATCGGTGAAAATTCCGTTCACGGTTCCGATGCTCCTGAAACCGCTGCTCAGGAAATCGCCTATTGGTTCTCTGCAACTGAAATCGTTGGCTGATTAACAGCATTTTTCTTAATTGAAAAAGGCGCTGCAAAATTTGCAGCGCCTTTTTTAGTCTGTTCGGAAGAAAATTTGATAATCCCGTTAATATTCAGTCACTGGCAAGGCGTGCCAGTTCCAGGCCGTTTTCTCCCAGCAAATACAGCTTGCCATTGGTGATGCTGAAGCGGCGCGTTTGTTTTAACACATCAAGAAACTTGGTTTCCTGATCCATCAGCGCCGGCGGGCATTGCATGAAGGTGGAGCCTATTGTGCCGAAGCTGATTGTCTCGCCGGTAATTGTTGCCTTGCCAAAATAACGGTTGCAGCCACCCGAGCCCGAGACATCGCCGCTTGCTGCAATATTCAATGTGGTCTGTGCATAATCAATCACGCCGGCACCGCGGATATCCTCGGTCAGCCATTCATGGTTTTCCAATGTCAGCGGGGTTTGAATCGCTGCATTTTTGCGCACATTAACCACGCGGATTTCGTAGGATGGTTCAAATTTTTCCGGATCAAAATTATGTCTGGTATCATTGATGAACCATAAAGTGTCGCCCGCACTGATGCGCGCCTGCAAGGCATAGCTGTGGCCGGGGAGCAATTTTGCCTGATCAAACTTCAGGGTAAACGGCACCGGAGAAGATTTGAGATGTTCGATATATTTTTCAGCAATAATCTCCGCCGGTGCATCGGCGAGGGAGACATCAAGCAACTGAACGGAAAGGCCTGCCTCCGGCGGCAATGCAATGCGCTCGCGATAAACGACTGTGCCGCGAATGGTCTTTTCTGATGCCACGCTTTGTGTTGGTATGGTTGAGGAAAGGATCAATGCGCCACCGCCAAGGATGACAAGCCCCAGACAGGCCGCTGCAAAAATCCGTGCTTTACCAATCAACATATTTTGTCCTGTTTATTGCAATAGCTTTAGCCAGCCGTCTTTAGCTGTCATATATTAAAGGCAAATGACTGCTGAGCCATTTTATAATCCTGCCCTTCAATATTGCGTTGCGCACCGGCTGTTTTGTATTTTAGCTTGATGGCGACCTGTCACTTATCGTTTCCGGCCTGCATCAGGCGCGGCTGTTATGCGCAGATCTGTCTGCCCCCTGTGAAACATATATACTGTCTGAACTGATTTTATGGTTTCCTTATGGCAATGCAAGCCTTGGTAAATTATTTAATAAGTTTTTTGTAAGCCTATATTCTTAAACAATAAAACTCTGTCGGCCGGGCAGGTGAAAACTGTTTCGCAAGGCTGCACAGCCGGTAAGGTTTCCTGTAATTTTTCAAGAAGATATTTATTCCGCGTCCCAGCGTTTTTTCATGTCAGAATCGCTGTTTCTGGCTTCCACCCAACTGCTCCGGCCTGTCATGGAGGCGATGGGGCCGGTGATAGAGCCTGCAATGGGAGAGGTGCCGGCAACGGGTTGCACGGGGTGTTCTTTTTTCCAGAATGGCACATCACTTTTAAGATGATCCATCAGAAAGGATGCGGCATCAAATGCTGCCTGCCTGTGGCGGCTTGCTGTTGCCACAAAAACAATTTGTCTGCCAGCCTCAATCCTGCCGGTGCGATGCACAATAATAATGCCCTGTAACGGCCAGCGCGCGGCAGCTTTTCCGGCAATTTGTGCAAGCTGCTTTTCTGCCATGCCTGGATAATGTTCCAGTTCCAGCGCCTGCAAGGTCTGGTTTTCATCGCGGCAATAGCCGATAAAACTCACCGTGGCACCAATATCTGTGCGCCCGCCTGTAAGACGTGCAAGCAAAGCCGCTGCATCAAAATCCTCATGACTGATCAGGATATAGGGCCTCATAAGCCTATCCCCCTGTCATTGGCGGAAAGAGGGCAATCTCTTGCGCATCATGCAGCGGGGCATCATGATCAGCAAGTTCCTGATTGATGGCCACGCGAATAACATCGGAAAAGCGCAGTGCCTCGGCATAGTTCTCACCACGCGAGGCCAGATAGGTTAAAAGTGCGGATACGGTTGTAACATTGGCTGGCAGATCCAGCATTTCACCGGATTTGCCAATTTGTTCCCGCACCCATGCAAAATAAACGAGTTTTACCGGCATAGAGGCATTATATCATATATGTTTGATACCGGCGCGGAAATAATCCCAGCCGGTGTAAAGGGTAAGAAGCGCCGCCACCCACAGCAGCAGAAGGCCTGTTTCTGTGGTATAGGGCAGGATTTTATCCCCCGCAGGTCCGGCCAGAAGAAAGGCCAGCGCAATCATCTGGATTGTGGTTTTCCATTTGGCAAGGCGCGAGACCGGCACGCTCACTTTGAGATCCGCCAGATATTCCCGCAAGCCCGACACCAGAATTTCGCGGCACAAAATGATAATCGCTGCCCAGAGTGTCCAGCCGGCAATGGTGCCGTCGGCGGCAAGCAGCAATAAAATGGCAGAGACCAGCAGCTTATCTGCAATAGGGTCGAGCATCCGGCCGATATTGGATGTTTGTTTCCATATCCGCGCCAGATAGCCGTCAAAAAAATCGGTAATACTGGCTGCGGCAAACAGGCCGAGAGACCACCAGCGGGCAGTATCGCTGCTTTTCAGATGCCCCTCCAGAAAGAAGCATAAAACCACAAGGGGCACAGCGACGATACGTGCATAGGTCAGGATGTTGGGCAGTGATAATGTATGTTTACTCATGGTTCCCTGAAATCCGTATGAAACCCGTATTGCGGATAATTTATCCGCAGGTTGAGCCCGAAGGTCGAGCCGGTAACAGGCGCGGCCGCAGCCGGCATTGGCTCTGTTTAACATTGCGTCCTGCAAAATTGCAGGCAATGTCTCTTTTCTTTTAGAGTATTTCCTGCCGATATTGAATGGCGGAAATACCCTGTCTCTTTGTTCTGTGCATATCTTATGCAAAAGCGTTTTGCATTGTTTCCAATACGCTTAGCTATCATCAACCTTGCAATAATGTAAAAAGCAACATGATCTTGGACTTTTTACGTCTAATTATGTGCATATCGCGCTTTCGTGAATTTTAAATGCAAAAATTCAGCAATCACGGCGTGTGATTGTTTTTATAAAAGCATTGGCCGGCGGTTTTGCTCATTGTTCGCGGAAATGATCATAGATAACTTGTGCCAGTGCTTCAGAAATTCCCTCAACCTTCATCAGGTCGGAAAGAGCAGCCTGGGAAACGGCTTTGGCTGTGCCAAATTGATGCAGCAGTGCTTTTTTGCGTGAGGGGCCAATGCCCGCAATCTCATCAAGCGGGCTTTTGATCATTTCCTTTTTACGTTTGGCTCTGTGGGTGCCAATGGCAAAACGATGCGCCTCATCACGCAGCCGCTGGATAAAATAAAGCACGGGATCACGCGGCGGCAGGGTGAAGGCCGGCTTGCCGCTGACAAAGAAACGCTCGCGTCCGGCATCGCGGTCAACGCCTTTGGCAATGCCGATGGAAATAACATGATCCCCAAGCCCCAGTTGCGCAAGAATTTTCCGCACCGCTGAAACCTGCCCCTGACCGCCATCAATAAAGATCACATCCGGCCATGCAGGAAAAGCATCATCCGGCACGTCCTGTTCAATATGATCCTCTGCCGCAAGAGCTTTTTTCGGCAATGCATGTTCCCTGATCAACCGCCCAAAGCGGCGCTCAATCACTTCACGCATCATGCCAAAATCATCGCCGGGGGTGATGTCTTTTGAGCGTATATTGAATTTGCGATACTGGTTTTTCACAAAGCCTTCCGGCCCTGCCACAATCATGCCGCCCACGGCATTGGTGCCCATAATATGCGAATTATCATAAACCTCGATACGGCGCGGCACCCGCGGCAGTTCAAATGTTTCTGCCATAGCCTTGAGCAGGCGTGCCTGCGAGGAGGTTTCTGCCAAACGGCGCCCCAAAGTTTCGCGGGCATTGGTCATGGCGTGGTCGATCAGGTCTTTTTTCTCGCCCCGTTGCGGAACAATGATCTGCACTTTATGGCCGGCACTGGCTGACAATGCCTCATGGAGCAATTGCTGCTCCTCAACCGGCTCTGACAGCAGGATCAATCGGGGGCAGGGCTTGTTATCATAAAACTGGCTGATGAAGGCTCCCAGAACTTCCGCCGCTGAAAGTGAGGGATCTGCCTTGGGGAAATAGGCGCGATTGCCCCAGTTTTGGCCGGTGCGGAAGAAAAAGACCTGAATACAGGCCATTCCGCCTTCCTGCTGGATGGCAAAAACATCGGCTTCATCAACTGTTTGCGGGTTAATACCCTGATGGGATTGAATATGGGAAAGCGCGGCAAGCCTGTCGCGGTAGATTGCCGCCCGTTCAAAATCGAGCGCTTCGGCTGCCGCAGTCATTTTATCGCGTATTTGTTCCTGAACAGCCTTGCTGCGGCCGGAGAGAAATGCTTTTGCCTGTGTGACGAGGGCTGTATAATCCGCACCACTGATCTCATGGGTGCAGGGGGCGGCACAGCGTTTGATTTGATGCAGAAGGCAGGGGCGGGTGCGGCTTTCAAACATGGAATCACTGCAACTGCGCAACAAGAAAGCGCGCTCCAGCACATTGATCGTGCGTGTTACCGCACCGGCAGAAGCAAAGGGGCCGTAATAATCACCTTTTCCCGAACGTGCGCCGCGATGTTTGAAAATGCCGGGCGCGCGCGTATCACCGGAAATAAGAATATAGGGGAAGGATTTGTCATCACGCAAAAGCACATTAAAACGCGGGCGCAGGCGTTTGATCAGATTTGCTTCCAGCAGCAATGCTTCTGTCTCGGTGCGGGTAACCACAAATTCCATGGTTGCGGTTTCGCGGATCATGCGGGTAATGCGGTTGCTGTGCCCCTGACCGCGCGCATAATTGCTTACCCGTTTTTTGAGATTGCGCGCTTTGCCCACATAAAGCACATCCCCCTCACGGTTGAACATGCGATAAACGCCCGGGCTGTTGGGCAGTTTTTTTACAAAGGCGCTGATCACCTCGGCGCCGGACAGCCCGCTGGCTGCGGCATCAAATTCCGACAGGGCTGAATCCCATCTTATGCTGTCGGCAAGTTTTGCCGCAAGCCCGCTTTGCTCTGCCGCCACTTCATCAGAAGGCGCATTCTCAGCATCAAAATTATGATCAGGGTCAATATCGGGTAAGGGCAGATCAGCGCCGCCTGCACCGCCGGTTATATGTGTCATTCAGAAATACCTGCAATATCCGGCGTTTCCCATGCCAGATGCTGCCCGCCATCAAGGGCAATCATTTGCCCTGTCACTGAGCGTGCATGCCATAGATAATCAATTGTTGCGGCAAATTCATCCAGTGCCGGCGCTTTTTTTAATAATAATGCATCGACCTGTTTTTGAAAATCTTCCGGATTTTGGCGCTCGCTTGGCAGGGTTGGCCCCGGGGCTATGGCATTGACGCGAATATCCGGCGCCAATGCCTGCGCCAAAGTGCGTGTGGCATTCCACAGGGCGGATTTGGACAATGTATAGGAGAGAAATTGCGGATTGAGCTTCCATACCCGCTGATCTGTAATATTGATAATCAGCCCCTGACATTCTTGCGGCAGGGCTTCTGCCATTGCCTGCGCTAAAAATACCGGCGCCTTGAGATGAATGGCAAAATGCTGATCCCATAAATCACCGGTCAGGCTGCCGATGCGGTCATCCTCAAATAGGGAGGCATTGTTGACAAGTAGTTCAACCGGGCCAAAATGCGCCTGCGCAGCCTGCGCCATAGCTGCAAGCTGTGCGCTGTCAGCAAGATCGGCGGCAACGGTTTGGGCTTTCCCGCCCTGATCACGGATGCGCTGCGCCAGTTCCTGCGCCTGACGGGCAGAGCGGTGATAATGGATAATGACCGGATAACCCCGCGCCGCAAGGCCTTGCGCAATATGGCTGCCAATACGTCTTGCGCCGCCCGTGATCAGGGTGACAGGCAAATTTGCAGATTGCATCCGTTTGGCGCTCATGGATAACAGTCTCCTCTTTATCGGCATCCGGCTCTTCCTGCCTGTAGATATGGGGCAAATCAGTTGCAGGGCAACCGATTGTAACACGGAACAGGTCATCCCGATGGATGTGCTTTTAACTTGTAATAAAATTTATAAGTGCAAATTTGATTTTTGTTTTGTGAAATTGAAATTTGCAAAAATTTGGCACATTTTAAAATTTAATTTATATATTTATCTAACTTATTAATATTAAAAGAAATGTTGCCCTTTTGCATCATCATTTTTTGCCCATTTTTATGTCGTTTTTTGATCAAACTTTATGGTTTAAAAGCGGCACTCTTATCAGCTATTGCTGCTTGGGTTTTATGCTTGATAAGGCATTTTATCCGCCTGCAGGCTCTTATTTTGCCTGTGTGGCCGTATATGAACGAGTTAATTTTGCAAGGAAGTTTCATGTCTTATTTTAAAACTTTGCTATTGGTTCCTGCCGTTTTGATGCCAACCGCGGCAACGGCTTTTGCAGCGGATGCAATCCGCTTGCAGCCTGTAGCGCCTGCGCCGGTTGTTGATATTGCACCGCAGGATAGCTGGGCAGGCGGCTATACCGGTCTGTATCTTGGCGGGGCTGCCAATAAATTTCAGACCGGCACAGATGCCGGCACTTTGAAAAATAACAATGCTAAATTCGGTGCCTATGCCGGCTGGAATTTTCAGAATGATAAGATTGTTTACGGTGTTGAAGGTGATGCCGGTTACAATAAGGCCAAAAAAACCAGTGACGGCCTGACCGCCAAAAGCGGCTTTGACGGTTCGCTTCGTGGTCGCCTTGGCTATGACCTTGGAACTTTCATGCCTTATGTAACCGCTGGTATTGCCGGCACACAGCTGCGCTACAGCGATGATGCGGATTCGGCTAAAAAGTTTCGCGTTGGCTGGACAGCAGGTACCGGTGTAGAGGCGCTTCTTACATCAAATGTTACAGCGCGGGTTGAATATCGTTATTCCGATTTTGGCAAGACGAATTTTTCTTTGGGCAACACAGAATTGAATGACAGCAAATTGCAAAGCCATGATGTGCGCCTCGGCGTTGCCTATAAATTTTGAGTTTGCCAATAATAAAATCACACTGTTGTGATTTTTAAAATCTTGGCATACTTTTCAATATTAACTTTGAAAGCCGGAGTCCGCTCCGGCTTTTTATTGTTTTAAATTATATATTTATGCGCGTTTATAACCGCTGTTAAAGCGCATTTTTCAGGCAGGGGATTAACCTTGTCATTTTTCCGACATAATAAGGTCAGGGTTTTTCCATTGTTATGCATTTGTGCTGCCTTATTTTAGCGTCATCTTTTTCTCCGTCAGGCAATCTTCTTTCTTTAAAATAATAAGATTGAAGAGAGGGCGTTATGCGGTCAATTCAGTTGCGGGTCTTGATGAGCCTGCAGGCTGATTTGCAAGCGGCGCTGTTCGATGTTTTAAAAAATTATAAGGACGATGTGTATGCGCACTATCAAATCTATGGCACTTGGCACTGTTGCGTTGCTGCCGTTTTCGGTTGCTGCTTTTGCTGCCGATGCGATCCAGCCACAGCCATATGAGCCGGCACCGGTGGTTGCGGCAGCGCCGCAGAGCAGTTGGGCCGGCGGTTACACAGGTCTGTATCTGGGTTATGGCTTCAACAAATTCAAAACCGACAATACTGTTGGTGACCTGAAAGATGATACAGCCAAATTTGGCGCCTATGGCGGCTGGAACTTCCAGAGCGATAATATTGTTTATGGTCTGGAAGGTGATGCCGGTTACAACTGGGCGAAAAAGGAAGAGCTTGGTCTGACAGCCAAAAGCGGTTTTGACGGCTCGCTGCGCGCCCGCCTTGGTGCTGATATGGGACCGGTTATGCCTTATGTAACCGCTGGTGTTGCCGGAACACAGGTAAAGTTTTCTGATGCCACATCATCGGCAAGCAAGTTCCGCGTTGGCTGGACAGCCGGTGCCGGTGCAGAAACCTTCCTGACCGATAATATCACAGCCCGTCTTGAATATCGTTATTCTGATTTCGGTAAAAAAGACTACCAGCTGGATAGCGGCACCGTTAAGGATGGCGGCCTTCAGACCCATGATATCCGCCTCGGCGTTGGCTACAAGTTCTGAGAACCGCAATATTGCGTTTGAAAAAAGCCGGGCTGTATGCAGCCCGGCTTTTTGTTGTTTTAAAAAAATTTTAAGCGGGTCTTGGCAGTTGTGCGGCAAGCGCCGGATGCAGTTCCGCAAAGCGTTTGAACCAGCGTTTCAGCTTCGGCCGGCCACGCTCCCAGTCATTGCCAAAACGTATATTGAGATAACCGAGCACGGCGGCAATCGCTATATGTCCGCAATGAATTTTGGCGCCAAGACGCGGCGCCGTCTCATTGAGCAGATCAAGCGCGCGTTCAGCCTTTTTCCAGTGCCAGTCGAGTATCGGCTGATATATAATCTCTTGCGGGCGTTTAGTGCGCTCATAAACATGGGCAACCAGCGCATCCGCCAGCCCGTCTGCAAGGGCCTCATATTTTTCCGCATCCAGACGTTTCTCCGCATTGCGCGGAAACAGTTTATTAGCAGAAAGACGGTTGAAATACTGGGTGATAACCCGGCTGTCAAAAACCGCTTTTCCCTCAGGCGTTATCACCGTAGGGATCTTGCCAAGCGGATTGGCGGCAATCAGTTCCGCCGGTTCGTCGCTGGTAACAACCATGTGCTTTTCCAGTTCAATACCGGCATAGACCGCAGCCATGCGCACCTTGGCTGAGAAGGGAGAGGCAGGGGATGTATAAAGTTTGTGCATGTGTGAGATCCTAAAAAAACTATGAGTAACTTGAAAAGTTATCAGTGATTGGGAAGCAGCATAACCGAGCGGCTGTGGCAGGAATTGCGGTCAACCTCGTTGCAGGCGCGGAATTTCAGATTTTTATCCATGCAGATACGCACTTCTTGCAAATGGTTGCGGCTGCAGGTTATGGCAATGGCATTGGCAGGCAGGGCGGGATTGGCGGCGATAAAGGCTTTTTCAATCAGTTGCGGATCAGCGCGGCGCGGTGTCGCAACATTGCGCAGTGCCGGCGGTATGGTAACGGCCTGATAGGCCATGCGCAGCGTGGCAAAATAATCACGCTGGTTTAAACCGCTGCAAGTGCCGTGTTTGCGCCATTCATGGCGCATCAGACCGGCAGAAGGCATAATATCCGAAAGAGCGGAAACCACATCACGCGGTACCAGATCATTGGCCTGATGGTGATTGCAGCTTTGCGGATAGCCACGTTCATATTGCGGCCACAGGCCATGTGCCACAAAGCCATAGGCGCGGCCGGTGCCGCATTGCTGGCGGGCATTGCCGCGGCTGCCATTTTCAGCGCAAAAGCTTGGCGACCAGCTAAGAGACAGCACATAAAAATCAAAATCCGCATCGGATGCACTGGGTATTTCCTGTTGCAATTCCCGGGGAAGGCGCAACGGGGCATGTTGCGGAATTTTATTTTCAGGCCGCAAGGCCGGCTGCTCTTTTTGCAGGGGCGAGAGTTTGTGCAGATCTTTTGCCATATCCTGCAGCAGTTTGTCACTCAAAGGCTGTGCGGTGGCAGCAACAGGAATGGCAAGAGACAACGCTGCAAAACCTGCCGCCCTGCGCAGCATCAACAGCAAGAATTTAAACATCTGGTGCAGAGGCATATTTATCAGCGCAACACGCGGCAGCGGCCATCATAGATAAACCACTTGTCAAAACCATCCACACAGGATTCCACATTGCGCCCGACAGAGGCAAAACCCTGACGATTTTCCACCATATACCACATGGTGCGGTTTTCACCATTGGAGAGCACCGCTGTGGCGCGGCAATAATGGCGCTCAATGCCTGACGGATAGGTTTTTGCTTCAAAATGCGTCGCGCTTACATTGCCGACAGCATTGATGCTGACAGCAGGCATATCCGGAACGCCATGCACCATACGGGAAAATTGCGCAACGGCACTGTTGATCACCCCTTGTTTGTGGCACACGGAATCACCTGCAACCGGTGCGGTTGCGATAAAATCAGCAGCCTGTGCCTGTGAAAGAGAACCGGCAGAGAGGCCTGCAAACAGTGCAAAGGCAAAAGCAATACGTAATGACATGAATCTGTCCCCGTTAAAGATGGTGCTCAGTTTTTGCTTTAATCCTGTTGCGGGTCAAGCCTCAGCTGCGCACAAGAGAGTGATCCGGCTTTAAACACTATGCCTGCAACACTTTGCCTGCCATGGTGCCAATATGAGAATTACATTGTTTCTACTCGCCGGCAATCCATTCAATACCATATCCGCCCTGATTGTTCTCACCAAGGATTTTTGCAAGCCATGGCAAGATTACAGCCATCTCCTGCGGCAAAATATAGGGCGGGTTGACAATAATCATGCCGGTGCCGTCAAGGCGCGGCTCTTGTGAAGGCAGGCGAACGGAAAGCTCAAGGCGCAGAATTTTTGGCAGGCCGGTTTCCTTGAGAGCGGTGATAAAGCGATTGACCTCGCGCCGGTCTTTAACCGGATACCACAGTGCATAGGTGCCGGTGGCAAAGCGGCGATGGGCTTTTACCAAACCTTCAACAAGGCGCTCAAACTCGCCGGCAATTTCAAATGGCGGGTCAACCAGCACCAGTCCGCGCTTTTCTTTCGGCGGAAGATGCGCACCAAGCGCCAGCCAGCCGTTCAGTTCAGTCACGCGGGTCTGGTAATCACCTTCAAACAATGCCGCCAGAGTTTGCACATCCTGCGGGTGCAGCTCCAGTGCCGAAAGGCGGTCCTGCGGACGCATCAAATGGCGTGTCAGCAAAGGCGAACCCGGATAATAACGCAATACCTTATCTTTACAGGTGCTGTTTTCAGCGTCAATCACATCAAGATAAGGCGCAATAAGCGCCAATATTGCAGGGGGAATCTGCCCTTTGCTTCTGGCAGTAATAATCTGTTCAATACCGCTGCGCCATTCCAGTGTTTTGCCGGCCTCCACGCTTTCAAGGTCATAACGGCCAATGCCTGCATGTGTGTCGACCACGCGCAAGGCTGCCTCTTTGTGCTGCATATAAAGCAGCACGCGGGTGAGAACGATATGTTTGAACACATCAGCAAAATTTCCGGCGTGATAAGCGTGGCGGTAATTCATAATCAGTGTGTTCCGGCATTGTTGAAATGGGCAGCTTTGCCAGCAGAATATGCAGGTGAAACTGTGTTGTCACAGCCCTATACCTGTTCACGGATGATTATGCCATAACCTGCAGGGCGGATAGGAAGATCAATCTGATTCCGCTTTGGATCCTGTTCGGTGACAGGCTGATAATGGCCGGTGGTGATATGTCTGGTTTTGTTGTTTTAATTGTGCTTTTTGGCGCTTTGCTGCATGCCGGCTGGAATGTGATCGTCAAATCAGGCACGGATAAATATTTGAATGCTGTGCTGGTATGCGGTGGCGCTGGCGTGATGGCACTGATATTCATACCCTTCATACCGCTGCCTCTGCCGGCAAGCTGGCCGTTTATACTCACCTCCACAATATTGCAGACCATCTATCTGTTTCTTGTCGCTGCAGCCTATAGCAGCGGCGATATGAGCCTTGCCTATCCGCTGATGCGCGGCACGCCGCCCTTGCTGGTGGCGCTGGTTTCCGCACCGCTGATCGGTGAGGTTTTGACTGTCGCGCAATGGCTGGCTGTGGGGTTGATTTGCGGTGGTGTTCTGGTGATGGCTCTGGGCAATCTGCGCCGTCTGGGTGGCGGGCAGGGCGCATCCCGCACGGTGCTGATCGCGCTGACCAATGCCCTGTTTATTGCAGCTTATACCCTTGTTGACGGCATGGGCGTGCGCGCTTCCGGCAATGCGGTCTCCTATATATTATGGACATTCTTTTTCAATGCCATTCCGGTGGTGCTCTGGGCTGTATGGAACTATGGCGCAGGGCTTGGCGCGGCAATCAGACTGCGCGCAAAACTGGCTGTTATCGGAGGAGCCGGCACACTCGGCTCCTACGGGCTGGCTTTATGGGCAATGACCATGGCACCGGTGGCGATGGTGGCGGCACTGCGTGAAACCTCAATTTTGTTTGGTGTTATTTTATCGCTGTTCTTATTGCGGGAACATATCAGCATACAACGCTTGTTTGGCGCAGTGCTGATTGTTGGCGGCACAGTGCTGATGCGGCTTGCGTGAGCAAAAACACCGGATAAAGCACATAATTGTGCAGAATTAAGATTGTGCGGAATTTAGCTTTAGCGCAGCCTGATATTTGTTATATTCTGCACAGTAATGATTTTTCAGGAATATTTTCATGACACTGCGTCTGACACCGCAAATCGGCCATTCTGCCTGCCCGCATGATTGCCCTTCCACCTGTGCGCTGGATGTGGAGCTTCTCGACAGCCATACGATCGGGCGTATTCGCGGTGCCAGGGATAACAGCTATACGGCGGGGGTGATTTGCGCCAAGGTTGCCCGCTATGCCGAGCGTGTACATCACCCCGATCGCTTGCTGAAGCCGCTTTTGCGCAAAGGCGCAAAAGGTGATGGCCGCTGGCAGGAAATTTCATGGGCGGATGCGCTGGATCTGGCGGCGGAAAAATTTTTGCAGGCTGAGCAGAAATACGGCTCTGAAACAGTCTGGCCGAATTATTATGCAGGCACAATGGGGCTGGTGCAGCGTGATTCCATTAACCGCCTGCGCCATGCCAAAAAATATTCCAATATGTTTTCCAGTTTCTGCACCAATCTGGCATGGACAGGCTATATGGCCGGCACAGGTGCCTTGCGCGGCCCTGATCCGCGCGAGATAGCCAAATCTGATTGTGTGGTGATCTGGGGCACCAATGCCGCAGCCACGCAGGTCAATGTGATGACCCATGCGGCGCGCGCCCGCAAGGAGCGCGGCGCAAAGATTGTGGCGATTGATGTGTATGAAACCGCTACAATCCGGCAGGCAGATGTCGGTATTGTACTGAAACCCGGCAGCGACGGCGCCTTTGCCTGCGCGGTCATGCATGTGTTGTTTCGTGATGGTCTGGCCGATTGGGATTATCTCAACCGCTATACGGATGCGCCCAAACAGCTGGAAGAACATTTGCGCAGCCGCACCCCGCAATGGGCAGAGGCGATTACCGGTGTTGCGGTTGCCGATATTGAGGCTTTTGCGCATTTGGTGGGAACAACAAAGCGCACTTATTTTCGCCTTGGCTATGGTTTTGCGCGCCAGCGCAACGGTGCGGTCAATATGCATGCCGCATCCTGTATTGCTGCGGTTACCGGCGCATGGACAGTTGAGGGCGGCGGGGCGTTTCATTCCAATTCCGGCATTTTTGCCATGGATAAAGCAGAGATTGAGGGCGATTCTTATGCAGATCCCGCTATAAGATCGCTTGATCAGTCGAAAATCGGCCGGATTTTAACCGGTGGTAAGCAGGCGCTTTATGACGGGCCGCCGGTAACAGCCATGCTGATCCAGAATACCAATCCTGCCAATGTGGCGCCGGAGCAGCGGCTTGTTCGCCAGGGCTTTATGCGGGATGATCTTTTTACGGTTGTGCATGAGCAGTTCATGACAGATACGGCAAAAATGGCTGATCTGGTGCTGCCTGCCACAATGTTTCTGGAGCATGATGATATATATCGCGGCGGCGGTCAGCAGCATGTGCTGCTTGGCGCTAAATTGATTGAACCGGCTGGTGAAGCGCGCGAGAATATCTATGTTATCAATGAGCTGGCCAATCGTTTAGGCGTTGGCCATCTGCCCGGTTTTAACCTCACAGCCCGTGAACTGGTGAATAATCTGCTCATCAGAAGCAATATGCCGGATTTTGAAACCATGCGTCAGCGGCGCTGGTTGGATAAACAGCCGGATTTTGTAAAATCGCATTATCTTGACGGTTTTGACTGGGAGGACGGTAAATTCCGCTTTCGTGTTGACTGGAAAAAACAGACCTCACCGGATCGCCCGCCCGAGACAATGGGATTGCAGGGGCCGTTTGATACAATGCCGGAATTTCCCGATCACTGGGCGGTTAATGAGGCGGCTGATCCGCAGCATCCGTTCAAGCTTACCACATCGCCGGCGCATAATTTTCTTAATTCCACTTTCACGGAAACGCCAACCTCAAGGACGAAGGAAATGCGCCCGCAATTGCTGATCCGTGATGATGATGCGGCTGAACTGGGGCTGGAGGACGGCGCCCGTGTGCAGATAGGCAATGAGCGCGGCGCATTGATCCTGCATGTTAAAATCCAGCATGCGGGTGATGCATCGGGCGGCAGCAAAAAATTACGGCGCGGTGTGGTTGTTTCAGAAGGCTTGTTCCCGAATTCCGCATTTGAGGGCGGAGAGGGAATTAATATTCTCACCGGTGCCGATGCTGCGGCTCCCCATGGGGGAACAGCTTTTCATGATATAAAAATCTGGATACGCGCCTGTAAGGATAATGTGGTGCAGGCTGCATAATTGAGCGCATAGGTGACCCCGCTTGTATATGCTCTGTACAAACATAAAAAGCCGGTCTTTGACCGGCTTTTTATATATTTCTATGCGGATTAATCAGCCTTCATATTTCAGGCGCAGATTGGACAGGCCGAGTGCTGCATTCAGCCCTTTCTGCCCCTGCAGGGAGATTGGCTGCAGGGAAATATTTTTCCATGTGCCGCCGGTCAGAACATTGGTGCCGATGCCAATACCCACTGTGGCATTGGTGGAGGCGCCGACATAGCTGCCGCGCAGCGCGCCTTCAGGGCGCACGGTTGGTGCCCATACAGCCCAGGCAAGCTGACCGCCATTATAAAAACCAATATCAACGCCGATTTTGGTGATCTGGCCGGAATAACGCTCGGCAGGCGCGCCGCGTTTTGCAGGCTGGAACACGCAATCCATATCCTGACGGCTGCCGATAATGACACCGATTGACGGCTGGAAATCACAGGTGAGAACGCCGACCTCAGAGCGTGGCTGGGTGACTGCGCTGCGGGAAGATGCCAGATCGGCAGCAGATGCGGAAACGGCAAAACTACCGGCGGCAAAAGCGGCCATAAGTGCAACAGATTTACGGAGAGACATAATTATCTTCCTTTTCTTTTTTAAAGCACAGCCTGAAAAACCATAGGCTTATCGGGCAAAATGCATGTTGTGTTATAAATTTAAAGCGTTTTACCGCTTAAAAACCTGTCTGCCGGAATGATGGGCATCATGCGTGCAAAGCCCCGATGGGCATTTTGCCGGAATCAACCGCTCACTTCATGCAGTGCAAAATTGCAATAGAAAGCTATTTAGGGTTTTATCATGGCAGATTAAGGGAAAATTAATAATTCGTTATTTTCTCACAGGCTGATCAGTGCATGTGTTGTTGATTTGCCATGATGCCTTACACAATGATCCCCCGTATCATGATGCGCCGCACCATGATTTGCAGCTGTTTTGCCTTCAGCAAAGCGCCGCAGTGCCTGCGGATAAAGCTGGTGCTCTGCGCCAAGAACCCGTGCCGCCAGCGTTTCTGCCGTATCGCTGTCCTCAATCACAACGGCGGCCTGTGCCAAAATCGGGCCTTCATCCATGCCTTCTGTTACCAGATGCACGGTGCAGCCTGCCAGTTTCATGCCGGCATCAAGGGCGCGCTGGTGGGTATGCAACCCGGGAAATAAGGGGAGCAATGAGGGATGAATATTGAGAATGCGCCCTGCAAAAGGTGCAATAAACCGGCCGGACAGCAGCCGCATATAACCGGCAAGGCAGATTATATCCGGTGCAATTGCTGCCAGTTGTGCAAGGATGGCCTCTTCATGCGCTTCCTTGGAGGCAAAGTCTTTGCGGGCGAAAATATAGGTTTTAATGCCCGCTGCTTCTGCCTTTGCAAGGCCGCCTGCCTGCGCCTTGTCAGAAAACACGCCAACAATCTGCGCCGGATAATCCGGCATTTGTGCAGCGCGGATCAGCGCCTCCATATTGGAGCCGCCGCCGGAAATAAAAATAACAACGCGCTTGCGGGTTATGGTTGCACCGGACAAGGCAATGTCTCCTACTTTTTAAAAAGAAAGTGCGCCCTTATAAACCACGCCCTCATTTTTCTCATGGCTGCGGGCAACCATGCGCCCGAGGGTGACCACGTTTTCACCTTCCGCCTTCAGCGCGTCGGCAACGGTTGCAGCTTTGTCTGCGCCAACAACAACAATCATGCCGATGCCGCAATTGAAGGTGCGCAGCATTTCCGATGCATCCACGCCGCCGGTTTTGGCCAGCCATGAGAAGACCGCAGGCACTGCAATGGCGTCAAGATCAATCTCGGCAGCCAGTGTCTTTGGCAAAACACGCGGAATATTATCAGGAAAACCGCCGCCGGTAATATGTGCCAGCGCCTTGATTGCGCCGGTTGAGCGGATAACCGAGAGCAGGGATTTGACATAAATACGGGTTGGGGTGAGCAGTGCTTCGCCAAGGGTTTTATCATCAGCAAAAGGTGCCGGATCCTGCCAGTTGAGGCTGGATCGCTCAACAATGCGGCGCACCAGAGAAAAACCATTGGAGTGAATGCCGGAAGAGCCAAGCCCCAGAATAACATCGCCCGCCTCAATATCACCGGCAGGCAATAGCTGGCCGCGTTCTGCCGCGCCAACGGCAAAACCCGCAAGATCATAATCGCCTTTCGCATACATGCCCGGCATTTCTGCGGTTTCACCGCCGATCAGCGCACAGCCGGATTGCTGGCAGCCCTCGGCAATGCCCCTGACAATGGCGGCTCCCTGTTCAGGGTCAAGTTTGCCGGTGGCAAAATAATCAAGGAAGAACAGCGGCTCTGCCCCCTGTACCACAAGATCATTCACACACATGGCCACCAGATCAATGCCCACAGTGTCATGGCGGTCGGCATCAATGGCGATTTTCAGCTTGGTGCCCACACCATCATTGGCGGCAACCAGCACCGGATCTTTGAAACCCGCGGCTTTGAGATCAAACAAACCGCCAAAACCGCCAATCTCGCCATCAGCGCCGGGGCGGCGTGTTGAGCGCACCAAAGGCTTGATCTTGTCAACCATGCTGTTGCCTGCATCAATATCCACGCCGGCATCGGCGTAAGTGAGGCCGTTTTTATCTGAACCGGCGGATGGGGCGGATGGGCTTTTTGACTGCGGCATTGGCGGCTCCCGATACACAGCACAACCATCACCCTGTATTGATAAGAAAATGGCAGGGCAGGCTGCTATTAATGCTTGTATTGGGCGCAATGACACGAGAATGCTTTATCCGCAAGCATCTTTCGTCATTTTTAACCGATAAAGCTCATGTTATACCAATATTCAACGCCTGCGCAGCCATATATCATGCCGGATCTGTATTAAACGGGCTATACAGGGGCTTGATCGCGCATGGCAGGGCACCATATTCAGAATTCATCAAGTCAAGGGCGGTTTATATGAGCAAATCCGGAACAAACCCGTCGCAATCGCCTGCCTCGCCGGCCGCCGGAAGTGGCGATGGCAAAATTCTTGTTCAGCAGGTGGTTATACCTGCTGATATGGCAGATGGTAAAAATGACATTCACGTCAATATTCTGGTCAATGGCTTTGGTTCTGCCATGCGCAAACAGGCCATGTTCTGGGTGATTGCCACTCTATTGCTTGTTGTTTTTCTGATTGTTTTCAGTTCCATTCTCCTGCCGTTTGTGGCGGGCATTGCACTGGCTTATTTTCTTGATCCGGTGGCAGATCGCCTTGAGCGTTTCGGCATGTCGCGTTTTGTGGCAACGGTGGCTATTCTCATAGCCTTTGTTTTGGTGCTGGTATTGGGTCTGATCATTATCGTGCCGATTCTGGTAACCCAGCTTGCAGAGTTTATTGCCAAATTTCCGGGTTATTTCACGCAGCTGCAATCTTTGGTTGCGCATCAGGATTCTGAATGGCTGAAAAAATATCTCGGCATGAACAGCACTGTCATTCAGGATAATTTGAGCGGCTTCCTTAAGCAGGGCGCAAGTTTTCTGAGTTCTCTCCTGCAATCCTTGTGGAATTCCGGCAAATCCCTGATTGATCTTGCAGGGCTGTTTGTGGTCACGCCGGTTGTGGCTTTTTACATGTTGCTGGATTGGGATCGCATGGTCAGCAGTATTGATTCATGGATCCCGCGTGATCATCTCAAATCCGTGCGCCAGATTGCACAGGAGATGAATGCCTCTGTTGCCGGATTTATCCGCGGGCAGGGCACATTGTGCCTTATCCTTGGCACTTATTATGCAATCGGCCTGACATTGACAGGTTTGAATTTTGGCTTGCTGATCGGGCTTTTTGCCGGTCTTATCAGTTTCATTCCTTATGTCGGCTCAATTGTGGGGCTTGTGCTGGCTGTTGGCGTGGCGCTGGTGCAGTTCTGGCCGGACTGGATTATGGTTTGTATTGTGGCTGTGGTTTTCTTTGTCGGGCAATTTATTGAAGGCAATATTCTGCAACCCAAGCTGGTTGGCTCATCGGTTGGGTTGCATCCGGTCTGGCTGATGTTTGCATTATTTGCCTTTGGTGCGCTGTTTGGCTTTACAGGGATGTTGATTGCGGTTCCCGCTGCGGCGGCTGTTGGCGTGCTGGTGCGTTTTGCATTGCACCGCTATCTGGATTCACCCATGTATAAAAGCCGCAACCATGAGGGGTAGCCGCAGCCGGCCCTGTATTTTTCAACAGCTTTGTCCACAGGGTTGTGTGTCACGGGGATAAGGGCAGACAAGCGGTGTATTCGTTTCAGGCATACTTTTCTAAAGAAGTAAAAACAGTTACTGCATCGGGAAATGACTTCTGCAGCTTGCGCTCTTGTCTGAAATCATGTGATCTTATGACCGGGTTGGAAATTTTGGGAAATTATGTCTGCTGAGCACCGACAAATGCCGCTCATTCTTCAGCATGAGCCGGGCTTGACGCGAGATGATCTGGTTGTCACCGGATCCAATCGTGCGGCGGTTGATCTGATCAATCGCTGGCCGGAATGGCCGTCGCCTGTGGCGCTGCTTGTGGGGCCTGCAGGGGCAGGCAAGACACATCTGGCGGCAATCTGGTGCAGCCAGAATGATGCGGAAATTCTGGATCCGGGCAATATTGATGCGCAGGCATTGGAAATTGCCAGGCAACGCCCTGTATTGATTGATGATATCGGCGCTGAGCCTTTTGATGAAACCGGCCTGTTCCATCTTATCAATACTATCCGCCAAACTGCCGGCAGTTGTGAAAACGGTCAGTCACAGGCATCCTTGCTGATGACCTCGCAATTGCAGCCGGTGCAATGGAATGTCACTTTGCCGGATCTGGTCTCGCGCCTCAAGGCTGTAACAATTGTTAATATTGCCGAGCCGGATGATTATCTTCTCAGCACGGTGATTTATAAACTGTTTGCTGACCGGCAGGTGAGCGTTGACCCGTCTGTGATCAGCTATATTGTCAGCCGTGTGGAACGCTCGCTGGATAGTGTGATTGTGCTGGTTGACTTGTTGGATCATATGGCTTTGCAGCAAAAAAGCCGCATTACCAAAACACTGGCCACACAGGCATTGCAGGCAATGGCCAGAGCCCTGCCTGATCGTGAGCCACAGGGGCAAGCCTGATTTATTTTTTCGCAACCGGTTGTTGCGGATAAACAGGGGCGACAAGGCTGCTGTTTCGTGGCTTGCCTGTTGTTTGCGCAGGCAGGGCTGATGAATGCCTGCTGACCGGTTGTTTGCTGGCTGGTTGTTTATTGGCGGGATGTTTATTGACAGAGCCGGTGGTAAATGGCGCGTTTCTTGCCGATGCTGAGCGTGCAGGCATCACACCATTTTGCTGGTTTTTGAAAATCAACTGATCTTCCTGCACCCAGCCGATTATATTGGTGGAAGGCACAACCACACGGTGCCAGCGCCCGACCTTGGCATAAGAGCGCATTTCGCGCCCCTTTTCCACCGTGCCCACGCTTTTAGCCTTATCCCATGCTGTTTCGCGTATGGTCAGGGCTTGTCTGGCAATGATCGCTTTGGGTATTTTAAAGGCGCCATTGGCATGGCGGCTGTTATCTGCGGCCGGCTTTCCGGCAGGAGGGGGGAGCGGTTCCGCATGGCTTGCATCCGCTTTTGCTGCAGGCTGGTGCATTGGTTTTGGCACAATGCGCGCTGCAGGCTGAGGCGCTGCCATGGCAAGCTGTTTTTCAGATATTTTGTTTTCAGCCCCTTGTGATTGCCCGATATTAAGCGGCGGCCGGCGCAAAGGAGCCGGTGCAGCCTGTGCCTGTTGCGGTGTCTTTTGCACTTGCGAACGCGCTGGTGCGGTGTTGTGCGGGCGGTTTTGTATCTGTTTTTTATCGTGTGAGGCGGCAGCCCCGCTGCCGGAACCGGCCTTTGAACCGGAACCTGCGGCATTACTGAGTAGCGCCGTTACACTGGATGACGGGCTTTTGCCTTGTGATGTGGCCCAAAGAGCTGTCGCCCCGAATATGAGAATAGCGCCCACTGTAAGCGTGGCTGCCGCTGAATTGCCGGAGTTTTTGCTGCGGGTTGAGCGTTTTTTTCGGGAGGTGGTTTTTCTCGGAGCCATATTATACGCCTTTATAGCGGCGGGTTTGGAAATTGCTGATGCCTGTAATCTGCCGCGCTATGTTTCGAATCTTTTGCTGGTCAGGCTACAGGCCGAATCTTCGTAATTGGTTACTATGCTCACCTTTTGTTCTTTTGAATGGCCAAGGCGGTATCCGGACAGGTTTTACGGGTTATTATATTGGGAGCTGTTTTTATAAAAAACTTATTTTGGGCACAAATCCGGCCAGAAACAGTCTTGATGCAGGTGCAGCATTTGCTTGCGGCTACTATGGCCGTTTTAAGAATTCACGCGGCCTTCTGTTTGCGGGCTTTGTGCCTGCATCAGGGCAGAAGCAATGAGGAGCACATGAAGCCAATGAAAAAGCTTGTTTTAGCATTCAGTGTTTTAATCCTGTCTGCTGCGCCGGTTCTGGCATCGCAGACAGGAACTGCTGCCAGCAAAACCGATGCGCAGATGCAAAAAGTTGCCGAGAAGCTGGCCGGAGGCCCGGGTAAAATGCGGCAAACAGCCAGTGGTAAAATTCTTGTCACGGCAACCGGCCACACGCTTTATACTTTTGATAAGGATAGCAACGGCGTTTCTGCCTGTGATGCTGCATGTCTGAAAAAATGGCCGGCTTATCATGCCTCAGCCAAAGTAAAGGCCGTTGCGCCATGGTCGAAAGTCAAAGCCACCAATGGCAAGGATATGTGGGCTTATGACGGCAAACCGGTCTATACTTTTTTCAAGGATAAAAAGCCCGGTGATGTGAACGGGGATGGTGTTGGCGGTGTCTGGCACATTGTAAAATAAAAACCGGTTGAGATAAAATATTCGCGGCTCCGGTATTGGCCGGTAATGGCAATGCCGGCGCCGCAGAATGATAATTTGCGCAAAGCAATAATTTAATAAATATGCAGCAAAACAGGGATAAAACCTGTGCTCTGCAGATATTCCACCAGTTCAAAAACCGGATAGGCGATAAAAAAGACAAGCCCGTCAACAAAGGTGTTATACAATGTTTTGGGGCGTATAGTCAGGGTCTCCACATCTTGATAACCGCTTATGCGCGGGAAAAAGCGCGGTACTTCCGCTTTATAAGCGCGATATGGCTGGCCGAAACTGTTTTCCAGATAAGTTTCCTCTGCAAGAATAACAAAAAGAAAAGTTATGTAGCATGCAATGGCAAGCAAGAGCGCAATACCAAGGCTGCCGGTCATGCAGCCAATGCCGAAAGCGCCGATGGTACTGAATACATAAAGCGGATTGCGGCTGAGCGAATAAGGGCCGGTGCGGATAATCTGTGCACCTTTATGCCCGCCAATATGTAATGTGCACCACATGCGGCCAAGAATAGCCATAACGATAAAGCCCAGACCGAAAGCCTCAATATATTCATGAATCCCGTGCGGCCACGCAGAACGGATAAAAAGCAGGGCAAGAAAAAGCAGGGCGATAATGACAGCAACCGCCACACGCCTGCGGGCTTGGTAGCGGCTCATTTCTTTCATGGTTTTCATACGGATGACCCGTTATGATAGAAATTGTATTAAACACAACAAATGTTATGCGGCGGGAAGGGAGAACCTGCTGTGTGTTTAACATACGGGAATAATGATCCTAATAATTTTTGCAATATTTTTGCGAGAAAACAGTAATTTTACATTCACAATCATGAGAGGTGATAAAGAAAATTGCGCGATAAAGCGCAGCCGTCACCCTTATGAATTATGGCTCACACACAGGCTGATATTTTGTGCTTTAAACCGGGAGTTTTACTGTATCCGCTATGAGCGGGATATTCATTTTTCGTTCAACTGCAATATTTTATAACAGAAATGAAATTTGATGCTGTGTAATTCAGGCAGCATTATATGATCATAATCCATGCAGAAAATCCGCTATGTTGAAAGCACAGGAGTGAACGGATTTTTTGCTTGAAGAGCAGTCGGCCGGTAACAGGCCTGATAATGAGGAACAAAAATGAAAATAACAGTTTCAGGCAGATATTTTTCCCGTATCCTGCTGCTCGCGGCTGGTATTGCCGGCTTTCATGCCGCTGCCCCTGCAGAGGCTTTTGCGCAGCAATATCAGCGTTGTGCAGCAGAGAATGGCATTTGCCGCCTGCCATATCCGACCGAGGTTATTTATGGCGCGGGGCATCGTGTAACCTCACGTTTTATCAATCAGCCTGCCGTGCGCTGTTCTAACTCGGTCTTTGGTGATCCGGCACGGGGTACTGCAAAAAGCTGTGCTTTTGTTGTGCGTCGCGAATATGAACGCTATGGCCGCTACGACCCTTATGATGGTTATGAGCGCAGGCCGCATGGCCGTTATGGCCGCGATCATGATTATGGCCGCCGGCAATGGGTGCATTGTGCAAAAGAGGGGCAATATTGCGATTTTCAGGGGCGCAAACAGGTGCGTTATGGCACGCGGAGCCGCTTTGTGGAGCGGGCTTTCCGTAATGGAGTGCGCTGTGATAACCGCGTCTTTGGAGATCCGGATCGCGGCGTGGGCAAAAACTGCTTTGTGCTTGAATAAATACCGGCACGCTTTGATTGCTCAAATCTGATCGGGCGGGTTCCGGCTGATGCGGAACCCGCTTTTTATCAGCCTTTGATAATGGCAATCAGCTCATCATAGGCTTTGCAAGCCTGTGAATCATCCTTGCCCTGATATTTGCTGGCAAGCTCCTGAACTTTGGAGGAAAGCTCCTGCATTTTTGCCGGATCTTTGATCATGGCATTTTGCATGGCAGCACCAAGCTCCTGTCCTTTTTGGGACAATAATTCAGGTGTGCATTCCGGCTCCTTGGAGCAACCGGCTATCATGGCTGTTGCAACAACAAGAGCAAGAGTTAAAGCGCCTTTCATTGGCGATCTCCTTAAAAAATACACGCTCTCAAACTTATAAAAGAGGGGCATATAAAGCGGATTGAATTTGATATCTGCCGTTATGCAGCGCTTCATTCAAAGGCCGGAATAATGCACATGGCAAAAATTATATGCAGAATATTTTTAAAAATACTGCATAACAATTCTGTTGTTAAAACATTATTCCATATAAAGATTGTTGCTGCCTGTAGCCATAAATACTTAGTCGAAATTTTAATTTTTCGTCAAGATATATTCCGTCTTGATGTTGTATAAATCATCATGATGTCAATAATTTATATTAAAACTATGCAATATTTGTTACTGCTTTGATGGCGAGGCATATAAAAACCGGCTCTATGCAGCAATTTTCCGCTAAAAAACAAGTAACGATGCGTTAGTTCAGTTTCAAACGCTCACATGCATGAGCGAGCCGGTATTTGCCGCGCTCAACGCGGATGAAAAGCGCCTCATTCTCAGATTTATTATCTGAGCAATTATAGGCCAGATAAGTAAAATATCGGGGATATGACCAGCCGCGTGCAATGCGCCTTACATCTTTGGGAGTAAAAGGCTCTTTTAATGTTCCGTGGATTCTGACCGCATCCCTGATAAGGGGGTAAATGTTTATCTTATCCATATAGGCATTATAAAACTTTAGTATAATGAATGATATCCCCGTAAATAAGGGATATTTTATAATTAAATAATTTTTATGATTTAATCTTTTATATATTTAAATTTATTATTAATGTATATATAAATATAATATATTATTATATTTACTTTATTTTTCGTATCGCGTTTTATTTTCTCTGTTATATGTATAGCGGGTTTTTACCGGAAATTCCGGCAGCCATGATTCACGTCGCGCGGTCCATAATTCATAGCTTGGTACAAACTGATCCGGCTGGTCGAGTGAGCCTAGATTGATTTCAATTTCATCGCCGGTGCAGGAAAAAACAGATGAGCCGCAATGCGGGCAAAAATGGCGGCCTGCATAATCGCGTGTTTCACCGTTAATATATACGTCTTGTTTGGAAAAGATGGCAGAGGCATGAAAAAGCGCACCGTGATGTTTGCGGCAATCTATGCAATGGCAAATGCCGACACGCCAGGGCAGGGCATTTGTTTCTATGCGCACTTTGCCGCACAGGCATCCGCCTTTAACAGGATTCATAGAGTATTCCTCCGCCGTACTTAAGCATAATCTGTAATGTAAATAATATTTTGTTATCAGCAAACGGGCAATTTTATAGGATATGATAATTTCGAGATATTGTTTGTTAGCTGTAAGTGGTAATTGATTACCTTTTAAAGCAATGCATTATGTAAGAGTGAGGTCATATTAGGTTGTAATTTTAAAGAGTTTATTGTGGGGTTTGATTGTGAAAAAATTATTTTTATGGTGGCTGTAATTTTTGGTCTTAGTGCTGGCATAACAACTGGTGCTTATGCGGAAGGGCAAAATGCATCTAGCCAAAATAAAAGTATAGTTGAATTATGTATTAGTGTTTTGGGTTTTAAATGTTGTTTGAATGAACAGCTTCGTTTTGAATGTGGTTCAGTATAGTTTTATTTTTCTGTATTTTATTATGTCCTGCAACTTGAGCCTGTTTCTGTTTATCTGATTTTGTTCAGTCGCGCTAGTATAATACACAAGGGTGAAGTGTTTATGCGGAGCCCTTGTTGTTACTGAACTCTTTATTTGAGCGGTGGCCACGCATTTATTGGGTAAAGTGATTATCTGCTTTTGTTGAAGAGTGGTCTGCTTACCGGATATTGTGCAGGCAGGGGCAGGGGGTGATTTTTAAGTGCAATCAACAAAAAATGATCTGCCTGATTTAAATTGTTTTGCTAATGCACCATGCATAAATAATAGCATGGGAAAATTCATAGCATGGACTGGGTTCCTGTAATTTTCGGAGCATTCAAAGTTATCGTATTGGGAATATGTATGTTCTTCGCCATTAAATGGCATTACGATAAGGATAAGGAAGCAAAAGAGAAAAAAGAAAAAGCGTCGGAATAACCGGCGCTTTTGCGCTTATGGCGACAGGACAAAGCGACCGGCTGTGTGGATGCAGGATAATTTTGCGCTCTGCGAATGAAACATTGCAGATCCGGCTTTTTATAAATTCAAATGCTTGTTGATTTTATTGGCGATCCCGACAGGATTCGAACCTGTGACCATCGGCTTAGAAGGCCGGTGCTCTATCCAGCTGAGCTACGGGACCGCAATGCGATATCTTAAACTGTTTTAATGTGTCCAGGGTTGCTGGCGATCTGCGCGAAAATTATCCGTATAGGAAATCTTCCGGCGTCTTGCTTCTTTCGGCTCCTGCACACGATAAGGGATGCCATATTTCTGCACATAGGCAAGGGCATCTTCCAGATTTTCGAAATTGATGCGGATCTGGCTTTTCATATCACGGGAGGACGTATAACCCATCAAGGGTTCGATCTTGCGGGCGACCTCAGGTTCATATTCCAGAACCCATGTTTCAGTTTTGGCTTTGCCGGACTGCATGGCAGTCTTGGTTGGACGATAAATACGGGCGACCATATTCATAAACCTCGGACATAAAAGCGACCGTAAATCACACGATTCACCGGTCTGTTAAATCTGAGACAGAGCTCACTGAAAACCTTCAGGCCATTATCAATAATTGACATGGTCGGAGCGAGAGGATTCGAACCTCCGACCCCCTGATCCCAAATCAGGTGCGCTACCAGACTGCGCTACGCTCCGTTATCCCGCAAAGGATAGCCCGTGTCTAGAATTTTCGCAGCCCGAGTGCAAGAGGCAAATATGCGATTACACCTGAAAATGCACTTGTGCCGCATGATAAAAACGGCAGCAAACACTTTGTTTTGCCGCCGTTTTAAAAATAGCAATAATTTTGTTATGATACAGCGATTGCTGCCAGCGCCTGTTTCAGGTCATTGATAAGATCCTGAGTATCCTCAAGGCCGATTTGCAGGCGGATAACAGGGCCCTCATATGCCTGTGCGGCTACGGTTCTGTCTGCAAGCCGCACATGAACGGCAAGGCTTTCATACCCGCCCCATGAATAGCCAAGGCCGAAGAATTGCAGATTATCAAGAAATTTACGTGCTTCTTCTGCCCCGCCAGAGGCCAGAACAATGGAGAAAACGCCGCTTGAACCTTTAAAATCACGTTTCCACAATGCATGATCAGGGTGGCTTTCAAGGGCAGGGTGCAGAACGCGCGCAACTTGCGGCTGTTGTTCCAGCCAGCGGGCAATTGTCAGTGCGCTTTGCTGGTGATGGTTAAGGCGCAGCCCCATGCTCCGCAGGCCGCGCAGGATCTGATAGGCATCATCAGAATTTACGCACATGCCAAGTACCGTATTGGCGTCATAAAGGCGCTGCCAGCATTTTTCATTGGCGGAAACCATGCCCATAAGAATATCTGAATGGCCGGAAGGATATTTGGTGGCTGCATGAATGGAAATATCCACACCAAAATCCAGCGCCTTGAAATAAAGCGGCGTTGCCCAGGTATTATCCATCATCACGATAACATCATGCGCATGAGCGGCTTTAACAATGGCCGGAATATCCTGAATCTCAAATGTATTGGAGCCGGGTGATTCTGTGAAAATCACCCGTGTATTGGGGCGGATCAGCCGTGCAATATCCGCACCGATATGCGGAGGGTAATATTCTGCTTCAATGCCCATTTTTTTCAGCATTGTATCGGCAAAACGGCGGGTGGGAAAATAGATTGTATCAACAAAAAGAACGTGATCGCCTTTTTCAAGAAAAGCAAGCAAAGGCAGCGTAACCGCCGAAAGGCCGGAAGATGTCAGCAATGTGCCTGCCGAGCCTTCCAGCCTGTCTATGGCCTTGCATAAAGCGTCTGTTGTCGGGGTGCCGTGGGTGCCATAGGTATAGGGCTGATTATCTGTGGCCATGCTATGCGCATCCTTGAACAAAACTGTGGAGGCGCGGACAACCGGCGGATTAACAAAGCCATAATATTCATGCGGATCATTGCCGCAATGTGTAAGCAATGTGTTGATTCCCGGCTCTTTTGCTGATTTTTCCGACCCGACCATAAAAATGCCTCCTGCAGCCTGTTAAGGCTTTGTTGTTCCGGTGCTTGTTAAAGCTTGTATGTGATGTGAATCTGTAATGCAGACTTGTGTGTTACTGAAACAAGTCATTGCAAAATATGCAACCGGACGAAATGAAAAAAAACGGCTTGCCGAAGCTGGTTATGACAGGGAAAACCGTGAAATTTACTTTTTAAAAGATGTGCCGGTTAATAAAAATGCATCGGCGCAGCCTGCCATGAATACGGATTTCCTGACAGGCGATAAGGGTAAATATTGATAAATATATGAGGTTTGATGTTTTTGAAGAAAGAAATTGCGGATTTATATCTTGTTGTTCAAAACAGTCTGGCTCTGCGCCGGCTGAAACAGGCAGAAAACAGACAAAATCCGCTCTGGCTGCCCGCTATGACGCGGATGGTGATCGGCGTGATTGTGGCAGCCCTGCTGCTCTTGCCATTTGACGGGCAGATTTCGCGTGCGGCGGTTGCGGCGCATATTCTGCCCCGTCATATTCTGAAGATTATGACCGATCTGGTGTTGGCAGCGCCTTATATTATTTTGTTTTCCGTTACTGTTATTGCAGCGCTTATAATGCGCAACAGAATAAGAAAGACCAATATTTACAGCAAGAGCTATCAATACTGGGCAGATATTGCCGGTTATAGCCTGTTTGCAATCTTGTCCCTTTTAAGTGCCGGCCTGATTGTGAATATTGTTAAATATATTATTGGCCGCCCGCGCCCTGTCCTGCTTGATATTGCCGGGCCTTATGCATTGAAGCCTTTTGACTTCACCTATGCTTATGTAAGTTTTCCGTCCGGCCATGCCTGCACGGCGGGCGTGCTGGCAACGCTGCTTGCCCTGTGGTTTCCGCGTTGCCGGTTTGTTGCCTGTGCCGTGTTTGCGGCCATTGCCTGTATCCGCATATTGGTGCAGGCGCATTATCCGACAGATGTATTGATTGGTTTTTTTATTGGTATGTGCACAACCCTGATCCTGGCGCGCGGCTTTGCACAAGGCGGTTTATTATATCGTTTTTACGGCTCGCAAATCTTTCCTGTTCGCCATTGAGAGTATATCTCATTAAAGTAATTTATTATATTTTACGATAATAAAGAGGATTTTTTTCTAAATTGATTGGCATATTTTGCGCTTGTTCAGACTTGACCTTCGCAGAATAATAGCTTTCGATAGGCGCAGGTTGGAAAAGGGGGATTATTTTACAAAAATTACAGCCCTGTGCAAAACAGGCTTACCGGAATGGTAGGGCTGCTTTATCGGGGCGATTGCGCGATTTGCGCAATGAACAGCAATATTGATAATGCGTTTAACGATAAAAGGGTGAGCATCACATGAGAAAGTCCACTTTACTCAAACTGGCCGGTATGGTTGCCGTAACCTTTGCCGCTTCCTCTGCATTTGCAGGCACATTGGATGATGTGAAGAAGAAGGGTTTTGTACAGTGCGGTACCAATACGGGGCTGCCGGGTTTTGCTGCGCCGAATGACAAGGGGGAATGGTCCGGTTTTGATATCGACTATTGCCGCGCTGTGGCATCAGCTATTTTTGGTGACAAAAATAAAGCGAAATTTACGCCGCTTAATGCAAAAGAGCGTTTTACAGCACTGCAATCCGGTGAAATTGATATTCTGATTCGCAATACCACCTGGACAATCAGCCGTGATACATCACTTGGTCTCGAATTTGCCGGTGTGAATTATTATGACGGTCAGGGCTTTATGGTAAACACCAAAAAGCTGCCGGATATCAAATCTGCCTTGCAGCTCTCCGGCGCCTCGATTTGTGTGCAGGCCGGCACCACAACCGAGATGAATATGGCCGATTATTTCAAAGCCAATAAGATGGAATATAATCCTATCGTCTTTGAAAAAATTGAAGAGGCCAATGCCGCTTATGACAGTGGCCGTTGTGATGCCTATACGACAGACCAATCCAGCCTTTATGGGGTGCGTCTGGCGCTTTCCAATCCGGATGATCATGTTGTTTTGCCGGAAATTATCTCCAAGGAGCCATTCGGTATTGTTGTCCGTCAGGGTGATCCGAAATGGGCAGATGTGGCGCGCTGGGTGCATAATGCGCTGCTCAATGCCGAAGAAGCCGGCATTACACAGGCAAATGTTGAAGATATGAAAAAATCTGATTCGCCTGAAATCAAGCGTCTGCTCGGCACTGAGCCGGATACAAAAATCGGCACGGATCTGGGGCTTGATAATGACTGGGTTGTAAAGATTATCAAGAATGTCGGTAATTACGGCGAAATTTTTGATCGCAATATCGGCGCAAACAGCCCGCTGAAAATTTCTCGCGGTATCAATGCCCTGTGGACCAAGGGCGGTCTGCAATACGGTATTCCGATCCGTTAATCAGTTATAGTGTCAAAACATATGCCTGCATCACATCGGGTGATGCAGGCCGGTTTCGTGTAATTTATTTTTAGTTTTATGCCGGAGCATGAGTGTACAAATTGTTTGAGTGTGTAAACTGGTATTGTGCCGCTCCGTGTTCTTTCTTCCGCCGGATGATCGTAATGTGCGCAAAGCCCTGACGGGCAATTCAATAGAGAAAATATTGTACTGCGATCATGTTGCGCCGCTGCGTCTCGCAGCGGCAACTGGCAGCAGAATATCCCTGTTTTCCGGTTTGGTCGGATATCAGGCTTTTATACGGGCAGGGTTACAGGGGGCATTTAAAATAATCCGGTCATAATGGCCGTATATAACGAGGTGCGCATGGCATATCGCAGTGCCGAAACAGGCAGGGGGCAGGAAGCGCAGGCTTCTATCATTCATAATCCGAAAATACGCGGGCTGTTTTATCAGTTTGTTGTATTCTTTGCTGTTTTTATGCTGGTCTACTGGATTATAGGAAATACGGCCGCAAATCTGCAAAAACTCAACATTGCTTCGGGATTTGACTTTTTGAAAAGCCGTGCAGGCTTTGATATCAGCCAGACGCTGATTTCCTATGACGCGGATTCTAATTATGCCCGTGCTTTTGTCGTCGGGTTGCTGAATACGCTTTATGTGGCCGTTCTTGGCATTATTACCGCATCGGCCATTGGTTTTCTGGTTGGTATCGGCCGGTTGTCGTCAAACTGGCTGATTGCAAAAATCTGCACAATCTATGTCGAGGTTTTTCGTAATATTCCGCCGCTTCTGGTAATTTTCTTCTGGTATTTCGGGGTGTTGGCCGTTTTGCCGGAAGTGCGTGGCAGCTATGCCCTGCCATTTGGCAGTTATTTGAACAAGCGCGGCTTTTTCTTTCCGTCCGCTGTTTGGGGCGATAAGGCATGGCTGACACTGGCCGCATTTGCAGTGGCTGTTATTGCTGCCTTTATCCTCCACCGCTGGGCGCGTGTCCGTCAGGCTGCAACAGGGCAGATTTTTCCTTTCTGGCGGGTGGCTGTTGCCTTAATCCTTGGTTTGCCTTTGCTCACATTTTTGGCCACAGGCATGCCGGTCACTTTTGATATGCCAAAACTCGGGTCATTCAACCTGTCTGGCGGCACACAGATAAAGCCGGAGTTTCTGGCGCTCTATCTTGCCCTGTCTTTCTATACGGCATCCTTTATCGCTGAAATTGTGCGCGGTGGTATCAAGGGGGTCAGCAAGGGTCAGTCTGAGGCGGCTTTTGCACTGGGGTTGAGAGCGCCGCAAACCATGCGTCTGGTTGTGGTGCCGCAGGCCATGCGGATTATTATTCCGCCATTATCCAGCCAATATCTTAACCTGACCAAAAACTCCTCTCTGGCTATTGCCATTGGCTATCCTGATTTGATGGCGGTTGGCGGTACCGTGCTTAATCAGACAGGGCAGGCCGTGGAGGTCGTGGCAATCTGGATGGTGGTCTATCTCGGGCTCAGCCTTATCACATCCGGCCTCATGAACTGGTTTAATGCAAAAATGGCATTGGTGGAGCGTTAAGATGAGTAATACGGATCTGCATTATATCCGCTCGCAAATGGTAGCGCCAATGCCTGCACCTGACGGGCGCAAGGGCATTACAGGCTGGCTGCGGGAAAAGCTGTTTTCCTCGGTTAAGGATACGATCCTTACAGTTTTGAGCGTGGCTTTGATTGTCTGGTTCTTACCGGGATTGATTGAATGGCTGTTTATCAATGCGGTCTGGACAGGGCCGGACCGCAGCGTGTGCAGCACAGTGGTGCAGGGCGGTATTCAGCCGGAAGGCTGGTCAGGTGCCTGCTGGGCTTTTGTGGATGCCAAATTCCAGCAATTTCTCTATGGCCGTTATCCGGTTGACGAGCGTTGGCGTGTGCAGCTTGTGGCGTTGGTTTTTGTATTGCTTTTAGCGCCGTTATTGATACGCAAATTACCTTATAAATCATTGAATGCGATATTGCTGTTCATTGTGTTTCCGGTTTTTGCCTATCTGTTTCTGGTCGGCGGCTCTTTCGGGCTGGCACGGGTGGAAACCCCGCTCTGGGGCGGCCTGCTGGTTACGCTCATCCTCTCGGTCGTAGGCATTACAGTCTCCCTGCCCATGGGGGTGTTGCTGGCTCTGGGGCGGCGCTCCAATATGCCGGTGATCAAGGCGCTATGTGTTATTTTCATTGAGGTTATCCGCGGTGTGCCGCTGGTTGCCCTCTTGTTTATGGCCAGTGTTATGTTGCCTTTGTTTATGCCGCCGGGCACGACTTTCGACAAGTTTTTGCGTGCGCTGGTCGGGGTGTCCCTGTTTGCGTCTGCCTATATGGCAGAGGTTATCCGCGGGGGCTTGCAGGCTATTCCCAAAGGGCAATATGAGGGGGCAGATTCACTGGGTTTAAGCTATTGGCAGAAAACCTTGTTTATTATTCTGCCGCAAAGCCTGAAAATTTCTCTGCCGGGGATTGTAAACACATTTATCGGCTTGTTCAAAGATACCAGCCTTGTGTACATTATCGGCATGTTCGACCTGCTTGGAATCGTCAGGCAGAACTTTTCGGATGCCAGTTGGGCAACAGCGCAAACACCTGCAACGGGTTTGGTCTTTGCCGGATTTGTATTTTGGATTTTCTGTTTCTGTATGTCCCGATATTCGCTATATATGGAACGAAGGTTGGATACGAGCCGGAAATAAATTGGGAAATCATCTGCCATAAAATGCGGATGAGAGTGAGGAATAAAAATGAGTATGCAATCGGGCGCTTTGCTGAAACCGACGGCTGAAGAAACGGGAGCAATTATGGAAGTATCCAAGACCGATGTCGCAGTGGACATTGTAGGCATGCATAAATGGTATGGCGAGTTCCATGTGCTGCGCGATGTTAATCTGCGGGTTATGCGTGGTGAGCGTATTGTTGTTGCAGGGCCTTCCGGTTCGGGAAAATCCACAATGATCCGCTGTATCAACCGTCTGGAAGAACATCAGAAAGGGCAGATCATTGTTGATGGCATTGAACTGACCAATGATCTGAAGCGCATTGATGAAGTGCGCCGTGAAGTGGGAATGGTGTTCCAGCATTTCAATCTTTTCCCGCATCTGACTATTCTGGAAAACTGTACCCTGGCACCGATCTGGGTACGCAAAATGCCCAAAAAACAGGCAGAAGAAATTGCGATGCACTATCTGGAGCGCGTCAAGATTCCTGAGCAGGCCAATAAATATCCGGGGCAGCTCTCCGGCGGGCAGCAGCAGCGTGTGGCCATTGCCCGTTCATTGTGCATGAAGCCGCGCATCATGCTGTTTGACGAGCCAACCTCGGCGCTTGACCCTGAAATGGTCAAGGAAGTGCTGGATACAATGGTTAGCCTTGCTGAAGAAGGCATGACGATGATCTGTGTAACCCATGAAATGGGTTTTGCCCGTCAGGTTGCCAATCGTGTGATCTTTATGGATCAGGGGCAGATTGTTGAGCAGAATTCACCGGCTGAATTCTTCGATAATCCGCAGCATGAACGCACCAAGCTGTTTCTCAGCCAGATTTTGCACTGATTTTATTTTCATGCAGAGAAAATACCCGCAGTTCCGGCTGCGGGTATTTTTGTTTATTACAGAGATATTTGCGGGTGATACGCACCGGTATATGCGTTTTTTAAATATTAACTTAAGCCGCAATAATGTGATTAGTTTGATAAGGCGGGGGCAGAAAAGGGGCGCTTTATCTGCGCATTGCAGAGATACGATTATATTTTCCGGTGATCACAGTTTCTGCATCAGTTCAATGCGGTTGCCGAACGGATCTTGAATATAAGCCCGCAAATAGCCGGCCAAAGGTTCGTCCTCGGTTATTGGGATATCATGCTTCGCTAATATTTTCAGAAATGCAGCGAGATCATCAATAAGAAAAGCTGGATGCGCTTTTAAAGCAGGGGAGAAGCTGTGCTCTGTACCAAGATGCAGTTTAATTGCACCATGTTCAAACCAGCAGCCACCGCGTTTTATCAGATTATCGGGTTTTGGCACTTCCCTGAAGCCGAGAATTTGGCCGTAAAATCCGCGTGCTGTGTCTTCACTGTTTGGAGGTATGGCAAGTTGAATATGATCCAATCCGATAATTGGCATCGTATACTCCTGTTTTTGAGACAATCAGAGGCGGTTATATTCAGGCATTTGTGCGCCCAAGCGGTACAAGGCCTGGTATATATGAAATTTTAAAACAAAAGCAGGGGCTTTCAGGCCGCTATATTTGCCGCATCATATTGATAGAGCCAATCGAGATCACGCAGAAAATCTTCCGGCTTGCGCAATTTAAACAGCAGGTTTCTGCCCAGGGCCACAGGCCCGCCGGCATGATAGGCAAAGCGGTTGAGCTTGCCGCGCCGTGCCACTTGTGCAATGCGTGCAAGCCTTTGTTTTTCAAAAGTGTCAAGGGCGGCGCTGTGGTCAGTATTGCGGGGAGAAAGATGCGCGGCAAGACAGGCGGCATCTTCAATGGCCATTGCAGCACCCTGTGCGGCAAAAGGTGTCATGGCGTGCGAGGCATCGCCCAGCAGCACAAAGCGGTTATTGAGCACCAGCCTCGGCTCCGGCATTTCAAACATTGGCCAGAATGTCCATTGCGGGGCGGTTTTCAGCACATCAATCACCGCATCTGACCAGCCTTTAAAACCGCGGATCAGCGCCGCGCTGTCGCCCTTCAAATCCCAGCTGGTGCCGATATCATCACCATTGGTAATAGCCACAAAATTATAGGCTGTGCCACTTTTGATAGGATAGGCAACCATATGTGCACCCTGACCAAGCCATGCGGAGACGGCCTGTTTATCCTGCAAGGCTGAGGTAAAGGATGCTGGCAGCTTTTCTGCAGCCAGAGTTGTGCGCCATGCAATATGGTCGGTAAACCGGGCTCGCTTTTGATCTTGCACGGCACTGCGCTGCGCAGACCACACACCATCACAGCCAAGCAGCATCTGCCCGCTGTAATCACTGATCTGGTCATCCATATCCACACGGATGGTCACCTGATCCTTGCCGATATGATGCGAAAGCACATTGGCGCTAAGATGCAGGGTAATCCGCGGATGATCACGGACAGCTTTGAGAAGGGCAGCCTGCAAATCTGCACGATGGCAGGTAAGATAAGGGGCTTGCCAGCGTTGTGTTGCCGCTGAGCCAAGCTCCATGCGCATTAACGGTTTTGCCTTAACACCATCCATCAGACAGAGCGCATCGGGGGCAACGGCTTTTGCGCTGAGCGCATCCAGAATACCAAACCGCGCCAGAAGTCTGGTTGCATTGGGTGCCAGTTGCAGGCCGGCGCCAACCTCCGACAAAGCCGGTGATTTTTCCAGTATCAGTACATAAAAGCCGCGCTCTGCCAGCACCAGTGCCGCAGCCAGACCGGCAATGCCGGCTCCGGCTATCAGAATTTTCTGCTCATCTGTCTTGTGCATGATTGCCCTTCCCGAAATCCGCCCCAAAACAAAAAATCGTTTTCAGGGCGGCTATATCAATGGTGGATGACGGGGCATTTTCCACCATTGATAGCTTGTACGGCTTATAAGCCAGCAACCGCAACCTGCGGCTCATGATAGGCACAGCCGGCCGGCACGGTCTGATCGGCGCTCAGGGATGCATTATAGCGATAGAGCGTGGAGCAATAAGGGCAGACAACTTCCTCGGCATCTCCCATATCGAGAAAAATGTGCGGGTGATCGAAAGGCGGATTTGCGCCGACACACATAAATTCCTTGACGCCGATCTCAATAGCATTGTGGCCGGCATCATTTTGAAAATGAGGGGTGATATGGTCTGACATGTGACAACTCCAGTGATGGCATCACCTTAATAATATTCATCCGCAGAGGCAAATCCTCCGGCGCATGATTGCGGTAACATAGAAGCGGGAGCGGAAGACATTTGCAGTTCGTTCTGCCGCGCCGGTGCATATTCGGGCTCTGATGTATCGCGAATAAAGCGGGAGCGGAAGTGTTTTTTATCGATTATGCTGTAATCTCTGTTTTGTTATTAAAATGTCATACAGAATACATAAAAAAAACATAACGCAAATATGGCCGGCAAGAATTGCACGGGCTTTGGAGCATAGAGGATAAGGGAGCGGCTGCTTGGCGTCGGCACGGGTTTGCCACACAAAAGCAACTGCTTTGAAACTGTTTTAGGCAATTTCAGAAGGGGGTTGCTGTGGCAAATAAAAAACCGCATGATCAGGTGAGAGAGGCCGAGCCGGTGGGAGGACCGCTGGAAGGAATTGCCACACTGCTTGCCGGAGCGGAAACCGCATCTGCGCATATGGCTGCAATAGCGGCCAATGCAAATGCGCTGCCTGATCTGCGTGAAAGCCCTGAACGGTTTGTAAATCGTGAATTTTCCTGGCTGCAATTCAATAAGCGCGTATTGGCAGAGGCGGTTAACAAGAAGCAACCGCTTTTGGAGCGTGTACGTTTTCTTTCAATTTCTGCAGCCAATCTTGATGAGTTTTTTATGGTGCGCATTGCCGGCCTTGCGGGGCAGGTGCGCGCCGGCGTTGCAACCCGCGCCGCTGATGGCCGCACCCCGCAGGAGCAGCTGGAATTCGTGCTGGCTGAAGTTGCAACATTGCAAGCAGCCCAGCAGGAAACATTGCAAATGCTGCGCCGTGAACTGGCGCAGGAAAATATTGAGATTATCCGCCCCGACCGCCTGAAAAAACAGGACAGAAAATGGCTTGAGCATCATTTTCTGGAGACGATTTTTCCGGTTCTCACGCCTTTGTCGCTGGATCCGGCGCATCCGTTTCCGTTTATACCCAATCTCGGTTTTTCCATGGCGCTGCAATTGTCGCGGATTACCGATAAACATTCAATGGTTGCGCTGCTGCGTTTGCCGGTGGCGCTGAATCGCTTTGTCGAAGTGCCCTCAGCAAGCGGCACTTATCGCTTTATCACGCTGGAAGATGTGGTGAGTCTGTTTATTGAGCGCCTGTTCCCCGGCTATGAGGTGCGGGGAGCAGGGACATTTCGCATTATCCGCGATAGTGATATTGAAGTGGAGGAAGATGCGGAAGATCTGGTGCGTCATTTTGAAACCGCTTTGAAGCGCCGCCGCCGCGGCCGTGTCATCAGCATTGAGTTTGACAGCGATATGCCCGAGGCGTTGCGGGTTTTCATGACAATGGAACTTGGCGTTTCAGAAAGCCGGGTGAGCGTGCTGCCGGGGCTTCTGGCGCTGAATATGATGTCGGAAATTGTCAATATTGCCCGTGATGATTTAAAATTTGTACCCTATAATCCGCGTTTTCCGGAGCGCATCCGCGAGCATGGCGGGGATTGCCTTGCCGCAATCCGCGAGAAGGATATTGTTGTCCATCATCCTTATGAATCTTTTGATGTGGTGGTGCAGTTTTTGCGGCAGGCGGCACTTGATCCCAATGTGCTGGCAATCAAGCAGACGCTTTATCGCACATCGAATAATTCGCCGATTGTGCGCGCGCTGATTGATGCGGCCGAGGCGGGAAAATCAGTGACGGCACTGGTGGAGTTGAAAGCTCGCTTTGATGAAGAAGCAAATATTCGCTGGGCGCGTGATCTGGAACGCGCCGGCGTGCAGGTTGTATTTGGCTTTATCGAGCTGAAAACACATGCAAAAATGTCGCTTGTTGTGCGCCGTGAGGATGAAAGGCTGCGCTCCTATGTGCATCTTGGCACCGGCAATTATCATCCTATCACGGCCAAGATTTATACCGACCTGTCGTTTTTCACATCCGATCCGGAAACCGCGCAGGATGTGGCGCATATTTTCAATTTTATCACCGGCTATGCCCAGCCTGCCGATGGTATGAAACTGGCAATCTCGCCTTTTACTTTGCGCCGCCGCATTCTCAAGCATATTGAAGATGAGATTGAGCATGCAAAATCCGGCCGTCCGGCAGCAATCTGGATGAAGATGAATTCGCTGGTTGATCCGCAGATTATTGATGCGTTGTACAAAGCGAGTGCCGCAGGTGTGCAGATTGATTTGGTGGTGCGCGGTATTTGTTGCCTGCGCCCGCAGGTGCTGGGTTTGTCGGAGAATATCCGTGCCAAATCCATTGTCGGGCGTTTTCTGGAGCATTCGCGTATTTATTGCTTTGGCAACGGGCAGGATCTGCCTTCAAAACATGCGATTGTTTATATCAGCTCGGCTGATATGATGCCGAGAAATCTTGATCGTCGCGTTGAAACATTGGTGCCCATCACCAATGAGACAGTGCATCAACAGGTTTTATCACAGATTATGCTTGCAAATCTCTACGATAATCAACAAAGCTTTGAGCTATTATCAGACGGAACCTCAAAACGGATGAAACCCGTTGACGGGGAAGAAGCCTTTAACGCTCAGGAATATTTCATGACAAATCCCAGCCTGTCCGGTCGCGGCAAGTCTCTGAAATCATCAGCACCGCGTTTGATTGCACGCCATAACCGCGTGCGCGCAGAGCGAAACCGCAACGCATGACTTTATCTTTGGCACAAGGCCGTATCAAAGGTCTGGAACCGGTCGCAGTGATTGATATCGGTTCCAACTCGGTGCGTATGGTGGTTTATGAAGGTATCGTACGCTCGCCTACAATATTTTTCAATGAAAAGATTCTCTGCGGCCTTGGCAAGGGGCTGGCGCAGACCGGACGCCTGAATGATAAATCGGTGGCCAGCGCCCTTGAGGCGCTGCGGCGGTTTCGTGCTTTGGCGCGGCAGGCTGGAGCGGGCAAGATTTACACGATTGCCACCGCTGCTGCCCGCGAGGCGGAAAACGGCCCGGATTTTATCGCGCGGGCTGAGGAGATTCTTGGCGAAAACATCCAGATACTTTCCGGCAGGGAAGAGGCTTATTATTCGGCCATGGGGATCATCTCCGGCTTTCATAATCCGGATGGTATTGCCGGCGACCTTGGTGGCGGCAGCCTTGAACTGGTGGATGTGCATGGCAAAAACTGGGCGGAGCAGCCCGATAAGGCAATTGGCAGCGGCATTACCTTGCCGCTTGGTGGTCTGCGCTTGCAGGATCTGTCCGGCGGCAAAATTACAGAAGCCGCCAAGATCACCCGTAAATATATCGGCACAGTTCCTTTTCTGAAAGAGGGCAAAGGGCGCAATTTTTATGCGGTGGGCGGCACATGGCGAAATCTCGCCAAATTGCATATGAATGCCAAACATTATCCGCTGCATGTGATGCATGGCTATGCCATGGATGCGGAAGATGCCTATAACTTCCTTTATCGTGTGGCGCGTTTTGATCTTAATCATATGCGCGGCATTGAGGCTGTATCCAAAAATCGCCGCCAGCTTTTATCCTATGGTGCCACCGTGTTGATGGAAGTGGTCAAACGCATGGAACCTGCGCAGATTATCTTTTCAGCACTTGGCGTGCGGGAGGGTTATCTTTTCTCATTGCTGAAGAAAAAGGAGCAGCGGCTTGATCCGCTTCTGGCTGCGGCAGAGGAACTGGCGGTTTTGCGTTCACGTTCGCCGCGCCATGCCCATGAACTGGCCGAGTGGACGGGCTATGCTTTCAGTGAGCTTGGCTATGATGAGACGGAGGATGAAAGCCGCGACCGCCGCGCGGCCTGTCTGATGGCTGATATAAGCTGGCGTGCGCATCCTGATTATCGCGGGCCGCAGGCGCTGAATATTATTGCCCATGGTTCATTTATCGGCATTGACCATCCGGGGCGGGCTTATATGGCGCTGGCCAATTATTACCGCCATGAGGGCGTGATGGAGGATGATGCCGCGCCGGAAATTATCCGCATTGCCACGCCGCGCTTGCGCGAAAGGGCGCGGGTGCTTGGCGCCTTGTTGCGGGTGGTTTATCTGCTGTCTGCCTCAATGCCGGATGTTATTCCGCAGCTTAAATGGCGCAAACAAGGCGAGGCGCTGGCATTGGTGGTGCCGCAAGCCTATCGTGATCTGGTTTCCGAGCGGCTTGAAAACCGCCTGAATGTGCTGGCAAAAGTAACAAAAAGGCAGCTGTGTTTCATTGTGGAATAGGCTGATTTTGCTTCAGGATAAGTAAAAGGCCGGATCAGATGATCCGGCCTGATTATATTTAATCCAGTTGCACAGTCTTGATTTTACGGTTTTCAAATTTGATGCCGATTTTGCCATCAATCATTTGCAGGGCCTTTTCACCAAACAGCTCGCGCCGCCACCCCTGCAGTGCCGGTACATTGGCAGCATCGCCTTTAAGCGCAATCTGCTCAATATCATCGGAGGAGGCAATAACTTTGGCCGCCACACCATGATCTTCAGCAATAATCTTGAGCAGCAGTTTCAGCACATCGGCAGCAGCACCTGTGCCTTCCGGCGCATTATGATGTTTGGGCAAGCGCGGCAAATTTTCTTTAGGAATATTGAGGGCCTCATTGATTGCCTCCACCAAACCTTGCGCATGAGAGGAACGCTCCCAGCCTTTGGGGATGGTGCGCAGCCGCGATAAAGCCTCGGCATCGCGCGGCTGTTGCTGGGCAATTTCCTGAATCGTATCATCCTTGAGCACGCGGCCGCGCGGCACATTGCGCTCACGCGCGGCGCGTTCCCGCCAAGCGGCAACTTTTTGCAGCACTGCCAGCTCAACAGGTTTGCGCAAGCGGATTTTCAGCCGTTTCCATGCATCATCAGGATGCGTGTCATAGGTCTCTCGGGCGGTGAGAATGCGAATTTCCTCACCCACCCAATCTGTACGGCCTTCCTGTTGCAGACGACTTTGCAAATAAAGATAGACATCACGCAGATGGGTAACATCGGCCAAGGCATAGTCCAGCTGTTTTTCACTTAATGGGCGGCGGCGCCAATCGGTAAAGCGGGAAGATTTATCCAAATGCACGCCGGTGATGCGGGCAACAAGCTGGTCGTAGGAAATTGCATCGCCAAAACCGCAAACCATTGCGGCAATCTGGGTATCAAAAACCGGCTCCGGTATGAGATTGCCAAGATGAAAGATAATTTCAATATCCTGCCGCGCGGCATGAAACACCTTGGTAATACCGGTATCAGCCATTAGGGTAAAAAAAGGCGCAAGATCGATTCCCGGCGCCAATGCATCCACCAGGGCTGTCGTGCCTGCACTGGCCATTTGTATCAGGCAGAGCTCCGGCCAGAAGGTGGTTTCGCGGATGAATTCAGTATCAACAGTCACAAAATCGGACTTTGACAGCTGTGCTACGGCCTCTTCAAGGCCTTGTGTTGTGGTAATCAGGTTCATTTTTTTTATATAACCAATAGGAAAAGCTTTGTCGCGGGGGGTAAAAGCCTAAATTGCGCATATATTGTAACTTTGCAGTTATGATCTGCGTTTTGTTGGCTGTTTCTGGGCGTTATGACGGGTTATAGGTGTTTTACGCGGAATCAATTTTGGTGAAAATAGCTCTGACCCTTGACTTTTGGCAGCCAAAATGCGCTTGTCCGACAACATAAAAATCAGATTTTCTCTGTGGAATTACGTTAATTTACACTCTTCTGAAGGCAGAAATCATGCATCGTTACCGCAGCCATACCTGCGCAGCCCTCCGCAAGTCGGATGTCGGCCAGACAGTTCGTCTCTCCGGCTGGGTTCATCGTGTCCGCGATCATGGCGGAATTCTCTTTATTGATATTCGTGACCATTACGGCCTGACCCAGATTGTTGCGGATCCGGAAAGTCCGGCATTTAAAATTGCTGAAACCGTGCGCGGTGAATGGGTTATCCGTGTTGATGGTGAGGTGACAGCCCGCAGCGATGATGCCGTAAATCCCGCTTTGCCAACCGGTGAGATCGAAGTGGTTGCTAAGGAAATCGAGGTGCTGGCCGCTGCCAAGGAATTGCCGCTGCCGGTGTTTGGTGAGCCGGACTATCCCGAAGATATCCGCCTTAAATATCGTTTCCTCGACCTGCGCCGTGATACTCTGCACAAGAATATTATGAAGCGCACCAGAATTATCGCTGCCATGCGCCGTCGTATGAGCGAGATCGGTTTCAATGAATTTACAACGCCTATCCTGACGGCTTCTTCGCCGGAGGGTGCGCGTGACTTTCTGGTGCCAAGCCGCTTGCATGAAGGCCAGTTCTATGCATTGCCGCAAGCGCCGCAGCAATATAAGCAGTTGCTGATGGTGGCTGGTTTCGACCGTTATTTCCAGATTGCACCTTGCTTCCGCGATGAAGATCCGCGGGCAGACCGCCTGCCTGGTGAATTCTATCAGCTTGATCTTGAAATGAGCTTTGTCACTCAGGAAGAGGTCTGGGAGACTATGGAACCGGTTATGCGCGGCATTTTTGAAGAATTTGCTGAAGGCAAGCCGGTAACACAGAAATTCCGCCGCATTGCCTATGATGATGCCATTCGCACCTATGGTTCAGATAAGCCAGATCTGCGCAATCCTATTGAAATGCAGGCGGTGACCGGTCATTTTGCGGATTCCGGTTTCAAGGTTTTTGCCAATATGATTGCCAATGACCCCAAGGTGGAAGTGTGGGCTATTCCCGCTAAAACCGGCGGATCACGCGCATTTTGTGACCGGATGAATTCATGGGCACAGGGTGAGGGGCAGCCGGGGCTTGGCTATATTTTCTGGCGTAAAGAGGGGGATAAGCTGGAAGGCGCAGGCCCGATTGCCAAGAATATCGGCGAGGAGCGTACGGAAGCAATCCGCCGGCAACTTGGTCTGGAAGATGGCGATGCCTGTTTCTTCGTTGCCGGTCTGCCATCAAAATTCTATAAATTTGCCGGCGATGCCCGCAATCGCGCCGGTGAGGAGTTGAACCTCATTGATCGTGACCGGTTTGAGCTGGCATGGATTATCGACTTCCCGTTCTATGAGTGGGATGAAGATAACAAAAAGCTCGAATTTGCCCATAACCCGTTCTCTATGCCGCAGGGCGGGCTGGAAGCACTGGAAAATCAGGATCCGCTGAGCATCAAGGCCTATCAATATGATCTGGTTTGTAACGGTTTTGAAATTGCCTCCGGTTCAATCCGTAACCAGCTGCCGGAAGTGATGGTCAAGGCTTTTGAAAAAGTTGGCCTGAGCCGTGAGGATGTGGAAGAGCGTTTTGGTGGTTTGTACCGCGCATTCCAGTATGGTGCGCCGCCCCATGGCGGCATGGCTGCCGGTATTGACCGCGTTGTGATGCTGCTTGTTGGGGCAAAGAATCTGCGGGATATTTCGCTGTTCCCGATGAACCAGCAGGCGGTTGACCTGCTGATGGGCGCTCCGGCTGAAGTAACACCGGCGCAATTGCGCGATCTGCATATTCGCGTAAATCCGCTCAAAAAAGACTGATCTTTTTTAACGCTTAGTAAGTTGCTAAATGCCGCATATTGCAAAATATGCGGCATTTTTATTCAGGCATTTCATATCAGCAATAAAAAACCCGGCCTTAAAAGCCGGGTTTTTAAAATCTGCATATAGTAAATGCTTACTGGTTGGCAGTTACCTTGACCGCCAGAAGGTCAAGCAGTTTTTTAGGATCAGCCGTCGCCGTTGCTGCAATCAGGGCAAAGGAAACAGGCGCTTTGGGCTCGGCTGCAATTTCCAGCGATTTTGGATCATCCAGATAGGCGTTGATTGCGTTTGTTGCCTGCATGGCAAATTCCGCATTTCCGAGATAGCCCACCATCAAAGGTGCAACAGCCTTGATCTGGTTAATCATATCTTCCTTGCTGATGCTTTGTTGCTTGGCATAATAATCCAGCAATTTAGGGGTGAGGGAAGCATCATTATAGCTGAAGGAAATACCGCCGAGAGAAAGCTGCTGGAGCAAGCCCAATATGGCCATTTCGGTTGTATCTTTGTTTTCTTTATCTTCACGCAGCTTTTTATTGGCTTCCATCATGGATTTGATGAATTTTAAATCATAGCCGCCAAGTTTAAGCGTGGTGTCAAACTTGCCAAGATCCGCAATGTCAAATTCAAACTTATCCATCAGGATATCGCCTTTGGCAATATCGAGGCTGCCTTCAGAGTTGATGGTCATTTTCAGTTGTTTATAGCCAAGATCCAGCATCGGATTGGATTCAGAGCTGTCTTCTTCCGTCGCTGATTTTTTGCGCAGTTCATCCATTTTCTCAATATCGAGATCAACGGATTTTACGCCGAATTTATAGGTCAGCGGTGCGCCCTTGCTATATTCCGATGAATTGGCGGCAATATCCTTGATATTCACCAGTTGCTGGCCATCCTCAGCAATGGTCAGGCTGTCAATTTTGATGTCACGATAGAGCATCATCTTGGCAATGATATCTTCTTCATTATCTGCCGCGAGATAGATTTTGCCGATCTCGATGCCCTTGACGTCAATTTTGGTTTTGTCGTCCGTTTTTGAATAATCCTGCAATGTTGCGGTTTCTGCGTTATAGCCGCCTTTGCCATCTTCCGTAACATTGTGCAGCACAATGTCGCCGGCAACCAGCTCGCCGATTTCCGAACTTGGAATGGAAATTTTGGCATCATGCAGGGTGACCGTTGTACCATCTGTATCAACGGTACCAAAGCCTACCACAATATCCTGCTCCGCAAGGCGAGCCTGCAGACGTTTGGCCACGTCATTGCCATCCAGCGCATAGGCGGAACCAGCAAAAATGACAGTAAGGGCTGTGGCAACAGATAACGTGCGTGCAACAGTAAAAAGCGGTTTCATAACCGGCATCAGAGGCTCCTTGGGTGTTTTGCCTGTATTGATAAGCGAAATACTTTTATTGCCCGTATCCTATCGGGCAGTTTTATCTTTTCGTAACAGCCTGTTTCTTTATCGGCAAGTCATGATTGATCAGCGGCGGGTAATGGATGGAAATTTCGTTGTATTTTTGACGAAATAACGAAAATAATGCGGAAAACCCGGCGGATTGATCTGCCGCAAACGCATCTTGACTTGCCGCAGAATCAGCCGCTTGCTAACCATGGCATATGGGAAAAAATCTGATTCCGCCTTCTGGCGGCGATGAACACGTCGAAAAAGTTGATCTTAAATCGGCGCTTGAAGAGCGCTATCTGGCTTATGCCTTGTCCACGATTATGCATCGTGCGCTGCCGGATGTGCGCGATGGTTTGAAGCCTGTGCACCGCCGCATTATGCATGCCATGCGCCTGCTACGGCTTAATCCGGGCAGTGCCTATGCAAAATGTGCGCGTATTGTCGGCGATGTGATGGGTAAGTTCCATCCGCATGGCGATCAGGCGATTTATGATGCATTGGTGCGTCTGGCGCAGGATTTTGCCGTGCGTTATCCGCTTGTTGATGGGCAGGGCAATTTCGGAAATATTGACGGCGATAATGCCGCTGCCATGCGTTATACGGAAGCACGCATGACCGATGTGGCTTCATTGCTGCTGGAAGGCATTACTGAAAATGCCATTGATTTTCGCCCCACCTATAATGAGGAGGATGAGGAGCCGGTGGTTTTGCCGGGGGCTTTTCCCAATCTTCTGGCTAACGGGGCATCGGGCATTGCGGTTGGTATGGCCACCAATATTCCGCCGCATAATGTGGCAGAGCTGTGCGATGCAGCGCTGTTGCTGATCCGCAATCCGCAGGCAAGTGTGGAGGAGCTGGTGCAACTGGTTCCCGGGCCTGATCTGCCCACCGGCGGTGTGCTGGTTGAACCGCAGGAGAATATTCTTGAAGCCTACCGCACCGGACGCGGTGCTTTCCGCGTGCGGGCAAAATGGCAAAAGGAAGAGCAGGGGCGCGGCACATGGGTGGTGGTGATCACTGAAATACCGTATCAGGTGCAGAAATCCCGCCTGATCGAGAAGATTGCAGAATTGCTGCTGGCTAAGAAATTGCCGCTGCTTGATGATATCCGCGATGAATCAGCCGAAGATATCCGCATTGTTCTGGAGCCGAAAAACCGCTCTGTTGATCCTGAATTGCTGATGGAATCGCTTTTCAAGCTTACTGAACTTGAAAGCCGTATCTCACTTAATATGAATGTGCTTTCACACGGCAAGGTGCCCAATGTGTTATCGCTGGGCGAGGTGTTGAAAGAATGGCTGGAGCACCGCAAGGAGGTGTTGCTGCGCCGCTCGCAATTCCGGCTGGATGAAATTGAAAAGCGCCTGGAAATCCTGAGTGGTTATCTTATCGCCTATCTCAATCTTGATGAGGTTATCCGCATCATCCGTGAAGAGGATGAGCCGAAACAGGAATTGATGCGCACATTCAGCCTTAGCGATATGCAGGCAGAATCCATCCTGAATATGCGCCTGCGCTCGCTGCGCAAGCTGGAAGAGTTTGAGATTCGCAAGGAGTTTGACGGGCTTACGGCTGAAAAGGCACAGCTTGAAGAATTGCTTGGCTCCGAGATAAAGCAATGGAAGGCAATCAGCGGCGAAATTAAAAAAGTCCGGGAGGCTTACGGGCCTGAAACAGCTTTGGGCAAGCGCCGCACACAATTTGCTGAGGCGCCCAATCATGATCTGGAAGATATTCAACAGGCCATGATCGAGCGTGAGCCGGTGACGATTGTCGTGTCTGAAAAAGGCTGGCTGCGCGCTATGAAGGGGCATCTGGCAGATTTCTCCGGCCTGTCTTTCAAGGAGGGGGATAAGCTGCATCTGGCATTCCATGCCGAGACCACAGACAAGATCATTGTGGCAACCACGGGCGGAAAATTCTTCACCATCGGCGCCAATACGCTGCCGGGCGGCCGCGGCCATGGCGAGCCGATCCGCATCATGGTTGATATGGATAACGATCAGGATATTCTGACAGCCTTTGTGCATGATGCAACGGCAAAGCTGCTTCTGGCCTCTCATGAGGGCTATGGTTTCATAGTCAATGAGAGTGAGGTGGTTGCCAATACCCGCAAGGGTAAGCAGATCATGAATGTGAAATTGCCGGATGAAATGAAGATTTGCCAGCCAGTAGCCGGCGATACGGTGGCTGTTGTTGGCGAAAACCGTAAAATGCTTGTCTTCCCGCTGGCAGATTTGCCGGAGCTTTCCCGCGGCAAGGGTGTGCGGTTGCAGAAATATAAAGACGGCGGTGTGTCTGATATCCGCACTTTTGCAATCGGGCAGGGGCTGACCTGGCAGGATTCCGCCGATCGCACATTCACCCGCAGCAAGGAAGAATTGCTGGAATGGACGGGCGCGCGCGCTTCTGCCGGCCGCATGGTGCCGAAAGGCTTCCCGCGTAGCGGTAAATTCTCTGCCCAATAATATATTCAGGCGGTGGAAAGCCATCGCCTGAAATCAAAAATATCAGCCTTCCGCGGGTTGCCGGTTTTGCGGCAGATTTGTGAGATAAAGCGCGGTTTAATATGAATCTCTTTAAGAGATTTTTCGTATAAAATATTGAAATTATTATTGTAATATAGTTTTTATATAGTTGTAGCGGAAGCTGGTTTACGCTTTTTCGGTAAGATTTACACGTTGCCAGCCATTGGCTGTCAAATGTTCCTGCGGCTGATAGCGGGTTTTATAGCTCATTTTTTCTGAGCCATTAACCCAATAGCCAAGATAGACATGGGGCAACCCCAGCGCATTGCAGCGCATAATGTGATCGAGAATAATATAGGTGCCGAGCGAGCGGTTGGTAAGCTCCGGCCGGAAGAAGGAATAGACCATCGACACACCATCGCTCATCACATCAGTGAGGGCGGCGGCAATCAGCGGGCCTTCGCCCTTGCCGGTAATCATCGTATTGGCGCCGCGCATCCGGTATTCAATAATCTGCGTGTTGACATGGCTGTCCTCTACCATCATCGCATAATCCAGCACCGACATATCAGACATGCCGCCATTCCGGTGCCGGTGGTTGAGATAATCATGAAACAGCGCATATTGCTCTGAACTTGGCTCTGCCTTGCTGGCAAAGCCGACCAGATCCTGATTGCGTTGCCAGACGCGGCGCATTGAGCGGCTCATTTTAAACTCACCGGCAAGAATGCGCACCGAGACACAGGCTGAGCAATGTTCACAGGCGGGGCGATAGGCAATATTTTGTGAGCGCCGGAAACCGGCCTGTGTGAGAAGATCATTCAGCTCCGGAGCGCGGCTGCCGAGTAAATGGGTAAAAACCTTGCGCTCAACATGATTGTCGAGATAAGGGCACTCACTTGGTGCGGTAAGATAAAATTGCTGTGGCTGCGGCTGATGCTGTGTCATGATTTGCCCTCAAAAACAGCGGGAGTGATAATGTATGCTGCTCCTTGAAAACCTGTTCATTTAAATGTAGCCGGACAGAAAACGGAAAGCCCTGCCATCCATTATGCAACTGAAAATGCTGCGCAATGCTTAATGATAATAGAAAATGCGCTTGTGGCAAATGCTGAATTATAATTGCAGCCGGCGCATAAACCACGCCGGCGCTTATATTAATAATTGTCAGGCCGGTCTGCAGGCCGGATTACAGATTTGTGCGCACAATAACCGCACCAAGCAGCAAATCATGCACGGCACGCTTATATTCCAGAAACAGCGTTGCCAGCAGGATCAGCGGCGTGAGCAGCACATTGGCAGCCCAGAACAATATAGTGTGCACCACAGCATAAATACCATCAACCGGCTTGCCATCCAGCCGCTCAATGCGGATATCCATCATCCGCATACCCAATGTGGCTTTGCGCCGGCCGCCAACGGTGCAATAAACATAAGGCAGCGCCACCAGCGGCAGCAAAATACTATAGAGCATCCAGCCCAGCCCAAATGTGATGATACCCAGTAAAGCGATGATAATCGCAACCGGTATGCACAAAAGCAGCACAATAAAATAATCGATCAAAAAGGCAAAGATACGTCTGGTACGCACACCTTCATAAAGGCGGCGGTCTTCATAGCGTGGCAGAACAATATCATATTTGATTGTCCGGTCGGTCATCAGCCTATGGTTACTCCTTGTCACCTGAAGCTGTGAAATAGGAAGTCCGCTTGCTAAATTCAAGGTTGTATAAGGCGTGCCTTAAATAAAAGGCGCATTTACCGGTGCTGACAGTGTTCACAATGAACACGCATGTTCCGGCAAATGCGCCCTGATTAAGATGAAGAGAGACGTTTAGGCGTTTTTCAGTTTTTCGGCAACATCCAGTGCAAAATAGGTGAGAATACCGTCACAACCGGCTCGCTTGAAGGCCAGCAGGCTTTCCAGAATAATTTTTTCCTCATCAATCCAGCCATTTTGCCCTGCAGCCTTGATCATCGCATATTCACCGGAGACCTGATAGGCAAAGGTAGGCAGTGCAAATTGATTTTTCAGCCGCTGGATAATGTCGAGATAAGGCATACCGGGTTTAACCATCAGCATATCTGCGCCTTCCAGCACATCCTGTTCAGCTTCCCGCACGGCTTCATCCGTATTGGCGGGGTCAAGATAATAGGTTTTTTTGTCCCCCTTCAGCACGCCTGCCGTGCCGATTGCCTCGCGATAAGGGCCATAAAAGGCAGAAGCAAATTTGGTGGCATAAGACATGATCGGCAAATGCTGGAAGCCATTGGCATCCAGCGCATCGCGGATTGCGCCAATGCGGCCGTCCATCATATCCGATGGCGCAATGATATCGGCGCCGGCCTCGGCCTGCGCCAATGCCCCGCGCACCACAACCTCAACGGATTCATCATTGAGAATAATGCCATCGCGCAAAATGCCGTCATGGCCATCTGTTGTAAAAGGATCGAGCGCGGCATCGGTGATAATGCCGATTTCCGGCACTTCCCTTTTGATCGCGCGGGTGACGGAATTGATCAGATTATCCGGATTGGCTATATAGGAGCCGTCCGGTGTTTTGATATGTGCCGGTTCATTTGGAAAAGGCGCAACAGCAGGAATGCCAAGCTTTGCGGCCTTTTCTGCCTGACGCACTGCCATATCCACAGAATAGCGGTCTACGCCGGGCATAGCGGCAACAGGTGAGGCTATATTGCTGCCCTCACATACAAAGAACGGCCAGATCAGATCATTCACGCTCAAACTGTTTTCCTGCACCATGCGGCGCGACCAGTCTGTGCGGCGGGTACGGCGCAGGCGGCGGCTTTGGGTGATTTCGTCAATATTACGCATCATATCTATTCCGTTTTCGGCATATGGCTGCTCTTAAGGCAGCGCAGAATTTGATGAGCGAGCCTTACCACCCAAATGATGATCGGGGGCGAGAAAAACAGTTTTTAGGGTGTGAAACATTGCCGCGCTCAAATTACTCTTTTAGAGTAAGCCGTTGATGGGCATTTTCAATATGGATGAGGAAGACCGGTGAACAGGATGCATCAGGACGCAAAAAACAATAGCGCAGTGCTCAATTTTGGCGGTGATGATGAAATTTCTTTTGCTATTGAGGGGGCTGCAGGGCTGATCCGCCTGACCCGCCCGAAGGCGCTCAATGCCCTGACACATAAAATGGTGCTGGCAATGGAGCGCGCCTTGCTGCATTTTGCTGATCATCCTCAGGTAAAAACTGTGATTGTTGAGGGGGAAGGCCGCGCTTTTTGTGCCGGCGGAGATGTGGTGGCAGCCTATCATGCAGGGCGCAGCGGCGCGCCGGCATATGCGTTTTTTCAGGATGAATACCGGCTCAACCGGTTGATATCAGCCTGTCAAAAACCTTATGTGGCGCTGCTTGATGGCATTACCATGGGCGGCGGCGCCGGCATTTCCGTGCATGGCTCGCATCGCATTGTTACCCAGAACACATTATTTGCTATGCCGGAGAGCGGTATCGGCTTTTTTACCGATGTTGGCGGCAGTGCTTTTTTACCGGCCTTGCCGGAAAAATTCGGCTTTTATCTTGGTTTGACGGGTAATGCTATCCGCTGGGGCGATTGTTTGCGCAGCGGCATTGCCACCCATGCGCTGGAAGCGCCGGCACTGGAAATATTGCGCAAAAGGTTGATTGAAGGTGAGGCGCCTGATGATGTGCTGGCAAGCCTGCCGCTTGCCCGGCCCGATTGGGAAACTTCGGAGGAAAGCCGCAAAATGATTGCCCGCTGCTGCGCTGCCGACAGGGTTGAAGATGTGCTGCAAGCCTTTGATAAGGCCGGTGAGGCAGGTGATGAAAAAGCGGCAGAAATTGCGCAATTGCTGAAGCGCCGCTCCCCCACCAGCCTTAAGGCGATTTTCAAGCTTTTTTGCGATGCAGAGGCATTTATGCGTGCAAAGAGCGGGCTTGGCTACAGCGCGCGCTTGGATAGGCAGTTGCAAATAGAGTACGCTCTGGCGGAGATTCTGTTGCAGGGGCATGATTTTTATGCCGGTGTCGGTGCGGTTTTGATTGATAAAACCGGCAATCCGCAATGGCAGCCTGCCACTTTGGCTGATGTTCATCTGCCGGATTTTATTGGCGAGAAATAATTGCTGCTTATTGATGAGCCGCAGCTGATGCAAAAGGAAAAGAGAGCCGCATGACGGATGATCAGTTGAAACTGCGCACAGGGGAAACCGCCCTGAATGACTGGTTTGTGCTGTTTATTCGAATTGTGGCACTGCTTTGCCTTGCCGGTGGCGTTTATTACTGGTTGCGGCTGATCGGGCTTTACCCCGGGCTGTTATGGCGTTTTGATCTTATGCCCTGGCAATGGCAGGCCGCATGTGTGAGCCTGGCTGTTGCTTTGCCTGTTGTGTCAACAGGTTTGTGGATACGCGCATCATGGGGGGCTGTTTTGTGGGTATTCACTGCAATTGCACAGGCGCTGATCTATACGGTTTTTGCGCGTTTTTTTGAATATTCTCCGGCGCTGGCAGGCTTCAATATTGTACTCTTAATCATTTATACAGTCTTTCGTATTGGCTTGTATTTGCAAGGTAAAAGGCAATTGGCTGCACCGGCGCGTTAAAAATTACCGTTCAGTCTTTTTACGTTCCGGCGATTAATAGCGTGATAAATCTTTGTTAACCCTATGATTTAAGCGGAACTTCACGGCTCTTTTCTAAACTCGCCGCTGCACAGCCTTTATTTCAGCAATTGGATTGTGCGTTTAACAAGGCGGAGACCAGCCGGATGCAATTGCACAAGCCGTTTCAGACAAAACAATGCACAGCAGGGCATAAATATGCCCGTACAGGATGTGATGCCGCACAAAATGCGGATCATAATTCCGGCCTGCAAATATTATGTCTTGAAGTTGAGAGGCAGTTAAACCGGCATTATCGGCGCTTGCTGGGGTTTTTCAGCAGTGCTTTTACTGACAGGCGCGATTATCCGTTAAGTGCCGCTCAGGCCTTGTTGCTGTTTTGTGTTAACAATGGCCTGCGTGATATGGCGCAGCTTTGCCGCACTGCCGAGCCGGTAACCGGACAAGCTGAGATTATTCTCGCAGGTCTTTGCGTGCAGGGCTATATTTCCTGCGCTGCCGATGGCAGCGCGGCTGCGCCGGCAGATCTTATGATGACGGGGAACAGGGGGGCAGATAATGCCGGCCATCATGTGCAGCTTACTGCCAAGGGGCAGGCTGTGGCTGATAGGCTGCATGATTTGTATCATCATGTTTTTATGGAATATACGGGCAGAAATGCTCCGGATGCGGCGCGGCTTGCGGCAATGCATGTTTCGCTGGCACGTTTGCAAGATTACCATGACCGGCAGCATCATCTGGCATGAGTGCCGGAGCGGCGCAGCGAATAGCGGGTATGGTAACTGTTGTAAATTGGCAACAATTGCTGGTCAGGCGCGTTGCTGTCAGTCATTTTTAATCATTGGATAACTATAATCGGCGCGCTGTGATGGCGGCAGACATGTTTAAGCCACAAAACTGTTTATAGCGGTTATTTCAGCAAATATTGCCTGTATCAGGATATTGCTCAGTCCGGCCCGGGCTGGACAATTCTGCCTGCTGGCTGCGCAGCACTGTTGCGATGGATTGAGGATGGGAGAATGAAGCGAAGTGTGAAAGACAGCAAACAGCATAAAACGCCGGATCGCCGGTCGTTTTTGCGTGGAGTCGCCGGCCTCGGGCTTAGTGCTTTGTCGGTTCCGGCAATTTCTTCAGGTGCTTTTGCGCAAGCAGTCGGCCTTAATGAAGTGCTATCCTCCGGCCGCCGTGGCAACTGGAGCGATACTTTTGATGCGCGCGGCAGCGGCGGGGTAAAGGCGGTTGCCACCAATCAGCCGATTATGAGCCCGCCGACACTCAATTATATCACCAGCGCAATTAACCAATATAATATGATTGTTGCCAATGGCGGCTGGCCGGTTGTGCCGGGCAATGAGCCGTTGCGCATTGGTATGAAAAGTCAGGTTGTGCCGGTTTTGCGCCAGCGGCTGATGATCTCCGGCGATCTGCCACAGGGGATTGGCTCTTCTCCCGCTTTTGATACCTATGTTGATGTTGCAGTAAAACGCTTTCAGGCACGCCATGGCTTGCCCGCTGATGGTGTGATGGGCGCAATGACCTATAAGGCGCTCAATGTCAGCGCCGATGTGCGTCTTGGCCAGTTGCAAACCAATCTGCAGCGCCTCTCTTCTCTCGCCAATGTCGATCAGACACGCTTTGTTATGGTGAATATTCCGGCTGCCCAGATTGAGGCGGTTGAGAATGGCCGCGTGGTGCAGCGCCATACGGCTGTTGTTGGCAAAATTGATCGTCAGACCCCGATTTTGACATCTAAAATCCATGAAGTAATTTTGAATCCCTATTGGACTGCGCCAAAATCAATTATCCGCAAGGATATTATTCCTTTAATGCGCAAGGATCCGCAATATCTTACCAAGAATAAGATCCGCCTTTATAACGGGCAGGGGCAGGAAGTGCCACCGGAAAGCGTGGACTGGAATACAGAAGATGCTGTGAAGCTGATGTTCCGTCAGGATCCGGGCAAGATCAATGCCATGGCATCAACCAAGATCAATTTCCACAACAGCCATGCGGTTTATATGCATGATACGCCGCAAAAGGGCACTTTCAATAATTTGATGCGTTTTGATTCATCCGGTTGTATCCGGGTGCAGAATATTCGTGATCTTGATGTGTGGCTGTTGAAAAACACGCCGGGCTGGGATCGTGATACGATTGAGCAGACCATTAAAAGCGGGCAGAACCATCCGGTTCAGCTGGTTGATCCGGTGCCGCTATATTTTGTTTATATCTCCGCATGGTCAACCAGCGATGGTATTCCGCAATTCCGTGATGATATTTACAAGATGGATGGTGCAGCTGAACTGGCCATCGGTACAGCAATTTAAAGCCTCTTATCAGTCAGTTTTTTAAAAAAAAAGCCGCCTTCGGGCGGCTTTTTATATACAGGCCGGCAGATGGGAATATATTGGCCATGAGATTGCTGCAAATGCTGCAAAGAGCCGGATAAAATATAATTTGGCTGTTTTACGTCATCTTATATCGCCTGCTGGCAATGGAGATGCCTTGCCAAATGTGATACTGCCCCAAACAGGCAGTCACAAAACAAGATATTTACAGGCTGAATTATACGTGATTTCTGTGTCGCATTTTGCTATGCGGGCAGGGGGTGCATCCTGTTTCGCCGCAGTGGTTGTGCCGGCGGGCAGGCAGGATGCATATAACAGGCCGGACAGAGATAAACAGCAGGCTTAGGCTTTTGTTTTGCTGTTTATGTCTTTGTGGTGAGAAATTCCATCTGCGCTGCAAATGGGGCGGTGCAAAATGGTGCTGACAGACTTTTGACCGGAAACCGGAAGGGAATAGGATATGTCGCAGGCAAACAGTGCTTCTCTTGAAGCATTCTTTAATAAAAGTCTTGAAGAAGCGGATGCTGAAATTTTTGGCGCAATCCGCAAGGAGCTTGGCCGTCAGCGTCACGAAATTGAGCTGATTGCATCGGAAAACATTGTTTCCCGTGCGGTATTGGAAGCTCAAGGGTCGATCCTCACCAATAAATATGCGGAGGGTTATCCGGGTAAACGCTATTATGGCGGTTGCCAGTATGTTGATATTGTCGAAGAACTGGCAATTGAGCGTGCAAAGAAACTGTTTGGCGCTGAATTTGCCAATGTGCAGCCAAATTCCGGCAGCCAGATGAACCAGGCCGTTTTCCTTGCTCTGCTGCAGCCGGGTGATACATTTATGGGGCTTGATCTCAATTCCGGTGGTCACCTGACCCATGGTTCGCCGGTTAATATGTCGGGCAAATGGTTTAATGTGGTTTCTTACGGTGTGCGTAAGGATGATCATTTGCTGGATATGGATGAGGTTGCCCGTCTGGCGCGTGAGCATAAGCCAAAACTGATTCTTGCAGGCGGCACGGCCTATTCCCGTATCTGGGATTGGAAACGCTTCCGTGAGATTGCTGATGAAATCGGCGCTTATTTGATGGTGGATATGGCGCATATTGCCGGTCTGGTTGCTGCCGGTGTGCATCCTTCACCGGTGCCGCATGCCCATGTTTGCACCACAACCACCCATAAATCGCTGCGCGGCCCGCGCGGCGGTATGATTCTCACCAATGATGGTGATCTGGCCAAAAAGTTTAATTCGGCTGTATTCCCGGGCTTGCAGGGCGGGCCGTTGATGCATGTCATTGCCGGCAAGGCCGTGGCGCTTGCAGAGGCATTGAAGCCTGAATTCAAGCTCTATGCGCAAAATATTGTGGCCAATGCCAAGGCGCTTTCGGCTAACTTGCAGAAAAACGGCCTGGATATTGTTTCCGGCGGTACCGACAACCACCTGATGCTGGTTGACCTGCGTCCGAAAAACGCAACCGGCAAACGCGCTGAGGCAGCTCTTGGCCGCGCCAATATCACCACCAATAAAAACGGTATTCCGTTTGATCCTGAAAAGCCGTTTATCACTTCCGGTATCCGCCTTGGCACACCGGCCGGTACAACCCGCGGTTTCGGCGTCAAGGAATTTGAGCAGATTGGCGATATGATCACCGAAGTGCTTGATGGCCTGAAGGCAGCCAATTCCGATGAAGGTAATGCTGCGGTTGAAGCAGCGGTACAGAAAAAAGTGATTGAGCTGACCGAAGCATTCCCGATGTATTCCTATCTCGGATAAGCTTTGGGCTGCTTAAAAAAATAAGAATGCCGCGCTGCAGATGATGTTGCGCGGCATTTTTGCTAAAAGCCGGTTTATAAACTTTTTGGGCGGGGATAGCCGGACATATATAATGACAAAGCGGTTTATCTGCTTTAGATAATCCTTGTCTGATGAGTTTTCTGATTTTACTGCCGTAAAGCACGGCGCGGGGCGCATTATCTGTGCCATTATGCGCCAGAGTAATGTGCTAGCAAGTGAGAATTTAGCCATGCGCTGTCCGTTTTGTCAGTCTGAAGATACGCAGGTTAAGGATTCCCGTCCGGCGGAGGATGGCTCCGTTATTCGCAGGCGGCGGGTCTGCAGTGTGTGTGGCGGGCGCTTTACCACTTTTGAGCGTGTGCAGCTGCGTGAATTGATGGTGGTAAAAAAGAGTGGCCGCCGCGTGCCTTTTGATCGTGATAAGCTGATGCATTCGGTGCAGGTTGCCTTGCGCAAGCGCGAGGTGGATGGCGAGCGTGTGGAGCGGGCGGTATCGGGCATTGTGCGCCAATTGGAGAGTTCCGGCGAGGTTGAAATTCCTTCTGAAGAAATTGGCCGTCTGGCAATGGAGGCGCTGAAAGGCGTGGATGATATTGCCTATATCCGGTTTGCTTCTGTTTATCGCAATTTCAGCAAGGCGCGCGATTTTCACAATGTTATTGATGAGTTGGGCGCACCGGATAGCGGTACAGAAACGCCACCGGCAGAAACTGAGGATGAAAAACCGTTCAGGGAATAGCCGTGGCGCCAGCCTGCACGAGTGAGACCTGCATGAGTGAAATATGGGTGAAAAAACATTGATTGCTGCTCAGGCTCTGCACAGGTTTTGCGAGCAGTTCGTATTGGAATATGCATTATGAATGAATCCCACAACGCAATAGCCGGAAGCGCCCCTTCCGGTGACGGACATGTTTCGGAACTGGATAAGCGGTATATGGCGGCGGCTATTCGCTTTTCGCGCCGTCATCTTGGCATTACCGGCACCAATCCTTCTGTTGCGACGCTGATTGTGGCGGATAATGGCTTTGGTCCGGTAATTGTCGGGCGCGGTGTAACGGCAGAAGGCGGGCGCCCTCATGCGGAAACGCAAGCCCTCGCAGAGGCCGGCGAACTGGCAAAAGGCGCCACGGCCTATGTAACACTTGAGCCATGCGCCCATCATGGCCACACGCCGCCTTGCGCAATGGCGCTGGTGAATGCGGGGATCAGGCGCGTTGTGGCAGCATCGAGTGATCCGGATCCGCGGGTGGCAGGACGTGGCTATCAGATTTTGCGTGATGCCGGTATTGAGGTTGTAACCGGTGTTTGCCGCGAGCAGGGCGATGATGAACTGGCGGGCTATTTGTCACGTTCATTCCGCAAGCGGCCGGAGGTGATGCTTAAGCTTGCTTTGTCTGTGGATGGTTACGTGGGCTGTGTCGGCCGCGGGCAGATTGCCATAACCGGTGCGGTCAGCATTGCGCAGGTGCATATGCGCCGTGCACAGACGGATGCAATTCTTATTGGCGCGGGAACAGTGATTGCCGATGATCCGGTGTTGAATTGCCGTTTGCCGGGCTTGCAGGATCGTTCACCGATACGCATTATTCTGGACAGCGATCTGCGCATTCCGCTGACCTCCAAACTCGTGCGCTCGGCACGGCAGTTTCCCCTGTGGATTGCTGCCAATAATGATGCCGATCCGGCCAAACGCCGGCAATTGATTGAGGCCGGCTGCCGTATTCTGGCAACGGAATGCGAGAATGATAAAATCGCTCTGCCCGAATTGCTGGATGATCTTGCTGCACAAGGCATTGCCACTGTGATGGTGGAGGGCGGCGCGGTGGTTGCAGGCGCGTTTCTGGCGCAGGGGCTGGTTGACCGGCTGATGATCTTTGACGGGCCAAACCCGATCCTGCCTAATGGTGACGGGCAGGCTTTGGCGGTTGAGGGGTTACAGGCCTTTATTGCGGCAGATTTTGTCAAGACCGGCGAGATGCATTTTGCTTCCGATGTTTTGAGTGAATATAAACGCCGCTGAAATAGATCGCGAAAAGCATGATGCGGTTTTGCGGGCGGATGATGCGTGAAAAATGATCCGGCTGTTTCAGCTCTTGTTAAAAGCTGACAGCCTGTTGCGGTTGAGCGGAGTTAGGCGGAATGTTTACGGGCATTGTAACGGATATTGGCGAAGTTTCAGAAGTGAAAGAGCTGGATGAAGGTATCAGTTTGCGGATTGAGACTAATTATGATCCGAAGACGATTGAAATCGGCGCCTCTATTGCCTGTTCCGGCGTATGCCTGACAGTAACCCGTCTTCCGGATACGGAGAGCAATGCACGCTGGTTTGAGGTGGAGGCCTGGGAAGAGGCTTTGCGGCTGACAACAATCGGTGCATGGAAAGCCGGGCAAAAAATCAATCTTGAGCGCTCTTTAAAGCTTGGTGATGAAATGGGCGGCCATCTGGTTTCCGGCCATGTTGATGCCATGGCCGAGATTGTGCGCGTTGAGCCGGAGGGCGAGGCGGTGCGCTTTACCATCTGCGCGCCGGAGGCATTGGCGCCATTTATTGCACAGAAAGGCTCTGTCGCACTTGATGGCACATCGCTGACTGTTAATGGTGTGAATGGCAATGAATTTGATGTCCTGCTGATCCGCCATTCGCTGGAGGTAACCACATGGGGCATGCGCAAGGCCGGCGACAAGATCAATATCGAGATTGATCAGCTTGCCCGTTATGCTGCCCGTCTGGCTCAGTTCAAAGGCTGAATTTTTTGCCCTGAAAACTTCCCGCAGCTGCATTTTCCCGCTATCGGGCGATAAAAATACCAAAATTCTGCAAAGAGGGCTTACTTTTTTGCGCGGATGCTGTAGAGCAGCATTTCTGCCTTTTCTGCATTGCCTGCCGGCAATGCAGGGGTGGATTTTATAATTATGAAAATCGGCTGAAATAATCAAAAATGTGCCGGTGCTTACATTGTAAGTGCCGCAAGTTTCTATAGAATATATTCCGTGTCTTTTTTCCTGTTACAGGCGTGGCTTGCAGGAAAAATATACGGAAATATATACAGTGTTTTGATCAATAATCGTGGGTACATCCGGCTTGTTGCCGCTGATTATGGAGATTGAGATGACAGGAAATCTGGCTTATCCGCCGCATATTCTGATTGTTGAAGCCCGTTTTTACGATGCGCTTTCGGATGCACTTCTTGATGGTGCCAGGGCGGCACTGGATGAAGCCGGCGCTACCTATGATATTGTGACAGTTCCGGGCGCTTTGGAAGTGCCGGCTGCAATTTCTTTTGCGCTGGATGCCGAGGCCGGCGGCGGCACTGAATATGATGGCTATGTGGCTTTGGGCACGGTTATTCGTGGTGAGACATATCATTTTGATATTGTCGCCAATGAATCCTGCCGTGCGCTGACGGATCTTGCTGTGGCCGAGAGCATTGCGATTGGCAACGGCATTCTCACCGTTGAGAATGAGACACAGGCCTGGACGCGCGCAAGGCGCAGTGAAAAGGACAAGGGCGGGTTTGCCGCGCGCGCCGCCCTGACGATGATTGAATTACAAAGAAAGCTTGGAGTCTGATATGACCGCCTCCCATGCGACGCCGCAAAATGCGCCGCGCACCGCCAATAAGCGAGGCGTAGCCCGCCTCGCTGCCGTTCAGGCACTGTATCAGATGGAAGTGACCGGCACGGGTGTGCTGGATATTGCTGCGGAATATGAGAATTTCCGTCTTGGCAAGGATATAGACGGCGATCAGTATCTGGATGCTGACCCGCAATGGTTCCGCGCTATTATTGCCGGCGTGGTTGCAGACCAGCGCGTGCTTGATCCGATGATTCATCAATCCCTTACCGAGGATTGGCCGCTTTCGCGTATTGATTCGACCCTGCGGGCGATCTTGAGGGCAGGCATCTGGGAATTGCGCAGCAAAAAAGATGTGCCTGTGGCTGTCATTGTTTCTGAATATGTTGATATTGCCAAAGCCTTTTATTCTGAGGATGAGCCCAAGCTGGTCAATGCAATTCTGGACCGGTTGGCTTTTGAAATTCGCGGGGAAAGCCGCGGAGCCGGGCGAAAACCACGCTGATTATGACTGTGCGCCGGCGTTTTTGTTAAAAACCGGCCTGCTTTAAAAACGGTGCATTTTGCACCGTTTTTTATAGGAGGATATGGGTTATTTTCCTGATTTTAAAACAGATGCTTGACCTTTGTCCCGGGCTTTCGCATCCTTCTCAAAGAATACCGGAAGAGAGCCTGAAGCATGCTGATCAGACAGATGCTGAATTGATACCGGACTTCTGAATTAAATTATATTTTTATTGTCTTCTGTTTCTGTCTGGGCAGAGTGAAAATATTTTAAAAAATGCACAGCTGTTTCCTCTGATTGCTGTGGCGTGCTTTGTGCCGTTTTCCGTTTTTAGCATGGTCATTGTCCTCACGGGCTTTGGCGCCATAGAGCAGATGCAGAAATCCGGAACACAGCCAGCAACATCATCCTGCGCGATAGGTTCCGGCAATCCGGTTAAAACCGGAACAACAAGGGGAAGTCGCATGGCAGTTCTTATTTTTATTCTTATCTGCGGGGTGCTGGCATTGATCTATGCCGGCTGGGCAATCCGCTCGGTTATGGCGGCAGATGCGGGAAATGCGCGGATGCAGGAAATCGCCGGAGCCATTCGTGAAGGTGCGCAGGCTTATCTGGCAAGGCAATATATCACGATATTCTTTGTTGGCGCGGCAGTCTTTGCCGTTACATGGTGGCTGCTTGGCGTTTATGCGGCTTTTGGTTTTCTGATCGGCGCTGTTTTATCCGGTGCGGCCGGTTTTATTGGTATGCATGTTTCAGTGCGTGCCAATGTGCGCACGGCACAGGCGGCAAGTCTGAGCCTTGCAGGCGGGCTGGAGATTGCTTTTCGCGCCGGCGCGGTTACCGGTCTTCTGGTGGCTGGTCTCGCACTGCTTGGCGTGGCGGGATATTATACATTGCTCACAGCGGGCATGGGCTATGGCGCGGGAGAGCGCGTGGTGATTGATGCGCTGGTGGCGCTCGGTTTTGGCGCTTCACTGATCTCGATTTTTGCCCGTCTTGGCGGGGGTATTTTCACCAAGGGGGCAGATGTCGGGGGCGATCTTGTCGGCAAGGTTGAGGCCGGTATTCCTGAGGATGATCCGCGCAATCCGGCAACGATTGCCGATAATGTGGGAGATAATGTTGGCGATTGTGCCGGCATGGCTGCAGATTTGTTTGAGACCTATGCAGTCACTGTTGTTGCCACCATGGTGCTTGCCGCAATTTTCTTTACCAATAATGCAATCCTGCCCACAATCATTCTTTATCCTTTGGCTATTTGCGGTTTTTGTATTCTCACATCCGTTGCGGGCACATTTTTTGTGCGTTTAGGCACGGATAATTCAATTATGGGCGCTCTTTATAAAGGGCTTGTTGCCACCGGCTTATTGTCGGTCGCCGGTTTGGCGCTCGCCACCACATTTACCACCGGCTGGGGTGATATCGGCATGGCAGGCGGTGTTCCTGTGAGCGGCACCAGCCTGTTTCTGTGCGGGGTGATCGGGCTGATTGTGACCGGTCTGATTGTGGTTATTACTGAATATTATACCGGCACCAATAAAAGGCCGGTCAATTCTATCGCTCAGGCATCTGTGAGCGGCCACGGCACCAATGTTATTCAGGGGCTGGCTGTCTCGCTGGAATCCACTGCTCTGCCGGCCATAGTGATTGTTTTTGGTATTATCACCACCTATCAGCTGGCCGGCCTTTTCGGCACTGCCATTGCCGTAACCGCCATGCTTGGCATTGCCGGCATGATCGTGGCACTTGATGCCTTTGGCCCTGTTACCGATAATGCCGGCGGCATTGCGGAAATGTCCGGCCTTGATGCGCAGGTGCGCAAGGCAACCGATGCGCTGGATGCCGTTGGTAACACCACCAAGGCGGTAACAAAAGGCTATGCTATCGGCTCGGCAGGGCTTGGCGCTCTGGTGCTTTTTGCTGCTTATTCCAATGATCTGAGTTATTTTGCCGCCAATAGCGAATCCTATCCTTATTTCAGCAATATGGGGGATGTGTCTTTTGATCTCTCCAATCCTTATGTGGTGGCGGGGCTGATTTTTGGCGGGCTTATTCCCTATCTTTTTGGCGGTATTGCCATGACGGCTGTGGGGCGTGCTGCCGGATCTGTGGTGGAAGAGGTGCGCCGCCAGTTCCGTGAAAAGCCGGGCATTATGAGTGGCAAGGAGCGCCCTGATTATGCCCGCGCAGTGGATATTCTGACCAAAGCGGCGATTCGGGAAATGATTGTGCCGTCCTTGTTGCCGGTGCTGGCGCCGCTGGTGGTTTATTTTGGTGTCTTGCTGATTTCCGGTTCCAGAGCCTCAGCCTTTGCCGCGCTTGGCGCTTCTTTGCTGGGAGTGATAGTGAACGGGCTTTTTGTAGCAATCTCCATGACTTCAGGCGGCGGCGCCTGGGATAATGCCAAGAAAAGCTTTGAAGATGGCTTTACCGATGCCGCAGGCGTGAAACATGTGAAAGGCTCTGAGGCGCATAAGGCTTCTGTCACCGGTGATACGGTGGGGGATCCTTATAAGGATACGGCAGGGCCTGCGGTTAATCCGGCAATCAAGATCACCAATATTGTGGCGCTTTTGCTGCTGGCTGTTCTGGCGCATCAATAAAGCGGTTGCGGGGTCTTGAGGCAAAAGCTGTTTTGCCGGAAATGCATAAAACAGACACAAAACAAAAATGCCGGTGAGGTTGCTCACCGGCATTTTGAAGGTTTGGCCTTGCAAATTGCTTTATCTTACATTGTTTTATCTTACATGGCGCCCGGCAGGGAGGTCGGCATTTTGCCAACACCCTGAATAAGCTGGCCGATAAAGCTCTGATCCTTGCCGCCTGTTGGTGTGGTGCGGGAGATAAAATCAAAAACTTTACCATCCTGCAGGCCGTAATGGGCGATTTTCTCAACCTTGCCATTCTTGTTGAAGTAAACAGCAAGAATGCGGCGGTCGATGATTTTGGGCGTCATGAATTGTGCCACACGATAACGCTTCTGCGAAATATAGTAGAAGACTTCATTATCGAATGTGGCGGTTGTTGACGGTGTGCCGAGCGTCAGCAGAACCTGCTCACGGCTGGAACCGACAGGAACAGAATCAAGCGCCTGTTCATCTAGGACGTACCCTTCAGTAAAAACTTCTGAAGGGTTGAGTGTGCTTGCGGCATTGCAACCGGCAAGCGTGAGCGAAAAAAGCATGATTGCGCCTGTGGCGAACAAGCTTTTGCTGCGGTTTTTTGCGAAAATACGCTGCAACGACGACATCTCCATAACCAAAATCCCAACGGTACTTCCGTATCCTGATGAACTTGGGTAAACCACCTTGCATCCGGATGCAACAAAAGCATGGGCGTAAAATAATGATTCTTAATTTATTAAGGCGCAAATCCCGAGTAAATGAAGCAATTACATTGTCCGTTTATGAAAAAATCGTGGCGGCAGCACGACAAAAGCTCCTTTATGCATCGTTTTTTGTGCCCGATACCCCGATCGGCCGTTATGAAATGCTGTCCTTGCATGTTTTTTTATTGATGCACCGGCTGAAATCAGAAAAGCCGGCGCTGAAACAGCTGGCACAGGATATAGCTGAAGAATTCTTCAAGGATGTGGATCATTCCCTGCGTGAACTGGGTATCGGGGATCAGGCTGTGCCCAAACGGATGAAGAAGCTGGCGCGGATGTATTATGGCCGCGTGCTGGCCTATGAAGAGGGGCTGGATGGCGATAATTTACAGGCTCTGGCTGCCGCGCTAACCCGCAATATACGCCCCGATCTGGCAGAAGCAGGCGAAAACTGGCCGCAAAGCCATAATCTGGCTGTTTATATTGTGCAAATGCGCGATCATCTGCATGCACAGCCGGATAGCAGTTACCTTGATGGCAGTTTTGTGTTTTCATAAAATCGGGCTGGATAAATTAAGAAATAAACAGTGCCGGAAAATTGCGCAGTTCTTTGCGAAACATACCGGTGCATCCTAAATATATATAGGCGCATCATAAATATTGTATTATTAACCCCTTAAATTGCGGGCTGATATTGCTGAAATGTCCGTTAGACAGAACTGGAACTGACATGATAAAACATAATGTGCCGGACAAAACAGCATTGGTGTTTCCGGTTTCGGTGGTGCATGTGCCGCCAAAAGGCATTAGCGTTAAACTTGAGGCCAATGACAGGGAGCTGATGCAGCTTGCTGAAAATCATGGCTTATTGTCAGTTGCGTCTTTTGCGGCGGATTTTTTGATTACACCGTGGAAAAAAGACGGAATCAGATTGCGCGGCCATATTAATGCACAGATTGTGCAGGCTTGTGTGGCCACGCTGGAGCCGGTTGATGCGGTGATTGCGCAGGAGGTGGACACTGTTTTTGTTCCGGAGAACTCGCGCCTTGCCCGTATCCGTGTGGATGAAAGCGGTGAAATGCTGATTGACGCGGAAGGGCCGGATATGCCGGAGACTTTTTCCGGAGACAAGATTGATCTTGGTGCGGTTGCTGAGGAGTTTTTTGAACTGGCGATTGATCCTTATCCGCGTAAAAGCGATGCAGATTATATTGAAATGATCGAAGATGAGCATGAGGGGGAGGCAGAAATTATTCGTCCGGATTCGCCTTTTGCCGGCCTTGCAAAATTACGCGATAAAAACTGATATCTTTGTTTGCCCTTTGTCTGCCTGCGCTGCGGCGCGGTGGCGGAAGGCTTAAAGTGCTTTATAATCAAGAACATGGTTTGTGAGCTGCAAGCTGATGAGATAGAAAATAAAAATAAAGTTGTGCGAGCAGGCAAAAAGGCTATTTTGCGCACTTTAAGGGCAGGTTGCTGAGAAAAAAGCGGCAGCACTGCAAATTCTATAACAAGGAATATATTCATTGCGGGCTGTATGGCTTGCGGAATATATATTTTTAAAACATGCCGGCAGGCAGACTTTTTCGGCAAATCCGCTGTGGTTTGCAACAGACCGGTACAGGACGATCAAGTGGTCACAATTTCTATTGACGCTATGGGCGGGGATTTCGGCCCCGAAGTGGTAATTCCGGCTGCAGCCAACGCGCTGGAGCGTCACCCCGATATGCGATTTGTTTTTTACGGGCTTTCAGGGCAGGTTGAGCCCTTTCTTGATAAATTTCCCAAGCTGAAAGCAGCTTCCGTCCTGCATATCTGTGAAATGGCTGTGCAGATGGATGATAAGCCAAGTCAGGCGCTGCGCAATGGTCGTGGCAAATCCACCATGTGGCAGGCAATCGCTGCTGTTAAAAATGGCGAGGCGGATGTGTGCGTCTCTGCCGGTAATACCGGCGCATTGATGGCTATGGCCAAATTCTGCCTGCGCATGATCGCCAATGTAGAGCGCCCGGCCATTGCGGCAATCTGGCCAACCGCACGCGGTGAAAGCATTGTGCTGGATGTGGGGGCAAGCATTGGTGCAGATGCCCGCCAGTTGATTGATTATTCGGTTATGGGCGCCGGCATGGCGCGCGCCTTGTTTGAAATCAAACGCCCGACCGTGGGGCTTCTTAATATTGGCGTGGAAGAGGTGAAGGGTCTTGATGCCATTAAGGAGGCCGGCGCGGCGCTGAAAGCCACACCATTGCCCGGGCTTGAATATAGCGGTTTTGTCGAGGGTAATGATATTGGCAAGGGTACAGTGGATGTTGTGGTTACGGAGGGTTTTTCCGGCAATATCGCGCTGAAAACCGCAGAAGGAACGGCAAAACAGATAGCCTCTTATTTGCGCGCTGCAATGAGCCGTACATGGATGGCACGCCTTGGCTATATTTTTGCTAAAGGCGCTTTTGACCGCCTGCGTGAGAAGATGGATCCGAACAAGGTCAATGGCGGTGTATTTCTGGGGCTGAATGGCGTGGTTATCAAAAGCCATGGCGGTGCGGATGCTGAAGGGGTCTGTTCGGCAATCGAGGTTGGCTATGATATGGTGCGCAACAGCTTATTACAGAAAATCGAGGCTGATCTGACAGCTTTTTACAGCCATTATAATATTGACAGTGCCGCTATTGACGGCACCGCCGGCACCCCAAAGCAAGACCAGACAGGAAAAGACAGGCCGGGACCGTGTGATAGGTGAGGCAATCCGCACGGTGTAAATAAGGGAAGAACCGGCATAGAGGCTTGCAAATGCAGGTGGTGTCTGTTCCAAAATTCGCCATATATGATTTTCATATAAGCGATTATTCTGTCAGCTATCGCCGAACCGGTAGGGTTTTGTTATGACTGACAGAATATATAATATTTTAAACATCAGGCATTTAGAATGATGCGCAATGTTTTGGTATTATAAATGAAGATTCAATCTATGTATCCGGCAATATAAACAGCGCAGCCAATCGCTGGTCTTGGCCGATATGTCAGACAGGAAAATTGTTGATGATCAGATCCGTCGTAAAAGGCATTGGTGCGGCAACACCGGAACGTATTGTAAAAAATGCCGAGCTGGAAGGTGTTGTTGATACATCGGACGAATGGATCATTCAGCGCACCGGCATCCGCCAGCGTTATATTGCCGGTGAGGGTGAAACCACGGTCTCACTGGGCACAAGGGCTGCGCAGGCGGCACTGGATAATGCCGGCCTGACTGCTGCCGATATTGATCTGATCATCCTTGCCACTTCCACGCCCAATCATACTTTTCCTGCAAGTGCGGTCGAAATTCAGAATGCATTGGGCATGAGGCATGGTTTTGCCTTTGATATGCAAGCCGTTTGCAGTGGTTTTGTCTATGCTGTCACCACGGCAGATATGTATATTCGCGGCGGCATGGCACGGCGCGTGCTGGTGATTGGTGCAGAAACATTTTCCCGTATCCTTGATTGGAAAGACCGTACAACCTGTGTTTTGTTTGGCGATGGCGCAGGCGCAATTATTCTAGAAGCCGCTGAAGGCAACGGCCTGACATCCGACCGCGGTGTATTGACAGCAAATCTGCGCTCTGATGGTGACCATCGGGAAAAGCTCTATGTGGATGGTGGCCCCTCAACCACGCAGACGGTTGGCCATTTGCGTATGGAAGGCCGTGAAGTGTTTAAACATGCCGTGGGCATGATCACTGATGTGATTGAGGCATCTTTTGCCACGACCGGCCTGACCGCAGAAGATATTGACTGGTTTGTGCCGCATCAGGCCAATAAGCGTATTATTGATGCCTCCGCCAAGAAATTGAATATTGCTGAACATAAAGTGGTGATCACGGTTGACCGTCATGGCAACACTTCCGCAGCCTCTGTTCCGTTGGCGTTGGCAACAGCAGTGCAGGACGGGCGCATCAAAAAAGGCGATCTGATTTTGCTTGAGGCAATGGGGGGTGGCTTTACATGGGGTGCGGTTTTGCTGCGCTGGTAAAGAGTAAAAAAGCTTTTTAACGGTTTGACAGGGCGAAAGAATAGCAAAACAAGACAAAAGTCTGCTTGACCATCGGCATTGCATCTGTGTAACCTGTTGCACATACAAGAGATTATCACCTTTAACGCTAGCCGAGTAGGTTCATCATGGGGGGTAAGACTGTCACGCGTGCCGATCTGGCTGAAGCTGTCTATCGCAAGGTAGGGCTGTCACGCACTGAATCCGCATCGCTTGTTGAAATGATTCTTGACGAAGTCTGTGATGCCATTGTGAATGGTGAAACGGTTAAGCTCTCATCTTTTGCTACTTTTCAGGTACGCGACAAGAATGAGCGCATTGGCCGTAATCCTAAAACCGGCGAGGAGGTGCCGATCCTCCCGCGCAGGGTTATAACTTTCAAGGCATCCAATGTGCTCAAGCAACGTATTTTGGATCAGCATCTTGCCCGTCTGGGCAAAAAGGCCAAAGCCTGATTGTTGCCTGAGGATAAATATTGCCTGATAATGAATAAGGCGCCGGTTTATTGATAGCCGGTGCCGGTTCATGATCTATATGGTTTGAGATTTTATGGTTTAAAAATTTGGCGCGCAGGCGGGCTCGCTGCCTGTTTTATGTCTGCGGTTTTATCATATTGTGGCGGAATATTTGAAAGCTAAAACAGCATGGCAGCGCTGGCCTTGCATTTTCAATGGTCGTGCCCTGTATAACAGGCCTGCGCTGTTCCTGCTCTAATTCCTGACATTGGGTTTCTTCAGCCTCAGCTTCAGAAAACTGTATATTATCAGCTGCGATGGCAAAAATCGCGCTGAAATCCCTTTTTATGTAATTTATTATACAGTTTAGGCGTTTTGCCTTATGCTTTACAAGAACAAGAATCATTGCTTCTGCTGAACTTTATCCGGCTGAAAGCCGCATAATCCCTGTTGCTGTCAGAATATATCCTTAATTTTACGGCTATAGGGCGTAAGTTCTTGTTTGGAAAAAAACAATGAACCCAGAATTATGACGGCTGACTGATGAGGGTGCGGCTGTTTATAATAGAGTGTGAGTGATCCTCCTTTATAACCGGAAAGGGGCAGTGCATGAATAAAAGTCCTGATGCGTTTAAAACGATCAGTGAGGTGGCAGATGATCTGGATTTGCCGCAACATGTGCTGCGTTTCTGGGAGACGCGCTTTACACAAATCAAGCCGATGAAACGCGGTGGCGGGCGGCGTTATTATCGCCCTCATGATGTGGAATTGCTGAAAGGCATACGTCATCTGCTGTATGATCAGGGCTATACAATCAAGGGTGTGCAGCGTTTATTGCGTGAAAATAATGCGCAATTTATCATCGCGCTCGGCAATGGCGATGTGGCGGCCGTTGAGGCGATAACCCGTCAAAAACAGGCTGCTACAGCGCAAAATGCCGCAATTGAAGATTATGATCCGGAAACGCCGCGCCAGTCTTCCGGCGGGCGCAAATTGTTTGGCCTTTTGCGCGGGGATGAAGAGGGGCCGGTGGGGCTGGATGCCAAACGCCTGAATAAAGATAGCCGCACATTATTGCAGGAGGCGTTGTTTGACCTGTTGGAATGCAAACGCCTGCTTGATCAGGTGCGCTGACATATTTTTCTGAAATAGTATTTCGCAAAAATGGCGGGTTTTACCGCCATTTTTATGCATCGAGGGCAATTTGCCTTTAGCTTTCACGTGTATTCAGCCACGTTTCAGGCGCAAAACCTCGCGGTTTTGGGCATCTGTCAGAATCAGATGATTGCGTTTGATTTTCCAGCTGGTCACCAGCCGCAATGCTGCATGAAAACGGGCATCCTGCTTCATTATTTCTGGCGGGCAGGCCATCATGGTTGCACCTGCCGGTAAAACCCTGATCCTATCGCCTTTGATTTCCATACTGCCCATATAGCGATTGCAACCGCCGGTGCCGGAAATTTTATTGTCATCAGCAATATCCAGTGTGGATCGGGTTTCGCCCTTAATCCTGTGGCCTTGAATACGCTCAACTATCCAGTTGCCATGAATATCCGTATCAGCCGCGGATGCGACGCCGGCGCCGCTGATAATAAGCCCTGCAATTACCGGTGCTGATTTGATAAAAGATCTGAGTTTGGCTGACATTCTATCCTCATGACAAAAAATTGAACATGTGGACGCAGTTTATATGAATAGCCGCTGATTGTAATGAAACAAAAAATATTTTATAGGTCGAATAATTGTTAGCATCCTACTTATTTGTGTGCTTATGGAACATATGATTGCCAGAAAACGGGCGGACTTGCTCACAGATATGTCAGTGGTGGGGCGCAAATTGCGCCGCCTGTTTGATATATTTGCCAAAGAACATGATATGACATTGCCGCGGGCGCGTGCATTATTTCTGCTCTCCAATCATCAATGCATGACACAGACTGAGCTTGCCGCCGCTTTGGAGATTGAAACCCCCACATTGGTGCGTTTGCTGGACGGGCTTGAAAAACAAGGGCTTGTTATTCGCAGTCATGTGGAGGGCGACAGGCGCGCCAAGCATATCAGCCTCACGGAAACAGCCCATGAACAGGTTGCGGAACTGCAGCAGGTGGCTGAAGTTTTGCGCATTCGTATTCTTGAGGGGCTGGGTGAGGAGGATCTGGATGTGGGGCTGCGTATTTTACGCATCATTTTAAAAAATATGGATGCCATCAGTTAGGGCGTGTGGTTGCAGGGCGATGGCGGCTTTTTGCAATTATATCCGGTGTTAGCAGTGTTTTGAGTGGAAAAGAATGGCAGAAACAACCGGTAAAACGGATGGGCGCATTGGCGCCAAGGATGATAGTGACGCAGAGCTGAACCACACCCCGCAAACTATACCAGATGCGGGGCAGGCTGTTGCGCAACCGGAAAAACACAATGCAATGCAAGAGGGGGTGCAGGGCGAAGCGCCGCAGGAAACCGCAGCCCCCACGGAAAAAACGCCGCCCGCAGCTCCTGCGCCATTACCGCCGGCCAAGCCGTTTTTGCTCTCCGCAGCCTTTGTTGCCGCATCTTTTTTGATGTGGATTACCCAGGGTATCGGCATGAATATGGTTGCCGTTAATATTCCGCAATTGCAGGGCGGGCTTGGTGCAACTGCGGCTGAAACCACATGGCTGCTGGCAGCCTATATGGCGCCTAATGTGAGCCTGACCCTGTTTTTGATGAAAATCCGCACACAATATGGCTTGCGCAAATTTACCGAACTTGGGCTTCTGACCTTTGTGATCGCCACATCCCTGCACTGGTTTATTCATGATTTGAATTCAGCATTGATTGTGCGCTTCTTTTCGGGTGCTGCAGCATCGCCCATGTCAACACTTGGCTTTTTCTATATGATTGAGGCTTTTCCGCCGAGCAAGAAGATGAGCTGGGGGCTGTGTCTGGCTTTAACGGGCACAACACTTGGTGCGCCGCTGGCACGGATTATCTCACCCGCATTGCTGGATATGGGATTGTGGAAACAGCTTTACATGCTGGAAATTGGCCTGGCGATGATATGTTTTGCAACAGTCTATACGCTGAAACTCACGCCCATTCCTCATGAAAAAGTATTGGAAAAACTGGATTTTATCAGTTATCCGCTGATCGCGATCGGCTTTGGCCTTCTGGCAATGATGCTGGTGGTCGGGCGGCTATATTGGTGGCTGGAAGCGCCGTGGGTCGGCATCTGCCTTGCTGTTTCTTTTGGCGCGCTGGCACTGGCTGCGGCTATTGAGATAAACCGAGAAAATCCCCTGATCAATATTCGCTGGCTGACAAGCCGCCAAACCTTGACTTTTGCCGGTATGTTGCTGGTTTTTCGTGTGGTTTTGTCCGAGCAGACTGCCGGTGCAACGGGGATGTTTCAGGCGCTTGGTATATATAACGAACAAAGCACCGGCCTCTATTGGGTACTTATTATAGCTTCGCTGGCAGGTGGTATGATCTGCGCAATGGTGATCCGCCCGGGGCGGGAATTTTATATTTATTCAATTGCCCTGCTGCTTATTATCACCGGCGCATATATGGACGGGCATGCCAATAATCTGACACGGCCGCAGATGATGTATCTCAGTCAGGCGATGATATCTTTTGGCGGGGCGTTGTTTTTGCCGCCGGCAATGGCCGCAGGGCTGATGAGCGCACTGAAAAACGGCCCTGCCTATATAACCAGCTTTATTGTGATTTTCATTTTTACCCAAAGTGTGGGCGGACTGTTTGGTTCGGCACTTTTTGGCAGCTTCGTAACATGGCGGCAGCAATTTCATCTGCGTGCGCTTTACGATCAGATTGTGCTTAGCGATCCGGTGGTGGCGCAGCGCATTGCCGCCCTTGCCGGCGCAACGGCCAAGGTCATAACCGATCCGGTTTATGTGCAGGCCGAAGGGGTGGCGTTACTGGGGCGGCAGGTGATGCAGGAGGCAACTGTGCTTTCCTATAATGATTTGTTTTTGCTGGTGGCGGCACTGGCTGCAACCGCGCTGGCCATTCTGGTTGGCCGCCGTGTGGTGCTGCCGGTTCTGGCGGCATGCCGGCACTTTTTATGCAGGCGCAGTTTTGTGCCGGCTAATGGTTGATTTGTTTTTTGGAACACTCTGGAAATGCTAAAAATTTTTCGTAATTCAGCCAATCTTGTTATTTTTGCAATAGGCTTGTGCGGTGTTTTGCTTATTCTTTATGCATGGCAATTGCCGCCGTTCCGCTCTTCAGTTGAGATGACGGAAAATGCCTATATACGCGGGCAGGTTACAATAATCAGTCCGCAGCTTGGTGGTTATATCAAGCAAGTGCCGCAGCGCGATTATCTGCATGTTAAAAAAGGCGATGTGCTGTTTACATTGGATGACCGTATCTATGTGCAAAAGCTCAAACAGGCGCAAGCCATGCTGGAAACCCAGAAAGCAGCCCTGGCCAATTCTGAGCAGGACCGGCTTTCGGCTGAAGCGCGAACACGCGCCGCAGAAGCAGCCCTCAACAGTGCCAAAGCTGCATTGGTGGTGGCTGAGGCCAATTATAACCGTGTCACTCCATTGCGCAAAAGCGGGGTGATGACCCAGAGCAATGAGGATCAGTCCCTGTCTGTACTGGAGCAGGCACGAGGCGCTGTCAGTCAGGCCGAGGCTGCGCTGGATGTGAATAGGCAGGAAGTGCGGGCTATTATTGTGCGCCGTCACTCGCTGGAGGCAGCGGTAACCAGCGCCGAAGCGGCGGTTGATCTCGCAAAAATTGATCTGAGTAATACAAAAATTCTTGCGCCGCAGGATGGTATATTGGGCGAAATTGGCGCAAAACCCGGCCAATATGTGAATATAGGGGCGCAGCTGACGGCACTGGTTCCGGATAAAAAATGGGTGGTGGCCAATTTCAAGGAAACCCAGCTTCATGGCATGAGGATAGGACAGCCGGTTCAGTTCATGGTTGATGCGCTGGAACATGCATCATTGACAGGCCATATTGAGGCGTTCTCACCGGCAACAGGCTCTGAATTCAGCGTGCTTAAGGCTGATAATGCGAGTGGTAATTTTATCAAGGTAACACAACGTTTGCCGGTGCGCATTGCTATTGATGCCGGCCAGCCGGAGGCAGAGCGCCTTGCGCCCGGCATGTCGGTTGTGGTGAAGGTGAATACCGCCGCTTCCGCAGGTTGAATTTTGCAGAGCTTGTAACTTTTGCACGAATTTTTGAAGTGCTGCTATATTGTTTTTGCATAAATATCCGTTGCCGGATCTATGCGGGAATAGCTGGCTATAATGATGTATTCTTAATAGAATAGGTTTATTTTTTGTCTTTAAACGTGCAATAAAAAGAAGATGAGCGGATAAGTAAATATCTGCTCATCCTGTTAATACCGATTAATGCAGCTTGGCTATGTAATACTGGCTGTTGTGCAATAAAAGGGTCTGGCAAAGCCCGCTCGGATTATTGATGAAAGGTATAAAAGGGGGGGGCAATGCAACAGGCTCTGGAAACCGTATCGCATCCGGCAGAGGCTTTTACGCATGTGCGGATGATTATTGGTATTATATTGGGGCTTTGCATTTCGCGTTTGCTGACCGGTGCCGCCCGTTTTATCCAGCATCCGGATAAACACAAAATTTATCTTGTTCATCTGGCCTGGGTTGGCTTTCTGCTGTTATCGGTGGTGCATTTCTGGTGGATGGAATTCGGATTGCGCTCTGTTCCGGTCTGGACATTTGAAAAATATTTATTCGTGATTTTCTATGCAGGGCTTTATTTTATGCTCTGCACATTATTATTTCCCGATAATATTGAGGAATATAGCGGTTATCGGGATTATTTTATCTCACGAAGAAGATGGTTTTTTGGATTATTGGCAGTGCTTTATCTGACCGATATTGGCGATACCTTGCTGAAGGGCTGGAGCCATTATGAATTATATGGTCTGGAATATCCGATACAGGCGGCTGCGTTTATTTTTCTGAGCCTCATTGCAGCAATTACACCCAGCTTAAAATTTCATACATGCTTTGCGCTGGGAGGTTTTTTGTATCAGCTGGGATTTACCTTCAGGCATTTTGTAGTGCTGATTTAATGGTTTCCGCAGATGTAATTGGTTTATTATTTATATAATATAAATACTCATTGCTCAATTACATTTTATTTAAGTAAAATAAATTAGTTTAAAAGATTAAATTTTTTAATTCCGCACAATCTGCGCATGAAATAAAATTGTAACATTTTTGTCATAATTGTCGTTCTTAGAATGTGAGTTGTCGCTTTTCGCGTTGTTTGAATAGAGGGAATTGATAATTGAATTTTTATCAATTTCTTGGGGCGACATATGAGAAAAATTCTCCGCAATATTAGAGATTATTCATATATATCATTACTTTCTGTTTTTAGTCTTTCATTTTCTTTTGCCTATATTGTAAGGCAAGCAGCTCAGTTGCCGAGACCAAGCTGGTGGATATTGGGAATTTTATTTTCTTTTTTGCTGGTCGCTTTTAATGTTCCGTCTAATAATAAAGATAAAAGACCTGTGAGATTTATAATGTCTGCCATACCTATTTTGTGTATGGTGTTCTATATCTGGTTTGAGAAGTCCTTTGGCCAGTTTGATATTGGATCTATATTATTTCATATAGAAATGGGGGTTGAGAATACTGCAGAAGATAATATTTACAGGATTAGTGTGAAATATTTGTTTATTGCATCTATTATCTTGCTTTCTCTTGGGTATTTGGTGCGATATGATGATCGGATAAAGTTGTGTGATCGTTTATTGGCACTGCCGATATTTTGCATGACGCCATTTTTTACTTATTTTGCGGGAAGTATTTTTTATAAAGAAGATAATGCGGCTTTGATGCAATATTATATTCAGCCGGCTTATGGTGAAAACTCACCGCAACTAAACAATAAAAATATTATATTGATTTATGCTGAAAGTACAGAATGGACTTTTGCTGAATTGGAGGGGTCGTCTGATTTCTTTCAGGGAATGATAAATATTGCCTCTCAGGGTATGCATATTAAAGGTATCGGACAGGTTGCTAATACCGGGTGGACAGTTGCCGGATTGATATCATCGCAATGTGGTGTGCCGTTGCAGCCGTTGGGACTCATGAAGGGAAACCGGTTTGAGGCACGTAAAGCGTTTCTGCCGGGAACTGTATGTTTGAGCGATATTGCAAATAGAAATGGCTATAATACCGAGTTTTTGAATGGCTCAAGTCTTGGTTTTGCCGGAATGAAGCGTTTCCTTACCCAGCATGGTTATCATCATACAGGTGCTTATGAGCAAATGATTGCCAAAGTGGGGAGTTATAATAATAGCTGGGGGCTCTATGATGATACTTTATTGGAATATGCCACGCAGCGGATTGAATATCTTCAAGGGCAGGATAAGCCTTTTTTGCTGACGCTAATGACAATCGGCGGACATTTTCCAGAGGGGTATCCAACGCAGACATGTCTGGATGATTTGGGAGAGATAAAGACTGAGAAAATTTTATATGCTGCTAAATGTACCGGATATCACATTGAAAGTTTTATAAAAAAACTCAAAGAAACTGGTCTGCTAAACAATACAATTGTGGTTGTTATGAGTGATCATCTGGCCATGAAAAATTCAGCAACGCCAAGGTTGGAGCAGCATGAAAGAATAAATTTTTTCACAATTCTGGCAGATGATATTACGCCACAAATTGTGACGAAGCAGGCTGCAATGTTTGATGTTTTTCCCACTGTTCTGCAACTGATGGGGTACGCTTTGCCTCAGGAGAGCATGGGGCTGGGTGTTTCGCTTTTTTCAGAAAAGCCTGGTTTAATAAAGGTTTTAGGCGTAGAAAAGCTGAATCAATATATAAAATATGACAGGGCACTCAGCAAAAGAATCTGGAGTTCTCCCGATGCTGTGTAACTTTTAATAAATATCACAAGTGCTGGCAGTTTTGGCCCGGGCAAAAAATGCCCGGGCTTTATGCTTTGATTGATACGGGGGATTCAATCTTGCATAAAATATAATAATACGATGAATATGACTACCAATCCCGTATTTACGGGGGAGGGTGGTAAAATTGTGAGATTTTATAATTTTTTATAAAATTATTTTATTTATAATCTTAATATTTAAAATTTAGTTTCTAAAATATATAATATTATTAAATTTTAATATTATTAATTAAATCTATGAATCTTGATAATTATGTCAGTATCTTTTGCAATAATATTCATGTTTTTTTGCAATGTTTCATGTTTGCAAGCGATAATTGTAATTTTGATCGGTTTTTAAATGGTTCAATTTCAAATTGAACTGCAAAGCCGCGATAAATATTTATTTTATTTAATTATAAATCCACAACCGTTTCATAGTTTTGGTTCGGTAATGTTTGATAGGGAATGCGAATTTGATATATTCTTTTAAATATTACGCATTATTCTCAACTGTTGCTTTGGGCAGTCTGTTCTCATGTTTTTCTGTTTCATCAGTACAAGCCGCAACCACTCTGCCTGGCGGGGCATCAACACTCACAGAAACTTTTTCTAACTGGACTGTTTCCTGCCGTGTTGTGACAAATGCTGATGCAAAAAATGTGGTATGCACCATGCTGCAACAGCAGATTGATGAAAATGGAAGGCGCGCATTAACGGCTGAATTCACACCGGCAAAAAGCGGCCTTGCCGGTGCGTTTTTATTACCTTTTGGCCTTGATCTTAAGGCAGCCCCCCTGTTTCAGGTTGATGAAAACAAGGCAGGGGTAAAAAGCGCATTTTCCACTTGTATGCCGGCGGGTTGCCTTGTTCCGGTCAATTTTGATGTAGCGCAGAGCGATGCGATGTATAAAGGCAAGGCTTTAATTATATCGACCAAATCGTTGGATGGTCAGGAGTTTAAATTTAATGTGCCTCTTGATGGATTTGCAGCGGCATCAAAGAGAATTCAGGAGCTGACAAAATAATGGCAATGGGCTGGTTTTGAGAGATTTTTTTGAACAGACAAAGCCCGATTGTTGAGATTGGTTGTGCACAGATTATAGTTTATTTAAAAAATATGGAATATAGATCCGCTATCAGGAGATGTGTTTAAAACGGGGCGGAGTTGGTGCGGTTTTTTACCAGATTTGTATTGAGGCGCACTGTAATTGTTGTTGTGTGTGCAGTTGTGATATCCGTCCTGATATCCACGGGTGTGAGAGTGATCACCGGCGTAAGGTCTGATGCAATAACTATTGTTCTCAGGCTTATATTACCATTTTTGATTGCCACGCCTATTTGTCTGTTCTGGTTTGCCAGTCTTGAAAGGCTTGAGCATGCTTATCGCAAGGCAATCCGCCGCGCCAATGAGCTGGCACGCATAGCCAGTGTTGATCCTTTGACCGGGCTTCTCAACAGGCGCAGCTTTATTGAACAATTTGATACAGTAAGTTCCGCCGGTGTACGCGGCTGGTTCATTTTGGCTGATATTGATTATCTGAAGATGATCAATGATCAATATGGTCATATTGTTGGTGATGATGCGGTAATTGCAGTTGCTGGAGCCTTGGTAAAAGAATTGCCGGAAGATAGTCTGATAGCGCGTATTGGTGGCGATGAATTTTGTGCATTCATACCTAAATCAGAGAATATTGATATCAGCCAGATCAAAGAACGGCTGAATAAAACCGCCGGGAGTATGTTTCAGCAAAAGCAGCCGTCTGTGCCACATGGCCTTGCATTAACGATCGGCAAAATAGTGCTTAAGCCAAAACAGTCATTTAAGGAAGTTATGTCCGGCGCCGATGAAAATTTGTATCGCAAGAAAAAAGCCAGATAATTACAGCCTATATTATCCGGCGCACTGCTGTTTATGATTGGGATGCCGGTACCTCCGGTCAATGCAAGCATTTCTGATGTCGCTAAATAAAGAAACATTATGGGGCTTTGTGCGGCTGTTTACATTTGGGGCAGTTTCACCATGGCATTTGTGTTTCATATATTCTTTTCACCGTAAAATGGGGCTTGCCAAAAAAGCCTTTATATTCTAGGGGTTCATGTATTCGGAACGTAGCGCAGCCAGGTAGCGCACTTGACTGGGGGTCAAGGGGTCGTGGGTTCGAATCCCGCCGTTCCGACCATGAAAACAATAGCTTAGCTAGATATAGAATTATCACAGCTTTAATGCCGGTTTACAGTTCTGGTTCTGTTTTCTATCCTGTCAACAGCCGCGCTTGATACCAAATAGTGCTTCCTAATTATTGTTTCTGCGTCTTTTTCAGAATGGCCGGAAAAATGCCTCTGTTGCGGCAGGCAATCACGGCACTTCATCATAGGCCGCAATGCCGCCCTCGCTCTCCAGCGTGGAGATGCGCCGCGCTTCGGAGCGGGGGAATTTGAGCCGCACACCAATGCCGCCGCCATTTTCCGGTATAAGAACGGCACCGGCGCGCGCAAGAGCTTGTTCCAGTGCTGCAAGAACCGCAGCATCCGGCGTGCTGAGCTTGCGTTCAAAATTTTGAATAATCTCCACACTGATGCCGGAGAAAGAGGAAAGTCTTTCCCTGCTCAGCTCAATCAGCGCGCGGGCTGCTTTGCATTGTGGTCCGGTAATCATCGCAGCACTCCTCTCCATAAAGTCTGAGCCATATTGGCTGTGATTGACAAAATACAGGCAGAGCCGGTGTTTTACGCTGAATATCAACGGCTTTTACATATGATATTATAGCTCTTGTGCCGCCCGATATGGCAAGGGCTTTTATTGTTGTCTGCCAAATATCTTTATGGCATTTTTTTAGCTTGGTGGGCGGAAAATTTATTCATGGTCATAATTTTGTCCAGAAACAAGTATTGCGCTGAATGGCGCAGACAAATTTTCTGTTCTGAAAATGTAAGGGGCTTGTCTGAAACTTTGACAGGTTTTGTTGTTTTGTGCGTGCAGTAAACTGCATTTTTGCTGAAAACAAATATAAAACACATTATATCTTGATATTTTTGATCAAGATATGCGTTTTAAATATCGCATCAGGTGAACGATGAAGTTCAAAAAAATTTCCGTAAGCAGTAATCTATTATGCCTTATTGTTTCGATATATATAGTCGCACTTTTTAACAGGACTGTTTTTTCTTTTATTTTTAATTACTTATCAGGGGATATCCTGAATACGGCTATTCTCATTGTGGTTATGCTGCTTCTCACATTCAGCCTGACTGTTTTATTTTCCGCGCCTTATCTGATGAAGCCGGCACTGATATTCTTTATCATTGTCTCTTCAGTATCTGCTTATTTCATTGATCATTTTGGTATTATTATTACGCCAAATATGATTGAGAATGCCGCCACAACAACACAGGCAGAATCCGGACATCTTATAACCGGGCAATTTGTTCTTTATGTTTTGCTCTTTGCAATTGTGCCATCCCTGCTGATTGGTCTGGTGCGTATCAAACATCGCCCTTTCTTGCAAAAATTGTGGGTTAACACATTGGTGATCAGCGGCAGCCTGTTGCTTGGTCTTATATTGACGTTGAGTAATTTTGGCACTTTTTCTTCCATGTTCCGTGAGAAGAAGGAAGAGATTGTCGGCCGTCTTAATCCGCTTGCGCCGATCAGCAGCACAATCCGCTATTTTGTGCGCGCGAATATGGAGCGCAATTATGTGGCCGCACCGCTTGGCACCGATGCTGTGCAGCTTCATCCCTATAATGCCGGCGGCGGCGCTAAAAAGCGTTTGACGGTGATTGTGGTAGGGGAGACAGCGCGCGGCCAGAATTATAATTTTAACGGTTATGAGCGCGATACCAATCCGCTGGTGCGTGAGCGTGGCGTGTTTAATTTTTCCGATACATCCAGTTGCGGCACAGAAACCGCAGTTTCCGTGCCTTGCATGTTTTCGCCTTTTCCGCGCACGGAATATAGCAGCAGCAAGTTTCGCCAGTCAGAAAACCTGATGGATGTGCTCAAACATGCCGGCATTCAAACCCTTTGGATAGAGAATAATACCGGCAGCAAACGTGTTGCTGATCGTATGGAATATATTGATCTCAGCCAGCATCAGGCCGGTAATCCGAATTGCGAGGGCGGGGAGTGCTACGATCAGGTTCTGGTCGATACACTTGCATCCCGCCTTGATGGTTTTACCACAAATACGGTGGTGGTATTACATATGCTTGGCAGCCATGGCCCTGCCTATTACCGGCGCTATCCGCAGGATCAGGAGGTTTTCAAGCCAGCCTGCCGCACATCCAATTTTGCAGATTGCACCCACGAGGAAATTGTCAATGCCTATGATAATTCAATCCTTTATACGGATAAAATTCTGGCCGAAGTGATTGATCTTCTGAAATCGAGGGAAAATGAGTTTGCGTCTTCTATGATCTATATGTCCGATCACGGGGAGTCGCTCGGTGAAAAGGGGCTTTATCTGCATGCCATGCCATATTTTCTGGCGCCGCGTGAGCAGACCTATATACCGTTTATCAGCTGGTTTGCTCCGGATTTTCTGAAACAAGACGGCCTGACAGCGGCCTGTATCAGCAGCCTGACGGACAAGCCGGCCTCACATGATAATCTGTTTCATACAGTGCTTGGTTTGATGGGGGTAAAAACCTCGGTCTATGATAATAAGCTGGATATTTTCAGCGCTTGCCGGGCACAGGCTTCAAGTTGACAATGCAAAAGCTTACGCGCTCAAAAGGCGCGTGAGCTGTAAATAGGGCGCGTGCGCTGTAACAGGAGTGCTGAGAGGTGCCGTTTAATCCGGCAATGGGCTAGAAGAAAAAATACCAGATCAGCAGCACAACAAAAATCGGCACGCCCATCATCCACAAAATACCGGCTCGCAGCATAGTTTCCTCCCTTGTTTGATATAGGAAGAAACGCACAGGCAGATGTCAGGGTTCCGCATGATGTCGAGTAAAAAATATGATGCGGTGTTTTATCTTATCTGGCGGCGCTGACGGCGTTGGTAACGGTGCTCCAGGCCGGCGCAGCCCCAGATGATGCCGATGATAAGATAAAAATGACGCCAGTGATCAATATCAATCACATTGCCGATCATGATATGGCCGAGAAGGGCAATATAACTGCATAAAAGATAAGGCTGCCACGGCCTTTGGCGGAACATCAGGCGAAAGCCGAAGGCAAGCGTTAAAACAATCAGGATGAAAAAGGCGATAAAGCCAAGCCAGCCATAATCAAGCAAGGCCTTTAGCCAGATATTATGGGTATCCTCGCCAAACATGGGGCCAAACTCAAGCGGGCCGATGCCAAATGGCTTTTCCATTGCCAGCAGAAAACCCAGCCAGTGGCGGGCAAAGCGCCCGTTGCGTGCACTGTCATAATCCTGCTCAAGGCGGGCGCGCTGCGCGAAGAGATCGGCAATTTGCGGAATTTGCAGGGCGATAAAAAGAATAATGGCCAATACGAGTAATGCACCAATGCTGATCAGCAAAATTTTTCCGCGAAATTGCGTGCTGTTGCTGCGCAAAAACAACAAGGCCGGCACCAGCAGCAACGACAGGGCAAACATGCCCCATCCGGCACGTGAAAACGATAATAATACCCCGAGTGATAAAACAGGCAGCAAAAGCCAATAGAACAGGGCACCTGAAAACGGACGGGTAAAGACCTGATAGATGCACCAGGTGAGCGGCAGGATCAGAAAGGGCGCAAAAACATTGGGATCCTGAAAAGCACCCTTGGCACGGCCATAAAGCGTGAACAGGTCTGAAGCGGGAATGAGGCTGAAATAGCCGGCAATGCCAAGCAGGCTGGTGAGAACCGCTGCGGCCATATAGCCGGAGAAGAGCGGCTGCAATCTGCGCCAGTCACTCTCAATAACAGCCGTGAAAAAAACACTGGTTAAAGCCAGAAAATAGGATATCGCAATATAAAGCGGTGCTTTTTTAAGATCAGCCATCTGGAAGACAGACAGAACACCGCCAATATTGAACAGCGTAAACAGCAATAACAGAGTTAGTGCATAGGTGCTTAGCCGCAAGCCGAATAATGCCCAAATGCTTATCAGTCCGAGCATAAGAATTTCATAAGGCCCGGGCTCAAACAGCACAAAACCGCTGAAAAACACCCCGCTTGCCAGCGAAAAACGCACAATCAATTGCACCAAAGCCCGCTGCCGGTCAAAGGCAGCAGGACTTATATGTGCGGATGCCGTGGAGATCGCAGCGTTTTTAACCGGCATAATCAATAGGCATTTTCCGTGTTCAACAAACGCACAGGGGTGAGAAACAGAATTTTGAGATCAAGCCATAAAGACCAGTTTTCAATATAGCTGAGATCGTATTCCGTGCGCATGACAATCTTTTCCGGCTTGTCAATCTCACCGCGCCAGCCATTGATCTGCGCCCATCCGGTAACGCCGGGCTTGACTTTGTGGCGGGCAAAATAGCCATCAACAACGTCATTATAGAGCATATTGTTGGAATTGGCGCTGACTGCATGCGGGCGCGGCCCCACAAGGGAAAGACTGCCGCCTAAAACATTGAAAAATTGCGGCAATTCATCAATCGATGTTTTGCGGATAAAACGTCCGACACGGGTAACACGCTTGTCATTTTTGGTAACAGCCAGTCTGGCAGTCGGGTCGCACTGATCGCTATACATGGAGCGGAATTTCCAGACATTAATAACTTCATTATTAAAGCCATGGCGCTTTTGTTTGAAGATAACAGGGCCCTTGCTGTCCAGCTTGATGGCAATGGCGGTTATCAGCATTAATGGCGAAAACAGCACAATGCCGAGCAGGCTGAAGACAATATCAAAAATACGTTTTGCGATAGCATCCCAATCATTGATCGGCTTATCAAGAATATCCAGCATCGGCACAGAACCGATATAGGAATAGGTGCGCGGGCTAAGACGCATATTGGCGGCAAGGGCGGAAAGACGGATATCCACCGGCAGCACCCATAATTTCTGCATCAGCGTCAGCACACGCTCTTCCGCTGTAACAGGCAGAGAAACAATGAGCATATCAATATGGGCAATGCGTGCAAATTCAATAAGTTCGGAAATATTGCCAAGTTTGGGATAGCCGGCCACAATCGGCGGTGAGCGCCGGTCACCACGATCATCGAAAATGCCGCATATGCGGATGTCATTATCCGGCTGCTCTTTGAGAGCGAGAATCAGGTCTTCAGCATTTTTGCCGCCGCCGACAATAACAGCGCGGCGCTCCATGCGGCCGCTGCGGGCAAGCAGGCGCATCAGGCGGGCGGCAAGCAGACGCGATATGGTGAGGGCGATAAAACCGATAATCGCAAAACTACTGAACCAGATGCGGGAATAGATTGCCGAAATCTTGAGCAAAAAGGCCGTTATGGCCATCACCGCAAAAACCGCCGCCCATGCAACCAGCAGGCGGCTGATATAACGCAAAGGCTTGCGCAAGGTTGAAGGGCGATAGCCGGAGATGAATTGCGCAAAAACCACATAAACCGTTGCAGCCAGAAGATTGGCCAGCACATATTCGGTTAAATGCACACTATGCAGGCCGACATAGCCAAGATAAACGGCCATGCCGCAAAATACGACCAGCACAAATTCCCACAGCCGCATGAGACCGGTGAATAAAGCGGGAGAAATACTCTCGCTCCGGTAATGGTCTGCAACCTGCAGCGCAAGCGGGCTTAGTGTAACCTTTTCACCAGAGGCAAAATGTGCGTTTTCAGAGGAAGGTTTTTGCAAAATCTTCCTGTCAAGATTTCTTGTGTGTTTTTTCTCAGTCATTGGCTTACCGGCATCATTAAAGCTGTTGCTTATAAGAAAACATCAGCAAACTATCCGTTATGAGAGTTGTGAATTTCTTATTATTTGCAAAAAATAGGGAGTTTCAGCCATTTATAGGGCTGATTTCATATTTCTTGGTTGCCGGAACGTAAATATATTATCCGGAATCCCATGATTTTCATGTTTTACTATTATAGCTCATAAAGATGTTATGGCGATAATTAAATTTTGTAACAAAATTGTTTTAAAGCTGCCGGAGAGGTTTATCCGCTGCGATAAAACTTCTCTGTTGCATGAGCCATGGCTTCCCGGCTGAATTTTTTGCGCAAGTCTGTCTGATTGGGCATAAGCCGGTGAAAGCGGGCCGGGTCACTCAATGCTGCCTGCATGGCAAGGGCAAGTGAGCCTGCATCCGGCTCGCACAGCGCCTTATTGGCATGGCCGAATATTTCTGCAAGCCCGCCCACATTGGTGGCAATAACATTGCGTTGTGCAGCCAGCACTTCCAGCACAATATAGGGCAGGGATTCTGCACGCGACGGCAGAACAAAAATTTTACCAAATGCCAATGCCTCACGCACCGGCATTGCCGGATAAAAGCGAATATTCTCTGCAAGACCAAGCTGTGCAGCCAATGTGATACAGGCCTGTTTTTGTGCGCCATCTCCCACTATTGCAGCCGTTGCCGGTGTTAATCCCTGTGCTTTCTGGCTTATATGCAGCTTGGCCAGCGCCTGAATAAAAAGATCCGGCCCTTTCAGATCGCGCATTGTGCCGGTAAAGAGAAAATCAGCTGCATCCGGTGCAGGTGCAACCGGTGCAAATTCTTCTTCGCTTATGCCGTTGCGGATAATAGCTGTGCGGCAGCGGGGAAGCCCGACCTTGCTGAGATAGGTTTTTTGCTCATAGGCGGAGATAAAAATCAGACCGCTGGTCAGGTTTTCCTGAAAGCGTTCTGCCGTAAACATGACTTTTCCCGCTAGGGTGCCGGCATCATAATGCAGGCTGCCGCCATGGGGGGAGTAAAAGCTTTTGATATATTGGCGCTGTTTCTGTTTGCCGGCAAGGCGGGTACCGATGCGGGCATAGGTGCCGCCTTTGGCGCCGTGGCCGTGCACAATATCCGGTTTGAGTGAGGCAAGCAGCCGTCTTGTGGCCAATAGGGCGCTGATATCGCCAAGCCCGATTTGACGGGCTATAGGAAAACGGTGCAGGCCAAGAGCAAGATCCGGCAGCATGGATGTAAATTGCTGCCGCTCCAATGCGCCATCCTCACATAATTCGCAAATCACGCCCACCTGATGGCCGGCGGCATTCTGCATGGCGGCCAGATCGCGGATATGACGAAACACGCCGCCGACTGGGGCGCGAAAGCAATGAATAATCCGCAAGCTTTGTTGCTGCACAATTGCCCCGCAGATGATTTGAAATAGATCCTGAAAAATTATGAGAATTGTTCAGGATTATGCGAAAAACAAATGATCATAGCGGTTCCGGTACATAAATTTGTCCGGAACCATATAAGAAAGCGGATCAGAACAGCCGCTCACGAACATAAATCGTATCCCCCGGCAGGATTGGATCGGTAATACGCACCCGTCCGGTAAAGATTTTGCCGTTGATCTGGCGGGTGATATCCACGCTTTCCTGATTGGCGCGCGGGGTGAAGCCGCCGGAAGCGGCAATAGCGGTCTGGGCTGTCATGCCGGGCACATAGGAATATTGCCCCGCGCCGCCAACTTCACCCATGATGAAGACCGGGCGGTAACGCGCCACTTCCACGCTGACATCAGGATTGCGGATATAACCGGAGCGCAGCTTGGCAGCAATACTTGCCTCAAGCTGCTTAACGGTTTTGCCGCGCGCAGGCAGGCTGCCCACCAAAGGGAAGGCGATATAGCCGGATTGATCAACAGAATAGGTGTTGCTCAGGCCGGCCTGCTCAAAAACCGTGATGCGCAACTGATCGCCGGAACCAAGAATATAAGGCTGGTTAAGCGCCTCATGAAAGGCAGGCGGAGCAGGACGATAGCCGGAGCAACCCGCCAATGTCAGACAGGCAACACCCAAAGCTGCCATAAAAACACGTGTTTTCATTCTGCTTGATTCCTTATCCGCTTATCCGGCGCGTGCGGCCGCCTGCCGCATATGCCGGATATAAACATCATCCTGAAACAGATGATGTTTTTGCTATCCCGTTTGAAGGAATTATTGAATTGTTAGGGTTAACATGACGTAAAGAATGACCGGCAGATGCATCGCTTTGTTAAAAAAAACTGCGCATTAATATGCGTATTTTATAATATATAATCTTGTTCTAGCCTGATTTATTGCAATTTCAGATACCATTGCTTTTAACGCCGGCAGATCTGCAAGGCTGTTTTACAGCGCGGTTATATAGAGCGGCGAGGGGGCGATAAGCTACAGGGGAGAAATTTATTATTTAACTCTCTGGTTACCTTACTGATTTACCATATTGTCAGGGTCTGGAATATTGGGGTCAGTTTATTCATGCGCGCTGAGGCTGAAAATACGGATATTGATATCGGGGCGTTGTTTGGCGCGCTGAAACGCAATTGGGTGTTCATTTTTCTGGGCGCTTTGCTGTTTGCTGTGGCCGCATGGGGTGTGGCGCAGCTTCTGACGCCTTATTACCGTTCTGAAGCGCGCATACTTATTGAAATGCGGGAGACGGTTTTTACCCGCCCCAATGGTGTATCCGAGGCTGACCGGCCATTGCTTGATCCTGAGGCGGTGAAAAGTCAGGTGGAGCTGATTGGCTCAACGCAGATTCTTTCCAAAGTTGCCGATGATCTTAAACTGGTGGATGATGCGGAATTCCATCCCAAAACCATGTCGCCGGTAAAACAGATATTGGTTGCCCTTGGTTTGCGCCCTGATCCGCGCACAATTCCGGCAATTGATCAGGTGCTTACGCGGATGCGTGAGAATTTGCAGGTTTATAATGTTGCCGGATCACGCGTGATTGTGGTGGAATTTGTTGCAAAAAATCCGCAAACAGCGGCTGATGTCGCCAACAAAATTGCCGATGAATATATTGCCGCACAGGCTGCTGCCAAGCGCCAGCTGACCGGTGAAGCCGCCAACTGGCTTGCACCGGAAATTGAGCGGCTGACAAAAAAGGTACGTGAAGCGGAAACAAAGGTTGCCGATTTTCGTGCAACGAGCGATTTGCTCAATACCAGCAATAATACTTCGCTTGCCACGCAGCAAATGTCAGATATTTCTGCTGAATTGTCCCGGATAAGAGCTGAGCGTGCGGCCAGTGAAGCCAAGGCGGAGAGCATCCGTACGGCGCTTAAAAATGGTGTGCCGGTCAACAGCTTGCCGGATGTGATGTCGTCAGGCATTATGATGCAGCTTAATGAGCGGCGCGGTGCCCTGATGGCCGAGATTGCCAATCTGTCCACAACCCTGCTGGACGGACATCCGCGGCTGCAGGCGCTGCGGGCGCAATTGGCCGATATTGATCGGCAAATCCGCCAGGAAGGCAATACAGTTCTTAAAAGCCTTGATAATGAGGTGATTGCTGCCCGCAACCGTGAGGAAGAGCAAAATCGTGAGCTGAACCGCCTGAAGGCACAGGCCGCGCAGGCCGGCAGTCAGGAAGTGGAACTGCGCGCATTGGAACGCGAAGCGGCAGCCCAACGTGATTTGCTGCAATCCTATCTGGCGCGTTTTCGTGAGGCCTCCAGTGTTGAGGATCGTGCAAATCAGCCGGCAGATGCCCGTATTTTTTCACCCGCCCGTGTGGCCGCAGCGCCGTATTTTCCCAAAGTTTTGCCAATGGTTGGCATGAGTTTTGCTGGCGGCTTGTTGTTTTTGTCGGTTTTTGTGTTGCTGCGTGAGTTGTTCAGCGGCCGCGCATTCGTGCCTGCGGCACCGGCCAGAGCCAGATCAATCTGGGGCGATGACGATGAAATTGCCGCGCAGAGCCCGTCTCTTGCCCGAAATGATATATATGATATATCAGGTAGTGCAAAGCCGGATAATGCGGAAAAGCCGGCACAGCCGGCTGAGGCGGTTAGTGCTGATAAAATGCCGTTTGCCGATACTCCTGAAACAAGTGAGCACCAGATGAAACGTGCCGATATTGATATTGAGACGATCCAGCGTATTTATGACAGCTATACACATAGCACAGTTGCGGAGCCGTCCGGTCAGGCAGTTGAGGCTGCGGATGATCTTTATGCGCCCAACGGCATTGCCACAATTGCCAGCCGCCTCATGTTGCAGGAGCGCCGCCGTATCGTGCTGATTTCACCGGAGGGGGATTCCGGCTCTGTTGGCAGTGTGCATCTCTTGCGCGAACTGGCAGATCGCAGCCTGCGCGTATTGCTGGTCGATCTTACAGGCACCGGCGCAGTGAGCACAGCTATGCTGGATGGCCGCAAGCCGGCCGGCATTACTGATCTTCTGTTAAGTGTCAAACAATTTACCGATGTTATACATCACGATCTTTATTCTGAAGCCGATGTGATCCCTGCAGGTCATTGCGATCCGCGTGAGGCAATGGCTTTGGCCGAGCGTTTGCCGGTGATATTTGAGGCGCTGGAAACGGCCTATGATTTTGTGCTGGTGGAAACCGGTGCGGCAACTGCGAAACAGGTGCTTAATCTTGATAGTGATGAGACTGTGTTCATCATGAATGTTTTTGACAGTGAAAATCAGGATGTGGCGCAAACCGCACTGGCCTTGCATGAAGAAGGGCAGGAAGATGTGATCATTCTGATGGTGCCGCAATCCTGAACCGCCCGCGATCCTGAAACATCAAAGACCTTATCAGGATTTGCGGCGCAGCTTCCGGCGCAGTTTTTTGGCCAATCCCCACAGATGCGGATTGTTTTTAATGCGATAGATGAGTTCTGAGCGTATCCGGCTGAGTGCGGCGTTTATCTGCCCGCTAAAACGCAAGGCGATGTGGCTGTCATAAAGCGCCTGTTCAATATCGCACCAGTCACGCTTGTATTTTTCCTCACCGATGCCGAAGCTGAAATAATCAAGTTTTTCAGCAATGGCCGCGGTGATCATCTCATAAAATAAAAACTCGCCGGGGCTTGCCGTTACCAGATCATCATTGGCAAAAGCGCCAAATTCCACAGTGAGGCCGCGCTGTATGCGGCCTTGCGCATCCGGCACACCTTGCCAATAGGCGCAGCCGGTTATAGCACGCGGTTTTTCTGCCACTTCCAGCACTTGCAGGCGGTATTGCCGGTTTTTCTCATTTTGCGGGTCGGCAAATAACCGGCGAAAAAAATCCTGCACCTTATCTTCAGCAAAACTGTTATCTATGCCCTGCATGGCAAAGCGTTCGCTTTTCATGGCGTAAAATGCATCAAATGCTGCAATATTTTCCGCTTCACCTTGTGCTGTATAAATGCGCCATGAGCCGGCCTCATCATAACGGCGGCCATGCTGGCGGTGTTTCTTGCGTTTGCGTGCAGGGTTGCTGCGCGCCAGAACCGCATCAAAATTATCGGGCAGGGAGGCGATAAGCGCAGGGTTGGGATTACGCTGGTGCTTCAAAGCCATAAGCGGATTGTCAAAGCCAGCCCAGTTGGTTATCTGCCGGGTGAGGGAGAGCAATGCAATATCAGGCCGCTGTTGTTTAAGGCAGTTTATCAGGGCCTCAATATGTGTTTGGTCAATTGCCTCTGCACGGGGTGTAAACAATACCGGAAAATTGCAATTAGCATGGGAACCGCCGGTAAAACGGGCAATCTTTTTGCGTTTATGCCACACAATTTCAAGCGGCAACAGCAAGGCAGGTTGCTCATCAATAAACAACGCCAGAACAATACAATCCTGATTAACGGTCTTTTGCCAGTGTTTGATCCATAATGCGGATTGCGCCACACCATGCACAACAGCTTCATGCTGCCATAGCGGCAGTGCATCTTCTATTGCATTGTAACATGTAACACGAAACATGGCTTAGCGGGCTTTAGGTGGCTGCACCATCCACCATAACAGATACATAGCGGGCAAAATCCATAAAAAGCCGGTAAAAAAGAAATAGGCAAGCTGCACCCATACGGAGCTTTGTCCAAGATGCGCCACGGCAATAATTGTAGCCAGCAGGGCATAAACCGCAATCAGAATGACAAGCAACACGGTTCCGATCAGTTTTTTCAGGCGTACAGGCATATTTTCCTCCGTCTTTGTCGTCTTACAACAAGCTGTTGTGAAACTGAACCTTAAATTGTGCTATTCTTGCATCAGGCACGCAGCCACAGAAAATTGAATGGTCGCGGCTGCTTGTCGCGCGGGGGTTACCTTGTTTTCACCACCTGCATGCGGCATGTATCGCAGATATCATTTTTATCACATAGGCGGAGTTTATCATGATGACGGATTATGCCGCATCTGCAAATCAGGCTGCATTTGCCATGCAGGATAAAAACCGCAAACTGGTGCGCTGGTGGCTTTACGCTGTTTTTATAGTCTTGATCACCATTGTTATGGTGGGCGGCGCCACCCGTATGACCGGTTCCGGCTTGTCTATTACCGAGTGGAAACCAATCCACGGGGTTATTCCGCCGCTTAACCATGCACAATGGCTGGAAGAATTTGATAAATACCGCCAGATCCCGCAATATCAGCAGATTAATAAAGGCATGTCGCTGGAAGAATTCCGGTTCATTTTCTGGTGGGAATGGGCGCATCGTTTACTGGCGCGTTTTGTTGGTTTTCTGGTGGCAATCCCGTTGATTTTTTTCTGGGCAACCGGTCGCTTGCAAGGCGGGTTGAAAGCGCGAATGCTTGCCATTCTGGCGCTGGGCGGCCTGCAAGGGGCAATCGGCTGGTGGATGGTGGCATCAGGTTTAAGTGTTTTAACCTCGGTCAGCCAATATCGTCTGGCTGTGCATCTTACCATGGCCTGTATTATTATGACTGCCGTTCTTTATGTGGCGCGCGGTCTTGCGGAATATACGCAGCAACCAGCCCAAAAGAATATCCAGCGTTTTGCCGGATGGCTGGTTTTTGCCGTGCTGGTGCAGATTTATCTCGGCGGGCTGGTGGCCGGGCTTCATGCCGGATTGACCTATAATACATGGCCGCTGATGGATGGTGCAATTATTCCGGCAGATATGTTTACGCATCAGCCATTATGGCGCAACCTGTTTGAAAATCCTAAGACCGTGCAGTTTATCCATCGTATGTTTGCTTATACGGTGCTGGTGCTGGCTGTTTTACATGTGGTGCAGACACAGCGCCATGCCGCCGGCACAACCCATGCCCGCCGCGCTCTGGTGCTTGCGGGGCTTATGCTGTTGCAGGCGGTTATTGGTATTATAACACTTCTCTCCATGGTGCCGATCCAATGGGGTCTGTTGCATCAGGGTTTTGCGCTGGTGGTGCTAAGCTTTGCTGTCGCTCATTGGCGCGGCTGTAAAGGCGCTTATGCCGTATGTAGTGTTTAAAACATAAAAGCTCGCAATATGCGGGCTTTTTTATGGATAGGCTTCAAAACGTAATTTACGTAAAGCTGATGCTATTTTCAGTTCTCTTGCTTCGTCTTTCGCATTGGCGTCCTCGTGGTGCCATGCGGCAGAAAGACAACCATAGCAAAAGGCATAATCGAGAATATAGGAAGCAGGCTTGCCGGTAGTTTCTGAGAAAATCTCGGCCATGGCCAAAGCCCTGCGGCCATCAAGGCACAGATCATCGCGGTCAAGCGGGTTATAAAACAGATTGGCGCAGTCAAAAGCCGCATCGCCGCATAACCCGTGCGAATCAATGGCCAGCCAGCCACGTGTGCCGCGGATGATATTTTCATGATGCAGATCGCCATGCAGGGCAATTACCTCATGCGGCTGATCGAGCAAATGTAGTGCCAGCTTTGCGGCATCTGCGTAAATGCTATGCACCACCCCGGCCAGATCGAACAGGCTTCTGAAATGTTTGCGCAAAGGCTGTAACTGAGCGGGCAGTGTCTGACCGGAAGGGCGGTGCAAGTCACGGAGCACATCAGCAGTTATACGGATTGCCTGCATATCATGGCCAGCATCAAGATGCGCTTGAAGGTCGTAGTTGCCGGCATATTCCATCAGCATCATGGCTGGTTCAAGGTGGAGGTCATGGAGCCGGATAGCTCCGAGACCGTTTCGTTCTTGCAGATAATAAGCACCGCGCAGTTCTTCATGGCCTGCGGGTTTGAGTATTTTCACAATCACCGGAGTGTTTTCATCTCCGGTGATTGTTGCTTTCCAGATATGGCTGGAATTGGTGTCAGCTAGCAATGTTGCAGAATCAAGCTGCCAATGTGCCGGAAAATCCGGTAGGGTCATTTGCAACTGCTGCATCTGCGCTTAGCTGAGCCCCAGCATCAGGTTCATATTTTGCACCGCAGCGCCGGACGCACCTTTGCCAAGATTATCCAGAACCGCGACGAGATTAACCTGTCCGCTCTCCTCAGAGCCAAAAACACAGAGATTCATGCCATCGGTGCCGGCCAGCAATTCGGCATCAATAAGCGGTAGCGCGGCACTCTCTTCCAGCGGCACAACGCGCACAATCTTCTGGCCGGAATAATGCGCAGCCAATGCCTGATGAACCTCATGCAGTGTCGGTTTGCCGTTGAGAAGGCCAAGATAAAGCGGCACCTGCACAATCATGCCCTGGGGGAAGCGCCCGACACTTGGCGCAAAAATCGGCGCATGATCAAGCCTGCCGTAAAGCTTCATTTCCGGCAGATGTTTGTGCTTGAGTGACAAACCATAGAGAAAATGATTTTCCGCCATATGCTCGGGATGGGTTGCATCTTCCATCCGGGCAATCATCTGTTTACCGCCGCCGGTATAGCCGGAAACAGCATTGACGGTGACAGGATAATCGCTGTTCAGCAGCCCTGCATCACGCAGCGGGCGGATGAGGGAGATGGCGCCGGTCGGATAACAGCCCGGATTGGCCACCAGCCGCGCCTCACGAATGCGTTGCGCCTGCATGGGCTCCAGCTCGGCAAAACCATAGACCCAATCGGCATGGGTGCGGTGCGCGGTTGATGTGTCAATGATGCGGGTCTTATGGCCTTCTAGCAAGGCTGCCGCCTCGCGCGAGGCATCATCGGGCAGGCAGAGAATGGCAATATCTGCCGCGCGCAGCAATTCAGCGCGCAGATCCTTATTGCGTCGCTCTTCTTCCGGAATAGACAGGATTTCCAGATCAGTGCGTCCGGCAAGACGTGTGCGGATCTGCAGACCCGTTGTGCCATGCTCGCCGTCAATAAAGATTTTCGGTTTCATTTGAATTTTGCCTTAATGAATAGAATTCATATGGTTACAGGTTATTGATGAATCAATCTCTAAAGCAGTTGATTCATTCTGTCAGGTATAATTTTCTGGTCTGCTTTCTGGCATCGCAATTTTAATAATGCCTGCCACAGGCAAGAACTGCAATGGTTGATGCGAGCGCTTAATGATGATTTGTGTCTGGCGTTTTGCCGGCTGATTAGCGCAGGATTATCGGGCGCAAAATTGCGGTTGTGAAATTTGTCTTTTTACTCGCAGATAAGTTTTTGTTTATCTGAGGGGATAAGATGAAAAAAACTTTGCGTCGATTTTTTATATTTTCAGGTTTAGCCGTTTTTATGGCAGGTTGTGCAACAGACCAGAAACTGGCGCAGCGGGAACTGGAACAGCAGGCAGTACGCGGGCTGAACTGGGTGCAGCAATCGGGTGAGTATCGGGCGCTTGCCTATCAGGCTTTTAATGCCGCACGTCATGCATTTGACAGAGCAAACATATCTGCCGGGCGCAAAAAAGCAGTTATTGTTGATCTGGATGAAACGATGATTGACAATTCCGCCTATGCGGCCTGGCGTGCGGAGCAGGGCGCCCCCTTTACAAAACCGTCATGGGCACGCTGGATGGCGGCAGAACAGGCTGTTGCCATTGATGGCGCTGTGGCTTTTGCCCGCTATGTGAATACACATAATGGCCGGATTTTTTATGTTTCCAACCGCGATGATACTTCATTTGCGGCAACATTACGCAATCTTAAAAAGCTTGGTTTTCCGGGAGTATCGCGGGAGACGGTTCTTTTGCGCACAACCCAGTCTGATAAGCAGGCGCGTTTTGATAAGATTAAATCCGAAGGCTATGATGTGGTGGTTTATATTGGCGATAATCTCAGTGATTTTGGCAACCAATATTACGGCAAAAATAATAGCGAACGCCGCATGCAGGTTGCGCAAGACCGCAATAAGTTTGGCTCTAAATTCATAATTCTTCCCAATCCTGATTATGGGGATTGGATTAGCGGACTGGCTGCCGGTTATTACGGCCAGACAGCTGCACGGCAATTGGAGATTAACCGGAAGAGTTTGCGCGCCTGGAAGGGGTGAATTTATTTAAAATCAGGAGCCGGAATTTTGTATTCATAACGCATATCCGGTTCCTTTTCCTCGTTGCGGCTGCCGTCACTTGTTTCAACGGCAATGAAATTATGCTTTTCATAAAATTTCCGCGCCTGCATATTGCGCTGAAAGGTCCATAATTGCAGATGTGAAAAACGGTTCAGCGCCTGTTTGAGCAGGGCTGAGCCGATGCCATGCCCTTGAAACCCGGGCAGAATATAGAGCTGTTCTATCCAGCCTTGTTTAAAAGCAATAATGCCGGCCATTTCCGGTGCAAAGGCCGCCCAGACCTCACATTGCGGAAAGATACAGTTTTCATAAAACCATTGATCTTCTTGCGGTGTGTGCAGTCCTTTGAGCCATGGCAGACGATCATCAAATGATGCCCGATGAATACGGGAAGCCTGCGCCATTTCCTGCAAGTCCAGTTGCCGGAGCGTAAAGCTGATTGCCGCCATATATTTAAAAAATCCTGCTAAGCTGAATTGCGGATGAGAAAACACAGGCGTGACCTTATCAGGACAAGCGGTAATAAATACCGGCCATGCTGTCGCAGAAAATAAAAAAGCGGATCCGAAGATCCGCTTTTTTGTCGTTTGTAAGCGATAAAAGATTAGCGCTTGGAGAACGAGGCCCCAGAGCGCGATTAGCGCTTGGAGAACTAGGCCCCAGAGCGCGATTAGCGCTTGGAGAACTAGGCCCCAGAGCGCGATTAGCGCTTGGAGAACTGGAAAGAACGACGGGCTTTCGCCTTACCGTATTTCTTACGTTCTACAACGCGGCTGTCGCGTGTCAGGAAGCCGCCTTTTTTCAGAACAGCGCGCAGGGCAGGTTCGTAATAGGTCAGGGCTTTTGAAATGCCGTGACGAACCGCACCAGCCTGACCGGACAGACCGCCGCCAGCAACAGTTGCAATAATGTCAAACTGACCGGCGCGGTTTGCTGCAACGATTGGCTGCTGCAGAATCATCTGCAGAACCGGACGGGCAAAATATGCGTTGAACTCTTTACCGTTCACAACAATCTTGCCGGTGCCTGGCTTTACCCAGACGCGTGCAATTGCATCTTTACGCTTGCCGGTTGCATAGGAGCGACCCAGAGCGTCGATTTTCTGTACGTGAACCGGAGCTTCAGGGGCAGCGGCTGCTGCAACTGTGCCAAGTTCTTCAAGCGAGTTGAGCTGCTCAGCCATTATGCGTTCCTCTTATTTTTGCTGTTCAGAGCGCCGATGTCGAGGACTTCTGGCTGCTGTGCTTCATGATGATGTTCAGCGCCTGCATAAACGCGCAGGTTTTTCATCTGGCGGCGGCCGAGAGGGCCACGCGGAACCATGCGTTCAATTGCTTTCTCGACAACACGTTCCGGAAAACGGCCTTCGAGGATCTGGCGGGCTGTGCGCTCTTTGATACCGCCCGGATGGCCGGTGTGCCAGTAATATTTCTTGTCGGTATATTTCTTGCCGGTCAGAACAACCTTATCGGCATTGATGATGATAACATTGTCACCGTCGTCAACATGCGGTGTAAAGGTTGGTTTGTTCTTACCGCGCAGAATATTGGCGACCTGAGTGGCGAGACGACCAAGAACAACGCCTTCAGCGTCGATCAGGATCCATTTTTTTACCACTTCTGCCGGCTTCTGGGAAAAAGTTGCCATTGAAGTCAATCCTTGGAATAATCCTTAGTGCTCAGAAAATTCTGAACCAAGGCGTTTTTTGTTGCTTGTGTTCCCCTCAAATGAATGAAAAGAACAGGTAAGCCCTGATATGCATATGCAGGCAGGCTTGCGGCATTGCATTACAGTGTCTTTGGCAGGGCGTCAAGCGTGGTATTTTTGATTTCTTTAAAAATTATCATTTAAAATCAATAATTTAAAATTATGGTATTATATTACCGTATAAAATACCGCCTTTTGCCGCTGTTTTTATCGCTTCTTTACAGGCGTATCGGCTATGCGTTTGGATTGTGCTTGCTTTTAACGGAAAGAAATTGCCCTATATAATAACCAAAGCATAAAAATGAACGGGTGCCCTGATGAATGACAGTGAAATCAAATCCATTTTGCAAAAAACAAAGGTAATTGCTCTTGTGGGAGCCTCTCCCAGAGAGGAGCGGCCAAGCTATGGTGTGATGCAATATTTGCTGGCGCATGGTTATCAGGTTATTCCGGTTAATCCCGGGCAGGCGGGCAAGAAAATTCTCGGGCAAGCGGTTTATGCCTCACTGTCGGATATTCCGCAGAAAATTGATATGGTGGATGTATTCCGCACATCTGAGGCTGTACCTGCCATTGTGGATGAGATTTTAACATTGCCTCACAGGCCGGATATTTTGTGGCTGCAGCTTGAAATCAGCCATCCGGTGGCCGAGGCAAAAGCGCGTGAAGCCGGATTGCAGGTTGTGCATAATCTTTGCACCAAACAGCAGCACCAGCGCCTGATTGGCAAATAACCTGCATCACGGGCAGATAAGGCAGGCAGCATTGCGCAGCACAAGCTGACCTGCCTTTTGCTTGTTATGATATATCCTGTTTTTAAAAGGGTAATTATTTGCGCATATTATCGGTATAAACGGAATTTTTTCTTTGCTTAGCCAGAAGTAACATTCTAACCTGAGCCAAATTTTCTAGTTTGGGAGCAGAGAATGTCTAAGCGCAGCCCTGGTTTTGATACACTTGCCATTCACGCAGGCGCAAAACCAGATCCGACCACCGGTGCACGCACAACGCCGATTTATCAAACCGCTTCTTATGTTTTTGATGATGTTGACCATGCTGCGGCCCTTTTCGGCCTGCAGGCTTTCGGCAATATCTATACCCGTCTGACCAACCCGACCACCGCGGTTCTGGAGGAGCGTGTGGCAGCCCTTGAGGGTGGTACTGCGGCTGTTGCCACAGCATCCGGCCATGCCGCGCAATTGCTGGTTTTTCACAATCTTCTGCGCACGGGTGATAATTTTATTGCTGCAAACAAGCTTTATGGCGGCTCAATCAACCAGTTCGGCAATGCGTTTAAATCTTTTGGCTGGGAAGTGCGCTGGGGCGATGTGGATGATCTTGCCAGCTTTGAAAATCAGATTGATGATAAGACCCGCGCCATATTTATTGAAAGCCTGGCCAATCCGGGCGGCATCGTGGTTGATATTGCGGCAATTGCCGCCATTGCCCATAAACATGGCTTGCCGCTGATTGTTGATAATACGCTGGCCTCGCCCTATCTGATCCGCCCGATTGAGCATGGCGCGGATATTGTTGTGCATTCGCTGACCAAATTTATCGGCGGCCACGGTAATTCCATGGGCGGCATATTGGTTGATGGCGGCACATTCGACTGGTCAAAATCCGGCAATTATCCGATGCTGAGTGAGCCGCGCCCTGAATATGCAGGAGCACAGCTGCATAAGACATTTGGCAATATTGCCTTTGCCATTGCCGCGCGCACATTGGGGCTGCGTGATTTTGGTCCGGCACTTTCACCTTTCAATGCGTTCCAGATTCTCACCGGTATCGAAACCCTGCCGCTGCGTATGCAGCGCCATTGTGATAATGCGCTCAAAGTCGCCCGGTGGCTGGAACAACATGAGAAAGTTTCCTGGGTGCGTTATTCCGCATTGCCAACGGATAAATATCACGCATTGCAGCAGAAATATGCGCCCAAAGGTGGCGGTGCTGTTTTCACTTTCGGTCTTAAAGGTGGTTATGAGGCAGGCAAGATATTTGCCAATTCGCTGGAGATGTTCTCGCTGCTGGCCAATATTGGCGATACCCGTTCGCTGGTGATTCATCCGGCATCAACCACGCATCGTCAGTTGACGGATGAGCAGAAAATTGCTGCCGGAGCAGGGCCTGAAGTGGTGCGTCTGTCAATCGGCATTGAAGATGCAGATGATATTATTGCCGATATTGAACAGGCTCTTGCAAAAATCGCCTGATGGGCTTGCGTGCCTGTTGCGATAAAACAAATATTTGCAACTGTTTTATTGCGATAAACGGCTTTGTATTGCAAAAGACCGCATATTGAAAAATGCCGCGCTTTTATAAAAGCGCGGCATTTTTAATTCACCATTCCAGTTTCAGCGTTTTCATGCCGTGGAAGTGATAGGTATCACTATAGTGCGGCGGCTCGGCAAAGCGGATATTGGGCAGACGCTTGAACAGGGTTGCCAATGAAACCTGCATTTCCAGACGTGCCAGCGGCGCGCCAATGCAGAAATGAATGCCGGCGCCAAATGTTACATTTTTCTGATCATTCCGCTCTGGCCAGAAACGTTCTGCCTGCTCAAAAGCCTGATAATCACGGTTGCCGCAACCAAGCAGCAAGCCCAGCTGCTCACCGGCTTTAAGGGTAACGCCTTCTGCAATTTCGGCCTCTTCATAGGCATAGCGGGTGAACATGTGCAGCGGAGCATCAAAACGCAGGCACTCTTCAACCGTTGCAGCCGTTGCCTGCGGTGTGGCAAACAGGCTGCGGTGATCGAGGCCGCTTTGCAGAATCGTTTTAACTGCATTACCGGTCTGGTTAACCGTTGCCTCATGGCCGGCATTGAGCAACAGGATACAAGTGGTAATCAGCTCATCTTCCGAGAGTTTGGCGCCGTCTTCCTCTGCGGCAAGCAGCAGGCTTAACAGATCATCCCCCGGATTTTTGCGGCGCTGATTGGCATAATCGCGCAAATAATCAGAAAATTCCCGCGCCGCCTGATTGGCGCTGTCTTCCACCTCCCTTGTGGCATTGTGCATATACATATTGACCATGCGATGTGACCAGTCGAGCAATTGCGGTGCATTTTCAACGGGAACACCCAGCATTTCCGCAATTACCACCACCGGAATGGGGGTGGCATAGGCCGGCATCAGGTCAACATGTCCCTGATGTTCAAAACCGTCAATCAGTTCATGGCTGAGTTTTTCAATACGCGGGCGCAGCCGCTCAACCTGACGGGAGACAAAAGCGCGGTTAACGAGCGTGCGCAAACGGGTATGCACCGGTGGTTCCAGCTCCAGCATGGAGTGACGCTCAACGCCGTCAAAATCTTTCAGATGCTCACGATTGGCGGCGTTGGCGCGATAGCCGCCGGGTTCTTCACGGCCAAAGCGGCGGTCACGCAGCAGCTTGTTGATATCGTCGTAACCGGCAAAACACCAGAAGCCATAATCTTCCCAGAAAAATACCCGTGCATTGTGGTGCAGCCATGTATAGGCAGCATAAGGATCTTGCACAAAGTGATGATTATGCGGATCAATCCGCACATGGCGGGTGGCGGGATCAAAATGAAGATAATCGGGTTTGACAGGGGTGGTATGTGGAGTGCTCATAAGATATTTATCGCATTGAATAACTGTTGGGGTGCAGTTGCAGCATTGCAGCTTTTTACAAAAACCATGAACTGTTGCGGTTCGTTGTTTTTCGCATGACAGCATGCAAAACCGTTGCACATTTTGGGCTCATAAAGACTTATACTGACAGCCAATAAAAATTGGCAGCGTGACAAAGCGTGGCACAACACTAAAAAACCCTCCGCAGATCAGGCGGAGGGTTTTGTTTATGCACTGATTTACGGCAGAAAATCTCTGCTTCTTTGATCAGAAATCCCAGTCATCATCTTCCGTGGCCACAGCCTTGCCAATAACATAGCTGGAGCCAGAGCCGGAGAAGAAATCATGATTTTCATCCGCATTGGGTGAAAGCGAAGACAGAATCGCCGGATTGACATTGGTTACAGTGCTCGGGAACAGCGGCTCATAGCCAAGATTCATCAATGCCTTGTTCGCATTATAATGCAGGAACTTTTTAACATCTTCCGTCAGGCCGGTGCCGTCATAAAGCGCTTCCGTATATTTGCTTTCAACATCATAGAGGTCGAGCAGCATGGAGAAGGCAAAATCTTTCAGCTCCTGTTTGCGCTCTTCGCTCTCTTTTTCCAGCGCAACCTGATATTTATAGCCGATATAATAGCCATGCACGGCCTCATCACGGATGATCAGGCGGATAAGGTCGGCTGTATTGGTGAGTTTGGCGCGGCTTGACCAATGCATTGGCAAATAAAAGCCGGAATAAAACAGAAAGCTTTCCAGATAAACACTGGCGATTTTGCGTTTCAGCGGATCATCAGCTTTATATTCATTCACAATCAATGCGGCTTTGTGCTGCAAATGCGGATTTTCTTCACTCCAGCGATAGGCATCATCCACATCCGGTGTGGAGCAGAGTGTGGAGAAAATTGAAGAATAGGAACGCGCATGAACCGCTTCCATAAAGCTGATATTAGAGAGGACAGCCTCTTCATGCGGGGTAACTGCATCAGCCATCAGGCTGATGGAGCCAATAGTATTCTGAATGGTATCAAGCAGGGTCAGGCCGGTGAAAACGCGGATTGTCAGCGTTTTTTCCGCCGGTGTCAGCGTGCCCCAGGACGGGATATCATTGGACAGCGGAACTTTTTCCGGCAACCAGAAATTTCCGGTCAGGCGGTTCCATACTTCCAGATCCTTATCATCCTCAATACGGTTCCAGTTAACAGCCTTGGTGGCGCAGATCAGTTTTGGTTGGGCGTTCATAGCATGCTCTGAATTTGTGATACAGGCCGCCTGCCGCAGGGCAGACGGCGCGGGGGAAAATAAAACGTGTTACAGGGTACAGGAAACGCAGCCTTCAACCTGCGTGCCTTCCAGAGCCATCTGGCGCAGACGGATATAATAGATTGTCTTGATACCTTTGCGCCATGCATAGATCTGTGCCTTGTTGATATCGCGCGTGGTGGCAGTATCACGGAAGAACAGCGTGAGCGATAATCCCTGATCAACATGCTGGGTTGCGGCGGCATAGGTATCAATGATTTTTTCTGCGCCGATTTCATAGGCATCCTGATAATATTCAAGATTATCATTGGTCATGAACGGGGCAGGGTAATAGACACGGCCGATCTTGCCTTCCTTGCGGATCTCAATTTTCGACGCAATCGGATGGATCGAGGAGGTCGAGTTGTTGATATAGGAGATCGAGCCGGTTGGCGGTACAGCCTGCAGATTGCGGTTATACATACCGTATTTCATCACGGATTTGCGCAACTCCTCCCAGTCGGCCTGTGTGGGAATGGCAATACCCGCTTTGGCAAACAGTTCACGCACGCGCTCGGTTTCCGGCTGCCAGAGCTTATCCGTATATTTATCAAAATAGCTGCCATCGGCATATTTGGAATCTTCAAAGCCGACAAAGCTTGTTTTGCGCTCCCTGGCAATATTATTGGAAGCTTTGATGGCGTGATAAGTGACGGTGTAGAAATAGATATTGGTAAAATCAATACCCTCACTGCTGCCGTAGAAAATCCGCTCCCGTGCCAGATAGCCATGCAAATTCATCTGCCCCAGGCCAATGGCATGGCTCTCATCATTGCCGCGGACAATGGAGGGCACAGAATTGATCTTGCTCATATCGGAAACGGCGGTCAATGCACGAATGGCCGTCTCAACAGTTTTGCCGAAATCGGGAGAATCCATAGTCATCGCAATATTGAGCGAGCCGAGATTGCAGGAAATATCCTTGCCGATATGTTCGTAATTCAGATCATCTTTATAGATGCTGGCTTCACTGACCTGCAAAATCTCCGAGCACAGATTGCTCATGGTGATGCGGCCGGCAATAGGATTGGCAGCATTCACCGTATCCTCAAACATAATATACGGATAGCCGGATTCAAACTGGATTTCCGCCAATGTCTGGAAGAAGGCGCGCGCCTTGATTTTCTGTTTGCGGATACGGCCGTCATCAACCATTTCGCGGTATTTTTCAGTGACGGAAATCTCTGTGAAAGGCACACCATAGACGCGCTCCACATCATAGGGCGAGAACAGATACATATCCTCGTCATTTTTGGCCAGTTCAAAGGTGATATCCGGAATTACCACGCCGAGAGACAGGGTTTTGATGCGGATTTTCTCATCGGCATTTTCGCGCTTTGTGTCGAGAAAGCGCATAATATCAGGATGGTGCGCATTGAGATAAACCGCACCCGCGCCCTGACGCGCGCCAAGCTGGTTCGCATAGGAAAATGCATCTTCCAGCAGTTTCATGATTGGAATAATACCGGAAGACTGGTTCTCGATCATTTTGATCGGCGCGCCATGCTCGCGGATATTGGTGAGCGAGAAAGCCACGCCGCCGCCGCGCTTGGAAAGCTGCAGCGCCGAATTGATCGAGCGGCCGATCGATTCCATATTATCTTCCATGCGCAGCAGGAAGCAGGAAACCAGCTCGCCGCGCTGTTTTTTGCCGGCATTGAGGAAGGTTGGCGTTGCAGGCTGGAAACGGCCGGACAGCACTTCTTCCATAATGGATATGGCAAGCGCCTCATTGCCGCGTGCCAGTGCCAGCGCCACCATACAGACACGATCTTCATAGCGTTCCAGATAGCGCAAACCGTCAAATGTCTTCAGCGTATAGCTTGTGTAATATTTGAAGGCGCCAAGAAAGGTCGGGAAGCGAAATTTCTTTTTATAGGCAAGGTTGAAGAGCTCTTGCACGAATTCAAAGGAATACTGATCCAGAACCTCTTTTTCATAATAATTCTGGGTGACCAGATAATCGAGTTTTTCCTCCAGATTATGGAAAAATACAGTATTCTGGTTCACATGCTGCAGAAAATACTGACGGACGGCCTTGCGATCCATGTCAAACTGGATCTCACCATTGGGGCCGAACAGATTCAGCATGGCATTCAGTGCATGATAGTCCATTGCCGGAGTGTCCTTTTTAGAACTCCCGTTGTTTGAACCGAGATTGTTGTTCTTTTCTGTGCGTTCAAGCTCAAGAGTCGCCACGGTTTTTTCCAATTCATTCCTTCGGGGCGTGAGGCGGGATGTATTATTCCCTGTCAGCCCTGTTCATAATATTAGCGGTTTGGCATTATGGTTTATCAAACCTGCCATTTATTTTTGCCATGCCCTTCTGGCGGCTGCAGGCTTCAGGCCGCAGCCCAGAATTTTTGCAGGCCGGTGCGCACATTCATGACATCATCTTCCGTGCCGGCAAGCTCATAGCGATAGAGAAACGGCACCTGACATTTTTCTGCAATTACATTGCCGGCAAGGCAATAAGTGGCACCAAAATTGCGGTTGCCGCTGGCAATAACGCCGCGAATCAATGAGCGGTTGGCACTGTCATTGAGAAAACGGATCACCGGCTTGGCCACAGCCCCGCGGCCGTCACCGCCGGCATAAGTGGCCACCACCAAAACAAAAGGCTGCGTTACCTGCAATAAATCAGCTTTCATGCTGCACGGAATACGCAAGGCAGGCAGGCCTGTCTTGGTGATAAAACGATGCGTGTTCTGCGTGCCGCTAGAAAAATAGACGAGCAGGCTCATTGCCTTTTCCCTTTCGCAACATCACCGGTGAAACACTCAAACACGAACACTTCCTCAATATATAAGATCGTCCTGATATAAATGCAGCGCCGCTATGCGGCTTTGGCATATTATCGTTTTGGAAGGACAGGCACCAAACGATGATCACTGATGGTTTTATATAAAGAGGCGTGTGGTGTGCGGATAATCTGATCAGCTTGTTCACCAGCTGCCCGCTATTTTTAAAGAAAACGGGCAACCGGCAGAGCAAAACCTGAATTACAGGCTCTTTTGATCATTATCCCTTGCGGCTGATCAGGACAGGGCGCTGATCATATCCGGACGGAAACCCGCCCAATGGGTATCACCTGCAACCACAACCGGCACCTGCATATAACCAAGACGCTTTACAGTATCGAGACCTTCCGCATCTGCAGAAATATCAATAATATTGAAATCGATCCCCTGGCGCTCCAGAGCGCGATAGGTGGCGGTGCACTGAACGCAGGCTGGCTTGCTGTAAACGGTAATGGACATCGGCTTCCTCATTTCTTAAGCGGCCAGATTTGCAGTGCTGCACATCTGTGGCCTTCTATGTGTTAAATGCCTGTAATCATGGCCATAATGGCCTTGAATGCAGACATCGCAGCGGGGCTGCTTGCCCGTAAGGGCGTCATGCGGAGCACTTTGCAGTGCTTTATAAATTGCATCTGACGATGCGTTATTTGTTACGCCGGCTGGCGCCTTTTCATTCAGCGCCTTGCGGCACCGGCTGATCTCGCACCCCTTCGCTTTACAGCCCGGGCGCTGTGATTTCTGACGCACAAGGCGCAGATATTGATGTCGTGCCTGTTTGGCACTTATCGGTTTCGGAGCGTTGTGCCCTCAAAACCCTGATTGTGGCGCTACCCTGTTATCTTTCCAGCTTGGCCCGGCTTTTGTTTTCAGAGAGCCGGCAGGCTGAGTTCAAACCCGAATCTTTAAATCGCCTTTGTATTTTGCGCTGATCCGCGCGGCTGTTCTGAAAGCCCAGCCGGCAAAGCCGCACTTTAAATTGCTCGGCAAAGCCGCACTTGAAACAGCCCGGCAAGCCGCACTTGAAACTTCGATGTGAAAATTGCGGCAAACCGCAAAACGCATTTCGAACTTGAAAAACTGTATAACTATTAAGGGCACTAAAGGACGGATATGCCCTTTTACGGAGCGGTCGCTCTGCGAAACAGCCGATCAGGGCTGGTCGTACAGCGCCATCGGCCGCAGATTCGCCGCGGGCGGATGATCTGCCCGCAATAATGCACATGAAGCAGAGATTGCCGCTGCAGGGCGGATGGCTGAACAGGATACTGCGTGTTTCCCGAATGATTGAAAAGCAGCTCTGACCTTGCTCATGATCTGATTCCTGTAGCCTTTAAGATGCATTTTGCAGTGTGAAACGCCTGACCAGCTTGCAGTGTGAAACGCCTGACCAGCACATCTGCCTCACGCATCTTTTCCCGTCTTCAATATTCCGGCGCTTGTTTTTGTTAAACAGGCACCAAATTCCGTACAGGAAATCAGAAAGCCTGAATTCCTGTAAAAAAGACCAGAGCATTGAATGCAATGAGAGCTTTGCATGGGGCGCCTGATCATGCTGTTTCTCCTCTTTTCGGTGCTGTTTTATACAGAATCGAAAATGCGTCAGAAGCACTATATATGGTATATGTTATGAATTTTTCGTCAATACCTATGGTGTTTGATAAAGATTTTTACCCGCTATACACAGCCCTGAAATGACACGGGGAAAGAAAGGGAAAAAACACGCATAGGGCGGCGGAAATTATGCCGCCACTCATATTGATTCTTGCCCCGATCATATAAGATATGAGCGGTTTGGGGGCGGAAACTTTTTTGTTTTTAGAAAATTCTCCGCTTTACAACACAGGAGAAAGCCGGATGTGTGATTCTTTTTTTCACGCAATTGGCCGGATCAGTGTAGAGGAAGGAGAGGTGATTCCGCCCGCGGGAAATATCATGCGCGAAAGATGCCCGTACGTAGGCGTGATTAATCGTTAATACTATATATAGTAGCCGTGAGAAGGTGGGATGGTGGGCGATGAGAGACTCGAACTCCCGACATCTTCGGTGTAAACGAAGCGCTCTACCAACTGAGCTAATCGCCCGCTTGCTTTCGAAGCGGTAAAACTGCCTGAAATCATTTTTTATAAGGCCGGATACAAAGCCTTTAAAAAAATGGTGGGCGATGAGAGACTCGAACTCCCGACATCTTCGGTGTAAACGAAGCGCTCTACCAACTGAGCTAATCGCCCGCTCGCTTTCGAAGCGGCTGTGAGGCTCGTTTAAGGAATTCTTGCTCTGAGTGCAAGAGCAAAAAACAAAAATAAATCAGATTTGTGAATTAAATTATCTGCATATGGCGCTGATGGGGTGTTTAGCCCTTATCAAAATATGATTCTTTGAATTCAGACGCTTAAACTGTGTTTGAAAAAAGCGTTTGTGAATCACTCATTCAGCAGGGCTTGGCCGGTGCGTTGTGCTATGGATGGCCCCCATGCTTTTGATGTGCCGTGAAAGGCATGGAAAAACGGGCACGAACCACTCAGTGCGTTATTCTTATATGTCGCCCTTATATATAAAGTGCGGTATATTATTTTTCGTAGGGTTGTTCCGGATATTATGTGAAAAACTTTTAAAAGCTCGCTTGACAGTTCTCTGTGAACACATTAGACAGCGCCCATACCGGAACAAGAGCCGGTTTCCTGAACGCAGCAGCGTTTCAGGATAGGATAAAAGGTCTGATTGCAGACCATATCTGATCAATGCGCGGGTGTAGCTCAGTTGGTTAGAGTGCCGGCCTGTCACGCCGGAGGTCGCGGGTTCGAGCCCCGTCACTCGCGCCACTTTCTCTTTAAAATTTCGTTTTGGGAAAGTGGCGCTCCCGCTTTTATCTTCCTTGTATTTTTCCTGAAATATTTACTGAAAAGAATTTTATTCAGGCTGTAAAAAACTTTTTAAAACCCTTTGATTTTAAAAAGGAATCGCGATACATACCAATTCGCTTCCTGTAAGCAATGCGCGGGTGTAGCTCAGTTGGTTAGAGTGCCGGCCTGTCACGCCGGAGGTCGCGGGTTCGAGCCCCGTCACTCGCGCCACTTTCTCTTTAAAATTTAGTTTGAGAGAGTGGCGCTCCCGCTTTTTATTTTTCCTGTGATGATTTAACCGGTTTCGGAGCTGGTAATAACTCCTGAGAATTTTGCCTGTATTTGTATGCAAAAGCGGATGCGGTTATTCATGTTCAGCGGATGAATTTTGATATCGGCATCCTAATCATCGGGAGGGTGCTTGGTATCTGATAATTTTGCCTGTTATATGTGATGAAAGCGCAATCTGTAGAGAATATGCGCAGGCTGCTTCATGATGCGCGGTGCTTTTTTTGATTCTTTTTGTATAATAGTGAAGGCGTTTGCGTGCGGATCAGGTTTCGGAGAATCTGATTTTGCACTGTGTCTGCATTGAGAATGCGTTTTTCTGTGTGGTTTTGCAGGCCGGAAAACTTATTAATAAGTGGTTTTTATTAATCATAACCATGTGAGCGCATGGCAGTCATGCACTATAAAGACTTGCGCAATCGGGTTGACTGCGATAACCGTCCCCACACGAACGACTATATTCGCACGGCACGCCATTTGAAGCTGTTTGGGCGAGATTGTATGTAAGGCGCAATGTGTCACATGGCTGTAGCCGTCAAATGGCTTATGTAGTGCACAACTTTACATCTTGAAGCCGGAAATAGGATAATGAACGAGCTTTTAAGTTCCTATCTGCCTATCGTCATTTTTATTGGCGTGGCAATGGTGATCGGAATTGCGTTGCTGGTAGCGCCGTTCCTGGTCGCATACAGACAGCCGGATCCAGAGAAACTCTCTGCATATGAGTGCGGATTTAACGCATTTGACGATGCGCGTATGAAATTCGACGTACGTTTTTATCTGGTATCCATTCTTTTCATCATCTTTGACCTTGAAGTCGCCTTCCTGTTCCCGTGGGCAGTATCTTTCGGTTCTGTCGGTATGTTCGGCTTCTGGTCCATGATGGTCTTCCTAGGTGTGTTGACCATCGGCTTCATCTATGAGTGGAAGAAGGGAGCCCTCGAATGGGATTGACCTCTGACCCGAATAAAATTTCCTCTGGTGCCAATACGGGCGGGACGCTGATTGCTCCCCGTCCAAAGGGCATTATTGATCCTAATACCGGCAAGCCAATCGGTTCGGATGATGCCTTTTTCGGCGAGCTTAACAATGAGCTTTCCGATAAGGGTTTTATTGTTACTTCCGCGGATGCGCTGATTACCTGGGCGCGCACCGGCTCGCTGATGTGGATGACCTTTGGTCTGGCCTGCTGTGCGGTGGAAATGATGCATATTTCCATGCCGCGCTATGATGCTGAGCGGTTTGGTATTGCACCGCGCGCTTCCCCGCGCCAGTCGGATGTGATGATTGTGGCCGGTACGCTGACCAATAAAATGGCACCCGCTCTGCGTAAGGTGTATGACCAGATGCCGGAGCCGCGCTATGTGATCTCGATGGGATCCTGCGCCAATGGCGGCGGTTATTATCATTATTCCTATTCTGTTGTGCGCGGTTGTGACCGTGTGGTGCCGGTGGATATTTATGTGCCGGGTTGCCCGCCCACCGCAGAGGCGCTTCTTTACGGCATTTTGATGCTGCAGAAGAAAATCCGCCGCACCGGTACAATTGAGCGTTAAGGGGGCCTGCAAAGATGAATGAGGAAGCTCTCAACGAACTCGCGGCCTATCTGACGGAAAGCCTTGGATCGAAGATTGAAGATTCGGCGCTGCGTTATGGTGAGCTGAGCATTACCGTGCCGGCATCGCAGATTGTTTCAGTGCTGACATTTCTGCGTGATGATGTGCAGTGTCAGTTTGTTAATCTGACGGATATCAGCGGTGTGGATTATCCGAGCCGCGCCAACCGTTTTGATGTTGTATATCAGTTGCTGTCGCCGCGCCTTAACTTGCGTATGCGTGTTCGTGTTATCACGGATGAGGATGCGTCTGTGCCGTCTGTAACCGGTGTTTATGCCGGTGCATTATGGTATGAGCGTGAAGCATATGACATGTATGGCATTCTGTTTTCCGGTCATCCGGATCTGCGTCGTATTCTGACCGATTATGGTTTTGAAGGGCATCCGCTGCGCAAGGATTTCCCGCTGACCGGTTTTGTTGAAGTGCGTTATGATGATCAGGTCAAGCGCGTGGTTTATGAGCCGGTTGAGCTGCGTCAGGAGTTCCGCAATTTTGACTTCTTATCCCCGTGGGAAGCGACAGATTATGTGCTGCCCGGCGATGAAAAGGCCAAAACCAATTAATTAGCCTGCATTAAATGTGAGGATTGAAAATGTCTGATAGTGCTAAGTTGGAAGGTCGCTGCCTGTGTGGCTCGGTGCGCTTTTCGGCGAAGCCTGTAAATAATGAGATGGGGGCATGCCATTGCTCAATGTGCCGTCAATGGACTGGCGGTGTGTTTTTGAGCGTGGATTGCGGTGACAGTCTTGAGATTACCAATGGCGATGATCTTGCCTTTTATCGCTCTTCTGAATGGGGTGAGCGTGGTTTCTGCAAAGCTTGCGGCGCGTCATTGATGTGGCGCATGCAGGATGGCTCTCATAATGTTGTTTCCATTCAGGCATTTGAAAATCCGGCACAATTCAGGTTCGGAACAGAAATCTACATTGACAAGAAACCTGATAATTACGCTTTTGCCAATCATACGCGCAAAATGACGGAAGCAGAGTTTCTGGCAGCTTATGCCTCTACACAGGATGCCGACAATGGCTGAGACACAAGTAAGAAATTTTAATATCAACTTCGGCCCGCAGCATCCGGCGGCGCACGGCGTTTTGCGTCTGGTGCTGGAGCTGGATGGTGAAGTGGTGGCGCGTGTTGATCCGCATATCGGCTTGCTGCATCGCGGCACAGAAAAGCTGATGGAAGCCAAAACCTATTTGCAGGCCGTGCCTTATCTCGACCGCCTTGATTATGTGGCGCCGATGAATCAGGAACATGCCTATGCACTGGCTGTTGAGCGTCTGCTTGGTATTACCGTACCAAAGCGCGGCCAGCTGATCCGCGTGCTTTATTCAGAAATCGGCCGTATTCTCAATCATCTTCTCAACGTCACCACACAAGCCATGGACGTTGGTGCGCTGACACCGCCGCTCTGGGGCTTTGAGGAACGTGAAAAGCTGATGGTGTTTTATGAACGCGCCTGCGGTGCGCGTATGCACGCAGCCTATTTCCGCCCCGGCGGTGTGCATCAGGATTTGCCGGAACAGCTGGTGCAGGATATTGCCAACTGGATTGATCCGTTCTTCAAAACACTGGAAAATCTAGATAATCTGATTACACCAAACCGTATTTTCAAACAGCGTAATGTTGATATCGGCGTTGTATCTTTGGAAGATGCATGGAACTGGGGCTTCTCCGGTGTGATGGTGCGCGGCTCGGGCGCTGCATGGGATCTGCGCAAAAGCCAGCCTTATGAATGCTATTCCGAAATGGAATTTGATATTCCTGTCGGCAAAAACGGCGATTGCTATGACCGTTATCTGATCCGCATGGAAGAAATGCGCCAGTCGGCATATATCATGCGTCAATGCTGTGAATTGCTGCTCGGAAAAGAGCGCGTCGGGCCGGTATCCAATATGGATAATAAAATTGTTCCGCCCAAACGCGGCGAAATGAAACGCTCGATGGAAGCTCTCATCCATCATTTCAAGCTTTACACTGAAGGTTACCATGTGCCGGAAGGCGAGGTCTATGCCGCAGTGGAAGCGCCCAAGGGTGAATTCGGTGTTTATCTGGTGTCAGACGGCTCCAATAAACCATATCGTTGCAAATTACGCGCACCGGGTTTTGCTCATCTTCAGGCCATGGATTTCCTGTGCCGCGGTCATATGCTGGCCGACGTTTCCGCAATCCTTGGCTCGCTCGATATTGTGTTTGGTGAGGTAGACCGCTGATGTCCGTCCGTCGTCTCGCAGATGATTCTGTTCAGCCTGCCGGTTTTTCGTTTAATGCGGAAAATCTGGCCTGGGCTGAAAAAACGATCAAGAAATTTCCTGAAGGCCGCCAGCAATCGGCAGTGATTCCGCTATTGATGCGTGCACAGGAGCAGGAGGGCTGGGTTACCAAAGCTGCCATTGAATATGTGGCGGCCATGCTGGATATGCCGCTGATCCGCGTTTTGGAAGTGGCAACATTCTATACCCAGTTCCAGCTGAAGCCTGTTGGCACCCGTGCCCATATTCAGGTTTGCGGCACCACACCTTGCATGTTGCGTGGCGCGGAAGAACTGATGAAAGTGTGCAAGCACAAAATCCATCATGATCCGCTCACACCAAATGCCGATGGCACTTTGTCCTGGGAAGAGGTGGAGTGTCAGGGGGCTTGCGTCAATGCGCCGATGGTCATGATCTTCAAAGATGCTTATGAAGATCTGACGCCTGAGCGTCTGGAAGAGATTATTGATGCTTTTGCGGCAGGCAAGGGCGATACAATCAAGCCGGGGCCGCAGATTGATCGTCATTTCTCGGCGCCTGAGGGTGGTTTGACATCGTTGAAAACAAGCAATCCGAAAGCGGAGGGCTGATTGATGCTGGCTGATGAGAATCGCATCTTTACCAATATTTATGGCTTGAAAGATAAGTCGCTTAAAGGTGCCATGTCGCGAGGGGCTTGGGATAATACCCGTGGCCTTATTGAAAAGGGACGCGACTGGATCATCAATGAGATGAAGGCTTCCGGCCTTCGTGGCCGCGGCGGCGCGGGCTTCCCCACCGGTATGAAATGGTCTTTCATGCCAAAGGAAAGCGATGGCCGTCCGCATTATCTTGTTGTCAATGCGGATGAATCGGAGCCGGGCACCTGTAAGGACCGTGATATTATGCGCCACGATCCGCACACGCTGATTGAAGGTTGCGTGATTGCCGGTTGCGCTATGGGCGCCCATACCGCCTATATTTATATCCGCGGTGAATTCATGCGCGAGCGTGAAGCCCTGCAAGCCGCGATTGATGAATGCTATGAAGCAGGTCTTTTAGGCAAAAATAACAAGTGCGGCTGGGATATGGATGTGTTCGTCTCCCACGGTGCCGGCGCTTATATCTGCGGTGAGGAAACCGCACTGCTGGAAAGCCTTGAAGGCAAAAAAGGGCAACCGCGTCTGAAGCCGCCGTTTCCGGCGAATATGGGGCTTTATGGCTGCCCGACCACTGTGAATAATGTGGAATCCATTGCGGTTTCGCCAACAATCCTGCGCCGCGGCGGCGCATGGTTCTCCTCCATTGGCCGCCCCAACAATGTGGGCACCAAGCTGTTCCAGATTTCCGGCCATGTGAACACGCCCTGCACCGTGGAAGAGGCGCTTGGCATTCCGTTCCGTGAACTGATTGAAAAACATGCCGGCGGTATTCGCGGCGGCTGGGATAATCTTCTGGCGGTTATTCCCGGCGGCGCATCCTGTCCTGTGGTCAAGGCAGAGGATATGATGGATGCCGTTATGGATTTTGATGGCATGCGCGAGGTTAAATCTTCCTTCGGCACCGGCGGTCTTATCGTAATGGATAAGTCTACTGATATTATCAAGGCGATTGCCCGTCTTTCGGCTTTCTTCAAGCATGAGAGCTGCGGCCAGTGCACGCCTTGCCGCGAGGGAACCGGCTGGATGTGGCGCGTGATGCAGCGCATGGTGACCGGTAATGCGCAAAAGCGCGAGATTGATATGCTGCTTGATGTGACCAAGCAGGTTGAAGGGCATACAATCTGTGCGCTTGGCGATGCTGCGGCATGGCCTATTCAGGGGCTTATTCGTAATTTTCGCCCTGAGATTGAAAAGCGCATTGATGAATATACCCGCAATGCTGTCCAAAGCCGTAATATCGCTTTGGAAGCAGCGGAATAAAAAGGCAGCGCCGGATTATTCCGGCCTGTCCTTGTTTTAGGAATATGCGGCTCAGGCCGCGGGTTTAAAATATGCGGCTTATGCCGCGGGGTTTAAAAATTATGCGGCAAATGCCGCAGGTTTGGACAAGCGATGGCAAAGATCAAAGTTGACGGTAACGAGATCGAAGTACCCGATCACTACACGCTTCTTCAGGCAGCCGAAGAGGCTGGCGCTACCGTGCCGCGTTTCTGTTTCCATGAACGCCTCTCCATTGCCGGCAATTGCCGCATGTGCCTGGTTGAAGTGAAGGGGGGGCCGCCAAAGCCGGCTGCATCCTGTGCCATGGGTGTACGTGATCTACGTCCCGGCCCGAATGGTGAGACGCCTGAAATTTTCACCAACACGCCGATGGTTAAAAAAGCGCGTGAAGGTGTGATGGAATTCCTGCTGATCAATCACCCGCTGGATTGCCCGATCTGCGATCAGGGCGGTGAGTGTGATCTTCAGGATCAGGCCATGGCTTTCGGCACAGATGGCTCGCGGTTCCGTGAAAATAAGCGCGCGGTTGAAAATAAATATATCGGCCCTCTGGTCAAAACGATCATGACACGCTGCATTCACTGCACGCGCTGTGTTCGTTTCACCACGGAAGTTGCCGGTATTTCTGAACTGGGGCTCATCGGCCGCGGTGAGGATGCGGAAATCACCACCTATCTTGAGCGCGCAATGACCTCGGAATTACAGGGCAATGTGATTGATCTTTGCCCGGTCGGCGCACTGACTTCACGCCCTTATGCGTTTCAGGCACGCCCTTGGGAGCTCACCAAGACAGAATCCATTGATGTGATGGATGCTGTAGGCTCTGCAATTCGTGTGGATACACGCGGCCGTGAAGTGATGCGCATTATGCCGCGCCTTAACGAGCAGGTGAATGAAGAGTGGATTTCCGATAAAACCCGCTTTATCTGGGATGGTCTGCGCACCCAGCGTCTTGATCGTCCGTATGTTCGCGTCAATGGCCGTTTGCAGCCTGCAAGCTGGGCGGAAGCCTTTGCCGCTGTTAAGGCTGCAATTGCCAAAGCCAAGGCGGATAAAATCGGCGCCATTGCCGGTGATCTGGCAAGCGTTGAAGAAATTTACGCATTGAAAAGCCTGATGACATCGCTTGGTTCGGTCAATATTGATTGCCGTCAGGATGGCGCAGAGCTCAATCCGGCTTTAGGGCGTGCTTCCTATATTTTCAATCCGACGATTGAGGGTATTGAACAGGCTGACGCGCTGCTGATTATCGGTTCCAATCCGCGCTTTGAGGCATCGGTTCTCAATGCACGTATCCGCAAACGTCAGCGTCAGGGTGGTTTCCCGATTGCCCTGATCGGTGAACAGGCAGATCTGCGCTATCCGTATACTTATCTGGGCAATGGCTCTGATACGCTGGCTGAACTTGCAAGCGGCAAGAATGCGTTTTTTGACATTTTGAAAAATGCCAAACATCCGCTGATCCTGATTGGTCAGGGAGCCTTGACCGGTGCGAAGGGAGCCGCTGTTCTGGCACAGGCCGCAGCCCTTGCTAATGCTGTTGGTGCGCTGACAGAAGAGTGGAACGGTTTCGGTGTTCTGCACACGGCTGCAGCCCGCGTTGGTGCGCTGGATCTTGGCTTTGTGCCGGGTGAGGGCGGTGTCAAGGCAACCGATATGGTCGGCCGGATGGATGTGCTGTTCCTTGCCGGCGCTGATGAGCTGGATTTGTCCAATAAAGGTTCGAGCTTTGTGGTTTATATCGGCACCCATGGTGATGCCGGTGCCCATGCGGCTGATGTGATCCTGCCAGGTTCCACCTATACCGAAAAATCCGCCACTTATGTCAATACGGAAGGCCGTGTTCAATTGGCCAACCGTGCCGGTTTTGCTCCGGGTGAGGCAAAGGAAGACTGGGCGATCCTGCGGGCATTGTCGGAAGTACTGGGTGCAAAACTGCCCTTTGATTCATTGGCGCAGCTGCGTGACAAACTTTATGCGGATTATCCGCATATGGCGGCAATTGATGAGATTGCGGCAGGCAAAGCGGCTGATATTGCCGCCCTTGGTGCCAAGACTTCAGCGGTTAAAGGTGTTGCCTTTACCTCGCCGGTAACGGATTTTTATCTGACAAACCCGATTGCCCGTGCGTCTGCCGTGATGGCTGAATGTTCTGCACTGGCTAAAAATCAGTTTGTGCAGGCGGCAGAGTAAAGCGAGAGAGACGGAAAAATGGACGAAATTTTTGCAACTTACGTCTTGCCCGCGCTGATCATTGCGCTGAAGTCAGTCGTTTTGCTCGTCGTATTGTTGATTGTTGTGGCCTATCTGCTTTATGCGGATCGTAAAATCTGGGCTGCGGTGCAATTGCGCCGCGGGCCAAACGTTGTGGGGCCCTGGGGGTTGTTTCAGGCTTTTGCGGATTTGTTGAAATTCGTATTCAAGGAGCCGATCATTCCTTCAGGCGCAAACAAGGCGGTGTTCCTGCTGGCGCCGTTTATTTCGGCCTTGCTGGCATTGGCCACATGGGCGGTTGTTCCGGTCAGTGAGGGCTGGGCGATTGCCAATATCAATGTCGGTATTCTTTATATTCTCGCTATATCTTCGCTGGAAGTTTATGGCGTTATTATGGGCGGCTGGGCTTCAAATTCGAAATATCCGTTTCTTGGCGCCCTGCGCTCTGCGGCGCAGATGGTTTCTTATGAAGTATCAATCGGCTTTGTGATTGTTACAGTGCTTCTGGTTGCAGGTTCCTTGAACCTGACCGATATTGTGCTGTCACAAACCACCGGTCTTGGCACATTGCTTGGTCTGCCAAACTCGTTCCTTGACTGGAACTGGCTCGTATTGTTCCCGATGTTTGTGATTTTCTTTATCTCGGCATTGGCTGAAACCAACCGTCCGCCTTTTGATCTGGTGGAAGCAGAATCCGAGCTGGTTGCCGGTCATATGATCGAATATTCGTCAACACCGTTCCTGCTGTTCTTCCTTGGTGAATATGTTGCCATCACTTTGATGTGTGCCTTAATGACCATTCTGTTCCTCGGCGGCTGGCTGCCGATTGTGGATGTATGGTTCTTAAATTGGGTGCCGGGCATTGTCTGGTTCATGCTGAAACTTTGCCTGTGCTTCTTCATGTTTGCGATGGTTAAGGCATTTGTTCCGCGTTACCGTTATGATCAGCTGATGCGTCTTGGCTGGAAAGTATTTCTGCCGATCTCGCTCTTCATGGTTGTGGCAACCGCCGCATTTCTCAAATTCACCGGTCTTGCAGGTTAAGGAGACATAACATGGCTCTTGCTCAAGCCGCCAAATCATTGCTCTTGAAAGAATTTGTCGGAGCATTCTTTCTCTCTATGCGTCAGTTCTTTGCGCCCAAGGCAACATTGAACTATCCGCATGAAAAAGGCCCTGTTTCACCGCGTTTTCGCGGTGAACATGCACTGCGCCGTTATCCTAATGGTGAGGAACGCTGCATTGCCTGCAAGCTTTGCGAAGCGATCTGCCCTGCACAGGCAATTACTATTGAGGCCGGCCCGCGCCGCAATGACGGAACCCGTCGCACTGTGCGTTATGACATTGATATGGTCAAATGCATTTATTGCGGCTTTTGTCAGGAAGCCTGTCCGGTGGATGCGATTGTTGAAGGGCCGAATTTTGAATTCGCCACGGAGACCCGCGAAGAGCTTTACTATGATAAGGAAAAGCTGCTCGCCAATGGTGACCGTTGGGAGCGTGAAATTGCACGCAATATCGCGATGGATGCGCCTTATCGTTAAGGTGGGCAGGGCTCACCGGACCGTTACGGTGTATTGCCTGCCTTAAAAGGGCAGGGCGGAATTTTTAAGTTGGTGCAAATGCCGGAGCCTTTTGACGCTTTTGGTATATGTGCTTGAAGTTTTGCCGCATAAACCTGCACATGGTTGCAGGATATGAGGTGGTCGGACAGGCAAGTTGCCTTGCCAAGTTAAAGGATATTGGGGAACCCCATGCTGACAGGTATAGCGGCGGCGTTTTTCTATTTATTCGCCTTCATCATGATTGCGAGTGCGCTGATGGTCATCACCGCGCGCAATCCCGTTCACTCGGTCTTGTTTCTCATTTTGGCTTTCTTCAACGCAGCCGCATTGTTTCTGCTGACAGGGGCTGAATTTCTGGCCATGATCCTTGTGGTTGTCTATGTCGGCGCGGTGGCGGTTCTTTTCCTCTTCGTTGTCATGATGCTGGATGTGGATTTTGCAGAGCTCAAACAAGGCGCATTGAAACATGCCCCCGTAGGCGCTCTGGTCGGTGTGGTTCTTCTGGCCGAGCTGATTCTGGTCTTCTCTTCCTCGATCTTTTCGCCAAAGATTGCCGACAATGCTGCCTATCCCATCCCTGATGCAGCAACACGCCATAACACAGCGGCTCTGGGCGATATTCTCTACACGGATTTTGTTTTCTACTTTGAAGTTGCCGGTCTTGTTCTGCTGGTGGCGATGATCGGTGCGATTGTGCTGACACTGCGCCATAAGGAGGGCGTGAAGCGTCAGTCGATCCCTGCACAGGTTGCCCGTACGCCGGAAACCGCGATCGAGATCAAAAAAGTGGAAACAGGCAAGGGTATTTAACAGGAGCCTTATGATGGTAGTCGGTATTGAACATTATCTGACCGTGTCGGCAATCCTGTTTACGCTCGGCGTTTTCGGGGTTTTCCTCAACCGCAAGAATGTGATCGTCATTTTGATGTCGGTCGAGCTTATTCTTCTTTCGGTCAATCTTAATTTTATTGCGTTTTCCTCCACGCTCGGCGATCTGGTCGGGCAGGTTTTCGCACTCTTCGTCCTGACTGTTGCAGCTGCTGAAGCGGCGATCGGTCTTGCTATTCTTGTCGTGTTCTTCCGCAACCGCGGTTCCATCGCGGTGGAAGATGTCAATGTCATGAAAGGTTGACGGGCAGATGCTCTATTACGCGATCGTCTTCCTTCCGCTGCTTGGTTTTCTTATTGCCGGTCTTTATGGCAATAAGATTGGCGCCAAGGCCAGCGAATATATTACTTCCGGCTTTCTTGTGATTGCCGCAGTGCTGTCATGGGTTGTATTTTTTAATATTGCGCTTGGCTCATCCGAGCCTGTGCGTGTGCCTGTGTTGCACTGGCTCACCTCTGGCACGCTGGCTTTTGACTGGGCTATCCGTGTAGATACGCTGACCGCGATTATGCTTGTTGTTATCAACAGCGTATCGGCGCTCGTGCATATCTATTCGATCGGCTATATGCATCATGATCCGCACCGCCCGCGTTTCTTCGCCTATTTGTCACTGTTCACCTTTGCAATGCTGATGCTGGTGACCTCCGATAATCTGGTGCAGATGTTCTTTGGCTGGGAAGGCGTTGGCCTTGCATCTTATTTGCTGATTGGCTTCTGGTTTAAAAAACCATCGGCCAACGCGGCAGCGATGAAGGCTTTTGTGGTCAACCGTGTTGGTGATTTTGGCTTCCTGCTTGGTATTTTTGGTATTTTTGTGCTGTTTGGCGCGGTGGATTACACCACGATTTTTGCCACAGCGCAAAATTATGCCGCCGGTGAAAATGCTTCGCAGATTGTCCTGAATTTCCTTGGCTTCCAGCTTGACCGTCAGGGCGCGCTGACCATTGTTGCCCTGCTGCTCTTTACGGGTGCCATGGGTAAATCGGCGCAGTTTTTGCTGCATACATGGCTGCCCGATGCGATGGAAGGCCCGACCCCTGTATCGGCTCTGATCCACGCGGCAACCATGGTGACCGCAGGTGTGTTCATGGTTGCGCGCATGTCGCCGATCTTTGAACAATCTGAAACAGCCTTGCTGGTTGTCACCATTATCGGCGCGATTACGGCGTTTTTTGCCGCAACCGTAGGTCTGGTGCAAAACGACATAAAGCGCGTGATTGCTTATTCCACCTGTTCGCAGTTGGGCTATATGTTTGTGGCGCTTGGCGTTGGCGCTTATGGCGCGGCTGTTTTCCACCTGTTCACGCACGCTTTCTTTAAAGCACTTTTGTTCCTTGGTGCGGGTTCGGTGATCCATGCCGTATCGGATGAACAGGATATGCGCCGCATGGGTGGTTTGCGCAAACTCATCCCAACCACCTATTGGATGATGATCATTGGTACAGTAGCGCTGACAGGGCTTGGCATTCCGGGCACTGTTATCGGTACGGCCGGTTTCTTCTCCAAGGATGCGATTATTGAATCGGCTTTTGCTTCCCACAGCATTGCATCGGGCTTTGCCTTTACATTGCTGGTGGTGGCTGCTGCCTTTACCTCTTTCTATTCATGGCGTCTGATTTTCATGACCTTCCACGGCAAGCCGCGCGCTACTGCCGAGGTTATGCATCATGTTCATGAATCCGGAGCTGTCATGCTGGTACCGCTGTTTATTCTGGCTGTCGGTGCGTTGTTTGCAGGCTTTGTGTTCCACGATTATTTCTTCGGCGAACATTATGATGCTTTCTGGAAGGGGGCCTTGTTCACCGGTGCGCATAATGAACTCCTGCATGAGTATCATCATGTACCGGTATGGGTTAAGTTCTCTCCGTTTATTGCAATGATCCTTGGTTTTGTTGTTGCCTGGGGGTTCTATATCCGCTCGCCGGAAACACCAAAGGCAATCGCCGCACGTCATCCGGGGCTTTACCAGTTCCTGCTCAATAAATGGTATTTTGACGAACTTTACGATTTCCTGTTTGTTCGTCCGGCCATGGCTCTGGGGCGTTTCTTCTGGAAAACCGGTGATGTGAAGATTATTGACGGCCTGGGGCCCAATGGTGTTGCGGCCCGTGTGGTCGACATTACCAACCGCGTTGTTAAATTGCAGAGCGGTTATCTTTATCACTACGCATTCGCGATGCTTATCGGTGTCGCCGCGCTCGTCACCTGGATGATGATCGGGAGCTCTTTCTGATGACCGACTGGCCAATTCTCTCAACGGTCACGTTTCTGCCGCTCGTTGGCGCGTTCCTGATCCTTCTGATCAGGGACGACAGCGAGGCAGCGCGCCGCAATATCCGCAATGTTGCATTGCTGACCACTCTTTTTGTTTTTGTATTGTCTCTTATTGTCTGGGCAGGCTTTGATAATTCTGATGCCGGTTTCCAGATGGTTGAGAAACATGCATGGTTCGGTGAAGGTATTACCTATCACATGGGCGTGGATGGTATCTCCATGCTGTTTGTGGTGCTGACTGCCTTCCTGATGCCGTTCTGTATCCTTGCCAGCTGGAAATCGGTCGATTTCCGCGTCAAGGAATATATGATCGCATTCCTCATTCTGGAAGCTCTGGTTATCGGCGTGTTCTGCGCACTGGATATGTTCCTGTTTTACGTATTCTTCGAGGCCAGCCTTATTCCGATGTTCATCATCATCGGTGTATGGGGTGGTCCGCGCCGCGTCTATGCCAGTATCAAATTCTTCCTTTATACGCTTCTGGGCTCGGTTTTGATGCTCATTGCCATGATGGCAATGTATTTCACAGCCGGTACAATGGATATTCCGACTCTTCTGGCCTATGATTTCCCGGCCTCGATGCAGACATGGCTGTGGCTTGCCTTCTTTGCATCCTTTGCGGTTAAAATGCCGATGTGGCCGGTGCATACATGGTTGCCTGATGCGCATGTGGAAGCACCAACAGCCGGTTCGGTTATTCTGGCGGGTATTTTGCTGAAACTTGGCGGTTATGGTTTCCTGCGTTTCTCGCTGCCAATGTTCCCGCTCGCTTCAGCCGATTTTGCGCCTTTCATATTCTGGCTCTCGGTTATCGCCATTGTTTATACCTCTCTGGTGGCTCTGGTGCAGACCGATATCAAAAAGCTGATTGCCTATTCGTCCGTTGCGCATATGGGCTATGTGACCATGGGTATTTTTGCAGCCAATGTGCAGGGTGTGCAGGGTGCGTTGTTCCAGATGCTGTCACACGGTATCGTTTCCGGCGCACTGTTCCTCTGTGTGGGCGTGGTTTATGACCGTATGCACACGCGTGAAATTGCGGCTTATGGCGGTCTGGTCAACAATATGCCGAAATATGCAGTCGTGTTCCTGATCTTCACCATGGCCAATGTCGGCCTGCCTGGCACATCCGGCTTTATTGGTGAATTTCTGACATTGTTCGGTGTTTTCCAGGCCAATACATGGATCGCCGTGATCGCAACAACCGGTGTTATCCTGTCGGCTTCCTATGCGCTTTATCTGTACCGCCGCGTTATTTTTGGTGCGCTGGATAAGGAAAGCCTTAAGGCGCTGCTGGATCTCTCCGTGCGTGAAAAGCTGATCCTGTATCCGCTCGTCATTTTGACGATCTTCTTCGGTGTCTATCCGGTTCCGGTCTTTGACGCGACTGCGAGTGCCGTTGACGCTCTGGTCAACAACTACAATGCGGCTGTGGCAGCAATTGCCATGCCGATTGCAAATTAAGACGAAGGCATCGAGCGATGTATACCGATTTGATTGCCCATCTTACCCTTGCTGCTCCTGAAGTGCTGCTTACCCTGGGGGCATTGGTGCTGCTGATGGTAGGGGTATTTTCCGGCGAACGCGCCAGCACAATCGTCACAGGTCTTTCTGTGGCGTTGCTTCTGGGTGCGCTCGCGCTTCTTCTGGTTTTCCCGTCTGAAGGCAACGCCTTTGGTTCGGCGCTTGTCAACAACAGCTTCACCCGCTTCATGAAGGTGCTGACATTGATCGGTTCGGTTGTCACACTGATCATGTCTGTGGGCTTTGCAAGAGATCAGAAAATCAACAAGTTTGAATTTCCGGTTCTGGTGGTGCTGTCCACGGTTGGCATGCTGCTGATGGTGTCAGCCAATAATATGCTGGCACTTTATCTCGGCCTTGAAATGTCGTCTCTGGCGCTTTATGTGCTGGCGGCTTTCAACCGCGACAGTGTTCGCTCCACAGAAGCCGGCTTGAAATATTTTGTCCTCGGCGCATTGTCTTCGGGTATGCTTCTTTATGGTATTTCACTGGTCTATGGCTATACCGGCACAATCAATTTTGCCGATATTGCAGCAAGCGTTACCGGTGGTGCCGAAGCGGGGGCAAGACAGCTGGGGCTGGTCTTTGGTCTGGTCTTTATTCTGGCTGGTCTGGCCTTTAAAATCTCCGCTGTTCCGTTCCATATGTGGACACCGGATGTCTATGAGGGTGCGCCAACGCCTGTGACCGCATTTTTTGCCGCTGCTCCCAAAATGGCTGCCATGGCATTGCTGGTACGGGTAACGATGGGGGCATTTGCACCGCTCACTCATGATTGGCAGCAGATTATTGTCTTTGTGGCGCTGGCTTCAATGATACTTGGTGCTTTTGCTGCAATCGGGCAGAAGAATATCAAGCGTCTGATGGCTTATTCCTCAATCAGCCATGTGGGTTATGCTCTGGTTGGTCTGGCCGCCGGAACAGTTGACGGCGTGCGCGGCGTTGCCATTTATATGCTGATCTATCTGGTGATGACACTGGGATCTTTTGCTTTCATTCTGGCAATGCGCAATAAGAACGGCAATCTTGAGGAAATCAGTGATCTGGCCGGTCTGTCCCGCACCAATCCGGTGATGGCAACCATCATGACAATTTTTATGTTCTCGCTTGCCGGTATTCCGCCGCTGGCTGGTTTCTTTGCAAAATGGTACACATTCCTTGCCGCTGTGCAGGCCGGCCTCATTCCGCTGGCAGTTATTGGTATTGTGGCCTCGGTTGTTGGTGCTTTCTATTATCTGCGCGTTATCAAGGTCATGTGGTTTGATGAACCCGCCGGTGGCCTTGAGGCACCTGCCGGTGAATTGAAACTGGTCATGGGCGTTTCAGCAGCCTTTGTTCTGTTTTATGCGCTGATTGCCACGCCGGTTGGCATTTGGGCAGCCAATGCCGCCAGAGCATTTTTCTGACAGGTTGTGGATTAGATATGCTATAAACGCCCGGTTCTGCACCGGGCGTTTTTGTTTTGCAGGCGCAGTTGATAAAAAACGGATAGAGAATGACTTTTGTGTTGAGTGAAAAAACAATTGCTGCCGGTTACAGGGTAAAGGAATTTGAGACAATAGGTTCCACCAATACACAAGCCTTGGCTGATGCGCAGACAGGCGCTGAAAATGCTGTCTGGTATGTCACCAAGGATCAGCGTTCCGGCCGTGGCCGCCGCGGAAGGGAATGGTCAACACAGGCCGGAAATCTGGCGGCAACATTGCTGCTTGTTCATGATTATTCGCTGGAGGTTGCGGCGACTTTAAGTTTTGTGGCCGGGCTCTCCCTTGTGCAGGCGGTTGAAACATTATTGCCGCATAGTAAAACATGTTTTCAGCTCAAATGGCCGAATGACGTGCTGGCCGATGGCGCAAAACTCTCAGGTATTTTGCTGGAATCGGCATTTCTTAAAGACGGACGCAAGGCTTTGGCAATTGGTATCGGCGTTAATGTGCTGCATAGTCCGCTAGGCTTGCCCTATGCGGTTACCAGCTTGCGGCAATGCGGTTACAGGCAGCAAGCCGAACAGGTGCTGCATATGCTCGCAGAGCGTTTTGCGCAAAATTTTGACATATGGAATGGCGATGCAGGGAACGACGGTGCAGAGAATAGCGGTGCAGGCATTGATATTATTCGCACCAATTGGCTGAAATATGCTGCGCGGCTGGGGGAGGTGATCCGCGTGCAAAGCGGCGCGGAATTGTTTGAAGGCACTTTTACAACAATTGACAGTCAGGGACATTTGGTGCTGAGCCTGCCGCAGGGACGCAAACAGATTATCACTGCCGGTGAGGTTTTCTTCAATTCTGCTGCAGTCTGATAATATGCCTTGATAAGAACAGTCCTAAAAGACGGATTAAGCCGCTTGTTATGTGGCATATACACAATAATGCCCGGAATTGGCCATTAAAATTCAGTTTTCTTTTTGTAAGTGGGGAATTTTATACAACTATTCTTGCTTCTCATCTCTTTAGAGGTCATGAAATTAATGAAGTTGAATTTGCATTGCCAAAAGCGGCTCAATGCCTTGCCCTTGCTGTTGACAGCAAGTCGGGGCAGCGATGCTGCTGGCAATGATGTGCGTTAAATTTTTTTGAGGAGGGGGAATGCCCCAGTCCCATCTGGATGACCTGCAACAGGAAGCAGGTAAAGCCGAGCTGGTTTTTCTGCCGTTAGGCGGTGTTGGTGAAATTGGTATGAATCTCGCAATGTATGGCTATGGGCCCGAACATGCGCGGGAATGGATTATTGTTGATATGGGCGTGAGTTTTGCAGGCCCTGAATTGCCGGGCGCAGATCTTATTTTGCCCGATATCCGCTATCTGGAGGCTGAGCGTAATAATATCCGCGCTATCATTATCACGCATGCCCATGAAGATCATTTTGGCTCTCTTCTGGATTTGTGGCCGCGTTTGCGTCTGCCGGTTTATGCCACGCCTTTCACAGCCGGCTTGCTCGAAGCCAAACGGCAGGCGGAATATAATGCGCCGGAAATTCCGGTTACTGTGTTTCGTGCCGGTGAACGTTTTGAGATTGGCGCTTTTCAGATTGAGGCACTGGCAGTTACCCATTCCATTCCCGAGCCGGTATCACTGGCAATTACCACGCCGCTTGGCCGTGTCATTCATACCGGTGACTGGAAAATTGATCCTGAACCGTCGCTGGGCGCGGTGCTGGATGCACAACGCTTTGAACAATTGGGTGATGAGGGCGTGCTGGCTCTGGTTTGCGACAGCACCAATGCAATGCGTGACGGGGAATCGCCGTCCGAACGTCAGGTTTCCCAAAGCCTGCGTGAATTGATTGAAAATGCCAGCGGGCGGGTGGCAATCACCACTTTTTCTTCCAATGTCGGGCGTATTCGTTCCATTGCAGAGGCCGCGCGTGATGCCGGCCGTCAGGTTTTGGTGGTTGGCCGCTCGATGAAGCGTTGCATCTCTGTGGCAACGGAACTTGGAATGATGGAAGGGCTGCCGGAATTTCTCTCCGAAGAGGATTATGGCTATATCCCGCGCGAAAATGTGGTGATGATTTTAACCGGCAGTCAGGGGGAGCCGCGCGCGGCATTGGCCAAACTGGCGCGGGATGAAATGCGCTCACTGGCCCTGACAGCGGGCGATACGGTGATTTTCTCATCGCGTACCATTCCGGGCAATGAAAAATCCATTATTGAAATTAAAAACCTTTTGATTGATCAGGGGATCCGGATCATCACTGATGAGGATGCGCTTGTGCATGTTTCAGGCCATCCGCGCCGCAATGAGCTTAAGCGTATGTATGCATGGGTGCGCCCGCAAATTCTGGTGCCGGTTCATGGCGAGGCCGCTCATCTGACGGCGCAAGCTGCGCTGGGCATGCAGGCCGGTATCCCCGAGGTTGTGCAAATCCGCAATGGCGATATATTGCGCCTTGCACCGGCTGCGCCAAAAATTATTGATGAGGCTCCCTATGGCCGCATCTATAAAGATGGCCGCCTGATCGGCGATGAAGACGAAATGGGCATTACCGAGCGCCGCAAACTGGCTTATGTGGGCCATGTGGCGGTTTCTATCCTGCTGGACAGCCAGTGCAAAATTTATGACGAGCCGGAGATTGTAACTTTTGGCTTGCCGGAAGAAGATGCACAGCGCAATTTGATTGAAGATTTGCTCTATGATGCGGCTGTCAACGCGGTTGAAAGCATTCCGCGTGTGCGACGCAAGGATATTGAACTGGTGCGTGAAGCCGCACGCCGTGCCGTGCGTGCCGCAGCCAATGAAGTCTGGGGCAAAAAGCCGGTAACAACCGTTTTTATAACCCGTCTGACGGATGTTTAAATCTTGTATCAAACATAAATGAACCGCCGGTGTGATATTTACCGGCGGTTTTATTTTGCTTTTAACAAATTTAGCAAACGGTTTTACAGGCTGTATGTGCTTCTGATGCGGGTGTGAAGAAAAGGCCTCGCCAAACTTGTGCCATTTGCTGCGCTGGCATATAGTTTGCGCAAGGGCAGGAGAAATAAAATATAAACGCCCTTGCGAGGAGGAAAAATGTCTGTTGTTTCCGCTATGGCTATTTATTTCATTATCTGGTGGATAAGCCTGTTTGCAATGCTGCCCTTTGGCCTGAGAACACAGGCGGAAGAAAATTATATTGTGCCCGGCACAGTAGCAAGCGCACCGGCGCGCGCACGTATCTGGCTGGCTTTTCTGCGTACCACAATTTTGGCCAGTATCATTTTCGGCCTGTTCTGGTTTATTACGCAGAAATTAGGCTTTGGGCTGGATGACATCCCGCATTTTTTCCCTGAATTATGAATCTATACATAAAGTTTTTTATATAACATATTGAAATAACATAATTATACTAAAAATCTTGACAGGGTTGCCTTGGTATTTCGCAATCGGAACGGCATGGTTTATATCTGTAATAATGCGATAAAATAAAGGAATGAGAGGCAATAAGAATAAGGGCATCGCATTGCTGCAGTGAAAAAAGAGAAATGCTCTTAAAAAAACGATGCAGCGCAAGCCAAACTGAGCGCTGATGCGAGCCGATCCTAACGCGAACCAATCTTAACATTGTGCTCCGTGAAAATATAATCAGCAGAAATTGCAAAGTCAGGCCTGCAGCCTGGTTAAACGAAAGCCTGTTTTATATGTAAGAATAAAAAACTCTTATAATCACACTATATTTGTACTATTAAGATATAAAAAAAAGCAAGGCTGGTGCCTTGCTGATAAAATACGCGTCCAACTCGTATCCTTATTACAGGCGGCAGCGAGAAAACCGCGCCAGAGTTGCATCCTCCCAAGACTTTGACCGCGTGTGAGAGTAGTTAAACCTGCTCTCTGTTGTCGTTACTTAAATGTAGAATGAGAAATATCAGTTGTCACGCATTTTTTTGGCAAAGACACAAAAATGCCATAAGATTTTTAATTTAACGGCTGTTTTGCGGAATTTTAAGCCGGTTCAGGCCGGATTTCGTACCTTGGAGCGATGTTTTTGCGGTTTTTATCAAAAAACTGCATTGATAAAAATTTGTCACAAAGCTGTAAAAATCAGCTGATTCTTATCATTGGTTATAAGTTTTCAGGTTGCAAATTCCTGAAAATATCATTGATCACGATATTTTGAAGCGGGTTCTGCGCGTTTTATAGAATCACACAAGGATAAAATATTGGAGCGCGGTGCGCGCAATAACCTCCTGAAGACTTTGTTTTCAGCCTGTTTGTCGCAAGAACGGACGCTTAATCTTCCGTGCCATAATTTGGTATGTTTTGTTGTTCATGGTTGGCTTTTCCTTGCGTGTATGTTTTTTTACTGGTCTTGTGCAGGCGAAATAAAAAAGAACAGCCACTGAACATAATTTGGGCAGGCTTGCTATGGTGCAAGGCAACAAAGCAGCGCCATGTGAAACGGGTTTTCATTGCCGGGATTAGTGGTTAATAAGCACGGGAGATTTTATGTGTTTTTTCCTGATTCTTTGGGGTCGGGAATAATTTCCGGTGGTTTTTCCCATGCGTATGTCCCGCTTCTTTTTGCCAATCCTTAAAGAAAATCCCAAAGAGGCAGAAATTGTCTCTCATCGCCTGATGTTGCGTGCAGGGATGATCCGCCAGCAATCAGCCGGTATTTATACATGGCTGCCGCTGGGTCTGAAGGTGCTTAACAAGGTCAATACGATTATCCGTGAAGAGCAGAACAGGGCAGGCGGCAATGAAATCCTCATGCCGACCATTCAGTCTGCCGATTTGTGGCGGGAAAGCGGCCGTTATGATGCCTATGGCAAGGAAATGCTGCGCATTAAAGACCGCTCCGAGCGTGAAATGTTGTTTGGCCCGACCAATGAGGAAATGGTCACGGATATTTTCCGCTCTTATGTGCGCTCTTATAAGGATCTGCCGCTTAATCTCTATCACATCCAGTGGAAATTCCGCGATGAGGTGCGCCCGCGTTTTGGTGTGATGCGCTCGCGTGAATTCTTGATGAAGGATGCCTATTCCTTTGATCTTGATTATGAGGGCGCCAAGGCCGCCTATTACCGTATGTTCGTGTCTTATCTGCGCACATTCTCACGCATTGGCGTGCAGGTTGTGCCGATGCGTGCGGATACCGGCCCGATTGGCGGTGATCTGAGCCATGAATTTATCATTTTGGCTGAAACCGGTGAGAGTCAGGTTTTCTGTGATCGCGCTTATCTTGATCTGCCGGTGCCCGGTGCGGATATTGATTTCTTTGATGATGCAGCCATAGCAACCGTTGTTGACCAGTGGACAAAACCCTATGCCGCAACGGAAGAGATGCATGATGAAGCCGCATGGGCAAAAGTGGATGCGGAAAGTCAGGTTGCAGCGCGTGGCATTGAGGTTGGCCACATCTTCCATTTTGGCACCAAATATTCCGAGCCGATGGGGGCAAAGGTGCAAGGGCCTGATGGCAAGGAGCATCTGGTTTCCATGGGCTCTTACGGCATTGGCCCTTCACGCGTGGTTGCCGCAACGATTGAGGCATTCCATGATGAAAACGGCATCATCTGGCCAAAGGCCATTGCACCGTTTGGCGCAGGCATTGTTAATATGAAGCCAGGTGATGCAGCGTGTGATGCCGCTTGCGAAAAGCTTTATGAAGCCCTGACCAATGCCGGTCTTGATCCGCTTCTGGATGATACGGATGAGCGCGCCGGTTCAAAATTTGCCACTATGGATCTGATAGGCGTGCCGGTTCAGATTATTGCCGGGCCGCGCAGTGTTGCCAATGGTGAGGTGGAGATCAAGGATCGCAAGACCGGTGAACGCAAAACCATGACGGTTGAAGCCGCAATCAATTTCCTGACAACGGAGCAGTAATGTTTAAAAAGCCTGCGACAGCTGGAACTCAGGGCAACGGAGGTGTGCAATTGCTTAAGAAATTGCCCAGGAAACAGCCGGAAAAACAGCCTGCCGCACAAGGCAGGCGTTCGGGCACCGGGCCGTTTTCCAGGCTGGAACGCATGATCGCATGGCGTTATCTGCGTTCACGCCGTCGTGAGGCTTTTATTTCCGTGATTGCCGGTTTTTCATTCACCGGCATCATGCTTGGTGTGGCAACGCTTATCATCGTTATGGCGGTGATGAATGGCTTCCGCACTGAATTGCTCAATCGTATTCTTGGCATTAACGGCCATTTGATTGTTGCGCCGATTGATAGCCCGCTGGAAGATTATGACCATATTGTTAAGCGCATGGATGCTTTGCCGGGGGTGAATTTTGCCATTCCGGTGGTTGAGGGGCAGGCGCTTGTGCAAGGCGCAATTGGCGCTGGCACCGGTGCATTGGTGCGCGGTTTGCGTGAGCAGGATATTGAGAAGCTTAAGCTGATCTCGCAAAATGTGAAATCGGGTACTTTTGCCAATTTTGATACTTCTGACGGTGTGGCAATCGGCACGCGCATGGCGCAAAATCTGGGGCTGGCCGTGGGGGATGACATTAAAATCATCTCACCTGATGGCGATGTCACGCCTTTTGGCGTTAATGCCCGTACCAAAGCCTATCCGGTCAAGGCAATTTTTGAAATCGGCATGTCGGAATATGATGCCTCTATTGTGCTGATGCCCCTGTCGGAAGCGCAGTTATTCTTCAATCAGGAGGGGCGTGTACAGTCGATTGAGGTTTTTGCTGATAATCCGGACAAGGTTGATGAGTTGCGCGCCGGTGTGGAAGAGGCGGCAGAGCGCCCTGTGATGCTGACTGATTGGCGCCAGCGCAATGCCACATTCTTCTCCGCCCTGCAGGTTGAGCGCAATGTGATGTTTATGATCCTGACTTTGATCGTGCTGGTTGCTGCGCTCAATATTATTTCCGGCCTCATCATGCTGGTAAAGGATAAGGGGCGTGACATTGCAATCCTGCGCACAATGGGGGCAACACGGGGTGCGGTTATGCGCATCTTTTTGATGACAGGCGCTGCCATTGGTGTGGCCGGCACGCTGGCGGGCGTGGTGCTTGGCGTTGTGGTTTGCCTGAATGTGGAGCGCATTCGTGCGTTTTTTTCATGGCTTTCAGGCACAACCCTGTTTAATCCCGAGCTTTATTTCCTGAGCCAGCTGCCGGCAAAAATGAATCTGGGAGAGACGCTTTCTGTTATCGGTATGGCGTTATTCCTGTCATTTATCGCCACAATTTTTCCGGCATGGCGTGCTGCCAAACTCGATCCTGTTGATGCGCTGAGGTATGAATAATGAGCCGCCAGCCTAATGAACCAATTCTGCAATTGAAAAATGTCTGCCGCAGCTATCATGAGGCAGACCGTGAACTGGTCATTCTCAAGGATGCGAATTTCAGCCTGATGCGTGGTGAAATGGTAGCGCTTGTGGCGCCGTCAGGGGCGGGCAAATCCACTTTGCTGCATACGGCCGGCTTGCTTGAAAAGCCGGATTCCGGCGATGTGATCCTTGGCAAAACCTCTTGTGCGCAGCTCGATGATGACCGGCGCACCGCCATGCGCCGCAATGATCTGGGCTTTGTCTATCAGTTTCATCATTTGCTGCCGGAATTTACAGCATTGGAAAATGTGATGATCCCGCAAATGTTGCGCGGCCTCTCATCCGGGCTTGCTGCACAACGGGCACAAAATTTGCTTGATTATATGCGCATAGGGCCGCGCTCCTCACATCGTCCCTCGGAGCTTTCAGGCGGGGAACAGCAACGTGTGGCCATTGCCCGCGCTGTGGCCAATGCGCCGCTGGTGCTGTTTGCTGATGAGCCAACCGGCAATCTTGATCCTTCCACATCATCTTATGTGTTTCAGGCTTTGGAAGCATTGGTGCGCCAGTCCGGCCTGTCAGCGCTGATCGCAACCCATAATCATGATCTGGCGCGGCGTATGGATCGCTGCGTAACATTAAAGGATGGCAAGATCATTGATCTTGATCTGAAAAAAGCCACGGCCTGATATTGAACTTGTAAGCTTTTCTGGCAGACAAATCATCAGGATGCCGTATGCTGGCTGCATGCGGCATTTTTATATTTTGAGAAAAAGTGTTTGTCCTGAACAGAGCAAAAAAGCCTTGTTCGCTTTATCAGGCATACTGCCAAATTTAAATTGGGCGATTGCCTCTCTTATGCAGGGTTAAGGAACTGCGCTTGCTGCTTCTGTACAAAGGCAAGGCCTTTTCACGGGCGGATATTGATAAAGCCTGAGCGAATTAAGGGGCAAATAATATAAAAACCATGAGGCTGATTGTAATGGCCTCACTCTTTTTTCGCGCCGGCTTGATTCAGAAGGGCAGTAAAGACCGGTGCGCGAACAAAGCCCCTCATTGCGCATAAAAACATCTCACCTTACTTGCACATATCAATGAAATCAGGCCGATTGTTGTAGCAGTTTTTAGTCATGGCAGGCGGGAAGCCGCCCAATCTGTCCACTGCTGGATAGAGGCCGAAAACGCACTGCTTCTTTAGTCTTTGATGTAAAATATTGATATTTAAGCGCATTATTTATTCTTGTTTTGTTCTTGTCTTCTCTGTGATGTGATGATTCATATTTCACTAACTATAGATATTTTTTCGCCGCAATTTAGGGCTTGACTGCAGAACGACAATAGAACAAATTACAAACATACAAGAACATATGGAGTTCAAAACATGTCTGATCTGGTTCGTGATGTTATGTCTTTCATTTCCATCGGTTTGTTTGTAGCAACATTTGCATTATGGCTCAGCGCCTTTTGAAAAGACTGATATGCAGCGTCGCGATAGCCACAATGCCGTCAGATAATTTATGATGCGGCAACAGCCTTTAAAAACATCACAGGCGGCATAACTGCCTGTGTAAGAGCGGTGGATTATGTGCTTATAGCTGGACATTCCCGCGCCATTGCGGGAAAAAGATATTTGTTTCGGCACTTTGCCAGAAGGATGTTTTAAGCGCATCCCGCCTTGCTGGCTGGCTCTGGTTGGCTCAGTTCTGCCGCGATAAAAGGTAATGGCTGCATTTGCAGGCTGTTGCAGTGATATTTTGAAATATAGCGATTTTCCGGCTTTTGCCGCGCCGGTATTATGGTTGCAATGACGGAGAATATACCTTTGTCTTCTGATCTGTCTGCAGTTGGGGCGAATGCGCCGGTTTTTATTCATTTGCGGGTGCATTCTGCCTATTCACTTCTTGAGGGTGCATTGCAGATTGGTAAGATTATCGGTCACGCTAAGGATGATAATGCGCCTGCAATTGCGGTAACCGATACGAATAATCTGTTCGGGGCGCTGGAATTTGCACAAAAAGCCTCGAAAGATGGCGTGCAGCCGATTATTGGCTGCACGGTTGATCTGGCTTTCGGTGATCATGAGGTGGAAGGGCGCGCGGTGAACCGCCGTGATGCACTGGATCTTGCGCCGGTGGTTATGCTGGCCTGTAGTGAAGAGGGCTATGCCAATATGGTGCGGCTTGTCAGCCGCTCCTATCTTGAAACCGAGCCCGGTGATCCGGTGCATATTTGTGCCGGCTGGCTGCCGGATCTTGCAGAGGGCATTATTCTGCTGACCGGCGGAGAGAACGGCCCCGTTGCCCGTGCCTTGAGCAGTGATCATGAAATGCGCGCGCGCAGCCGGCTGGAATTTCTTAAAAATGCCTTTGGTGACAGGCTCTATGTCGAACTGCACCGCCATCGTGGCTATAATCGCGCGCTTGAGGCAAAACTGGTGGAGCTGGCTTATGAATATGAGCTGCCGCTGGTTGCCACCAATGAGGCATTTTTCAAACAAAGCGATGATTATGAGGCTCATGATGCGCTTTTGGCTATTGCCGAGGGGCAGGTCATTGCTTCTGATGATCGCCGCCGGCTTACACCGGACCATTATCTAAAAAGCCAGAGCGAGATGGCAGCATTATTTGCCGATTTGCCGGAAGCTTTGGAAAATACGGTTGAAATTGCCCGTCGCTGCCATTGGTTTACCCAGACCCGCGCGCCGATCTTGCCGCGATTTACAGGGGAGTCGGATGATCCGGAAACTGCCTTGCAGGCAGAGGCTGATGAAATGGCGCGTCAGGCACGGGAGGGGCTTGAGCGCCGTCTCAAGCTCTTTGGCATGGCAGAAGGGCATAGTTATGAGGATTATGTCAAACGGCTGGATTATGAGATTTCGATCATCGTCCGGATGAAGTTTCCGGGCTATTTTCTGATCGTTTCTGACTTTATCAAATGGGCTAAATCACAGGATATTCCGGTGGGTCCCGGCCGCGGCTCCGGTGCGGGCTCTCTTGTTGCCTATGCGTTGACGATCACAGATGTTGATCCTTTGCGTTTTTCCCTGCTGTTTGAGCGTTTTCTCAATCCGGATCGTGTTTCGATGCCGGACTTTGATATTGATTTCTGTCAGGATCGCCGTGAAGAGGTGATCCGCTATGTGCAGGCCAAATATGGGCGTGATCAGGTTGCCCAGATCATTACTTTTGGTACCTTGCAGGCGCGCGCTGTTTTGCGTGATGTTGGCCGCGTTTTGCAAATGCCCTATGGTCAGGTTGACAGATTATGCAAACTTGTTCCCTCCAATCCCGCCAATCCGGTCTCACTTGGCAAGGCAATTGAGGAGGAACCACGCATCAATGAAGAGCGTGAGAAAGAGCCTGTTGTTGGGCGCTTGCTTGACATTTCATTGAAGCTGGAAGGTCTCTATCGCCATGCCTCCACCCATGCCGCGGGGATTGTGATTGGTGACAGGCCATTATCGGAACTGGTGCCGATGTATCGCGATCCGCGCTCGGATATGCCGGTTACCCAGTTTAATATGAAATGGGTTGAGCAGGCAGGTCTGGTGAAATTCGACTTTCTCGGCCTTAAAACCCTGACAGTTCTCAACACCGCCGTTAAACTGATTGCCCGCAAAGGCATCAAGATTGATCTGCAGACACTGCCTTTCGATGATAAGACAACTTATGAAATGTTGTCGCGCGGTGAGACGGTTGGCGTGTTTCAGGTGGAATCTGTGGGTATGCGTAAGGCGCTTATCGGGATGAAGCCTGACCGGATTGAGGATATTATTGCGCTTGTGGCGCTTTATCGGCCGGGGCCGATGGAGAATATTCCAACCTATAATGCGCGCAAACACGGTGAGGAGGAAATAGCCTCCATCCACCCTAAGATCGACCATTTGGTGAAGGAAACGCAAGGCGTTATCGTTTATCAGGAACAGGTGATGCAGATTGCGCAGGTGCTTTCCGGCTATTCGCTCGGGGAAGCGGATTTGCTGCGCCGCGCGATGGGTAAAAAAATCCGTGAAGAAATGGATAAGCAGCGTGTCCGCTTTGTTGATGGCGCGGTGGAGGGCGGGGTCAGCAAGGCGCAGGCCAATACGATTTTTGACCTGCTTGCCAAATTTGCTGATTATGGTTTCAACAAATCCCACGCCGCTGCCTATGCAATTGTATCTTATCACACGGCTTATCTGAAGGCGCATTATCCGGCGGAGTTTCTGGCCGCCTCTATGACCTATGATATGAATAACACGGAAAAACTTAATGATTTCCGGCGTGATGCCATGCGTCTTGGCATTGAGGTTGTGCTGCCATCCGTTATGACATCCTATCGTCCGTTTGAGGTGGGCGATGGCAAGATTTTTTATTCTCTTGCGGCAATCAAGGGGGTTGGTGATGCTGCGGTTGAGCATATTGTTGAAAAACGGAACGAAAAACCGTTTGAAAGTTTAGAGGATTTCTGTGAGCGGGTTGATCCGCGTCTGGTGAACCGCCGCGTGTTTGAAAGCTTGATTAATGCCGGCGCCCTGGATTGTTTTGGCGTTGACCGCTCGGCATTGAGTTCCGGTATAGACAGGCTTATGGCTTATAGCCAGCGCACGCAGGAAAATGCCAATAGCGGGCAGGCGGATATTTTCGGCTCTGGCCTGGTGCCAAAGGAAAAGTTGCAATTACCGGTTGTTACCCCCTGGACTTCGGCAGAAAAACTGCATCGTGAATTGCAGGCTGCGGGTTTTTATCTTTCTGCGCATCCGCTGGATGATTATGCGGATGTTTTGCAAAAAATGCGTGTGCAGAGCTGGGCGGATTTTTCCAATGCCGTGAAAAAGGGAGCCACACATGGCCGCCTTGCCGGAACTGTGATCAGCAAGCAGGAGCGCAAAACCAAAACCGGCAACAAGATGGGCATTATTGCGTTTTCTGATGCAACCGGACAATTCGAATCCGTGCTGTTTTCAGAGGCTTTGCAGCAGTTTCGTGATCTTTTGGAGCCGGGTCGTTCGGTTGTCATCACCGTTTCGGCGGAAAACCGGCCCGAGGGGATCAGTTTGCGGATAGCAACGGTTGTCTCTCTGGAGGATGAAGCCAGCCGTTTGCAAAAGGCTTTGCGGCTTTATTTGCGCAATTGTGAAGCTTTGGATCAGATCGCCCCTTATTTTTCTGCGCGCGGGGATGGTGAGGTCAGCTTTATTGTTATTAAAGATAATGGCCAGCGTGAAATTGAAGTGATGCTGCCGGATCGTTACCGCATCAGCCCGCAAATTGCCGGTGCTATGAAGGCGATTGACGGTGTGGTGGATGTGGAACTGGTCAGTTGACGGGGAGTTGCAATACAATATTCAATAAGGCTGTGATTTTTATGTAATGGCCTGATATGCAGCCGGATGCTCCGCCTTATCTGGTCGTATGCTTTGTCTGGCTGTTTTACATGGCTATAGGATGCTGTGTTTTGGCTGCATTGCAAGCTGATAATGTGAAAGGATTTTTGCGGGTAAATTCTGTCTGTGTAAATTCTGTCTGTGTAAATTCTGTCCAGACGGCGATGAAGCAAAGTTTCGCGTGGTTTCAGCACCGTATTTTATTGCTGCCGCCTTTGGACATTAAACGGATTCGGCTTTGTTCTGGCAGCTATGGTGCATGGTCTTGGCATTTTGCGAAAAGGTTTAAATCGGGGAGATTTAAATTGATATTGCTCAGCTTGTCTTAATTTGTTTCTGCCAAAGAGAAATATACACAAATCATGCTGATTATGCACAGATAGGGTGCTTGTTAAGCAGGGCTTGCAGATTACATTTATCGCAATGCAGGCTGATGAATCGGAGAAAATGATGACCAGTTACGACTATGACCTGTTTGTTATCGGCGGCGGCTCCGGCGGGGTGCGGGCAGGGCGTCTTGCCGGATCTATGGGCAAGCGGGTCGGGCTGGCTGAGGAATTTCGTATGGGGGGCACCTGTGTGATTCGCGGTTGTGTGCCCAAAAAACTTTATGTTTATGCTTCACAATTTCCGGAGCATTTCAGCGATGCGGCCGGTTATGGCTGGACAGTCGGAGAAAGAAGTTTTGATTGGTCTCGTCTGGTCGCCAATAAAGAAGCGGAAATCACCCGCCTTGAAGGCCTCTATACCAAGGGGCTGAATAATGCGAAAACCGAAATTCTGCCTTATCGCGCGGTGCTGAAAGATGCCCATACGGTCGAGCTTGTCGGCAGCGGTAAAACGGTTACAGCCGAGACTGTTTTGATTGCCACGGGCGGGCGTCCGTTTATGGATGAAACTATGCCCGGCCATGAGTTATGCATCAGCTCCAATGATGTTTTTGATTTGAAAACCCTGCCAAAATCCATTGTTATTCAGGGTGGCGGTTATATCGCGGTTGAGTTTGCCGGCATTTTCAACGGCCTCGGCGTGAACACCACGCTGGTCTATCGTGGTAAACAGATTTTGCACCGTTTTGATAGTGATCTGTATCGTCTGGTCAGCGAGGCAATGGCTGAAAAAGGTATTCGCATTGTAACGGAAGCGCAGATAACCGCTGTGGCACAGGCACAGGGGGAAAGTCGCCTTGCTGTCAGCTTGGACAATGGGGAAGTTCTGGCGGCAGATCAGGTTTTGCAGGCCATTGGCCGTGTGCCGAATACCAGAGGCATGGGGCTGGAAAATGCCGGTGTGAAACTGGCCGCTGACGGTTCGGTGATTGTGGATGAATATTCACGCAGCAGTGTGAAGAATATCTGGGCTGTAGGCGATATTACCAATCGTGCGCAGCTCACCCCCGTGGCTATTCATGAGGCCATGTGCTTTATAGAAACTGCATTTAAAAACAATCCGGTGCGCCCTGATCATGAGCTGATCCCGACGGCGGTTTTCTCCCAGCCGGAAATCGGCACTGTAGGCATGTCGGAGGAGGAGGCTGCAAAGCATTATACGAATGTTGAGATCTATCGTGCGCATTTTCGTCCGATGCGTAACACGCTTGCAGGCCGGCAGGATAAAATGCTGACCAAGCTGGTGGTTGATGGTGATAGCCGTAAAGTGCTTGGCGCCCATGTTTTGGGGCCGGATGCTGGAGAGATGGCGCAATTGCTGGGTATCGCTTTGAAGGCCAATGCAAGTAAGGATGATTTTGACCGCACAATGGCCTTGCATCCTTCTGCCGCAGAAGAATTCGTGACCATGTATACACCAAGCTATCGTTTGGTGAATGGTATGCGTGAAGGCTGACGGTTGAAACGCAAATACTTGGCAAAAAAGCACCGGCCGGCAATGGTAAATGCCGGCTTTTATGTTTTAAAATTACAAAAAAGGCCAAAAATCTTGGCAAAAATGACAGCGGAGGCTGTATAGTCTGAATTGCGGCTGGTTAATTGCTTTGCAGTGGACTATATACGCAAGGCTGTTGCCGCAATGGTGTGGCGCAGCAGGGGATAATTTACCAAGATTTTGAAAATAACACAGGTGCTATAATGACGAAGAACTGGACACCGCAATCCTGGAGAGGCATGCCGATACGCCAAGTGCCTTCTTATCCGGACGCGCAGGCTTTGGCCGATGTCGAGGCTCGTCTGCGTACATATCCGCCTTTGGTTTTTGCGGGGGAGGCACGCAAGCTTACCCGGCAGCTGGCCGAAGTGGCTGAGGGGCGCGCCTTCCTGTTGCAGGGGGGTGATTGTGCAGAAAGCTTTGCGGAACATGGCGCGGACAATATCCGCGACTTTTTCCGCGTATTTTTGCAAATGGCCGTTGTGCTTACTTTTGGCGGATCACAGCCTGTTGTTAAGGTTGGCCGTATTGCCGGCCAGTTCGCCAAGCCGCGCTCCAGCGATACGGAGACGGTAGATGGCGTGGCGCTGCCATCTTACCGCGGCGATATTATTAATGGTATTGAGTTCAGCGAAAGCTCGCGTATTCCTGATCCGAACCGCCAGGAAATGGTCTATCGCCAATCGGCGGCCACGCTCAATTTGTTGCGTGCTTTTGCTCAGGGCGGCTATGCCAATCTGGAAAATGTGCACAAATGGACGCTCGGCTTTGTGTCTGACAGCCCGCAGAGCGAACGTTATGCCGCGCTTGCCAATCGTATTTCCGAGACGATGGATTTCATGCGTTCCATCGGCATTACGGCAGAGAGCAACCATGTCTTGCGTGAAACGGATTTTTACACCAGCCATGAAGCCCTGCTGCTTGGCTATGAGGAGGCGCTGACCCGTATCGATTCCACATCAGGCGATTGGTATGGTACATCCGGCCATATGATGTGGATTGGTGACCGCACGCGCCAGATCGACCATGCCCATGTTGAATATTGCCGCGGCATTAAAAACCCGATCGGCATGAAATGCGGCCCGTCTCTGGAGAGCGATGATCTTATCCGTTTGATTGATAAGCTTAATCCGGAAAATGAGGCCGGACGGCTCACCCTGATTGCACGTTTTGGCTATGACAAGGTGGAAGAGCATCTGCCGCGTCTTATCCGTGCGGTTGAGAAAGAAGGGCGCAAGGTTGTCTGGTCGTGTGATCCTATGCACGGCAATACCATCACCGCTGCGGGCTACAAGACCCGTCCGTTTGATCGTGTGCTGAAAGAAGTGCAGAGTTTTTTTGCGGTGCATCAGGCAGAAGGTACCCATGCCGGTGGTATTCATATTGAAATGACCGGTAAAAATGTCACCGAATGCACCGGTGGCGCTCGTGCTATTTCCGCAGAGGAATTGTCCAATCGCTATCACACTCATTGCGATCCGCGCCTCAATGCGGATCAGGCGTTGGAGTTGGCGTTTCTTGTTGCAGAGCTTTTGAAAAAAGACCGTGATTCACATTCTCAAAAAATTGCGGCAACTGCATGATTTTTAATGTATAAAGATATTTTCGGGCGGGATATTTTCCCGCCCGTTTTCTGTTTTTAAATCACATTATTGCGGGGCAATATGGAGCGTCTCTATAAGGCTTTTATCAATTCCATGCGGGCACTGGGGCATCTGGCGCGTCATGAAAAGCCGGTGCAGCAGGAGCTGGTTTTGTTGCTGGTTGCATTGCCTGTGGCATGGTTTGTGGCGGCGGATATGGCGGCCTATATGCTGTTGGTTGGTGCGGTTTTGTTTCTTCTGCTTGTGGAAATTATCAATACGTCTGTGGAGGCCGCCTGCAATGCAATCAGCCGTGATTTTAAGAAAGATATCCAGATTGCCAAGGATTGCGGCTCCTTGGCTGTGCTGATTGCCTCTGTTATATGTGCTGCCATCTGGATCTATCATCTCTGGCCGCTGGTTTTTACCGCCTGAACAGATATCATGCGTTGTGCCATGTTGATTTTGCCCGTTTTGAATTGCAAGAAAATGGCAGGCACGGTAAGGCTTATGCATGAGCACACAAACCACATCACCCGATAAATTACGCATCGCAATTGCCCAGCTGAACCCGGTTATGGGCGATTTGCAGGGCAATCTTGCCAAGGCGCGTGCAGCCCGTAAAACCGCGGCTGAAGCGCAGGCCGATCTTATTCTGTTTACGGAACTGTTTATTTGCGGCTATCCGCCTGAGGATCTGGTCTCCAAGCCGGCATTTGTAAAAGCCTGCGAATCGACTGTGCGGCAATTGGCGCTGGATACGGGCGATAACGGGCCCGGAATAATTATCGGCACACCATTGCAGCGTGAAACCGGATTGCATAATGCGGTAATGGTGCTGGATGGCGGCAAAGTGATTGCCGAACGCTATAAGGTTGATCTGCCCAATTATGGTGAATTTGACGAGCAGCGCAATTTTCAGGCCGGCGCCATGCCGGGGCCGGTGAATTTTCGCGGTGTGCGGCTTGGTATTCCTGTTTGCGAGGATATTTGGGGCGATCTCGGCGTATGTGAAACACTGGCCGAGAGCGGGGCTGAAATTCTTCTCGTGCCAAATGGTTCTCCCTATCATCGTGCCAAGATGGAAGTGCGCCATCAGGTGGTTGCGCGTCAGGTGGCGGAAACCGGCCTGCCGGTGATCTATCTCAACCAGACCGGCGGTCAGGATGAGCTGCTGTTTGACGGCGGCTCATTTGTAATGAACAGCAATTATCATCTGGCAGTGCAGCTTAGGCAGTTTGAGGAACAGACAGAACTGACTGTATGGACGCGTGGTGATGATGGCTGGGTTTGCGCAGATGGTGAACGTAATTGGTTGCCGGAAGGTGCGGAGGCGGATTATCTGGCCTGCATGCATGGCCTGCGTGATTATGTGAATAAAAATGGCTTTAAAAGCGTTGTGCTTGGCCTGTCCGGCGGTCTGGACTCTGCCATTTGCGCGGCATTGGCGGTGGATGCGCTGGGTAAAGAGCGCGTGCATACGGTGATGCTGCCTTATCGCTACACATCTGAAACTTCGCTGAAAGATGCAAAGGATTGCGCTGAAGCACTGGGCTGCCGTTATGATATTGTGCCGATTGCAGCGCCTGTTGAGGGCTTTCTCAATGTGCTGCATCCTTTGTTTGAAGGTACAGACAGCGGTGTGACAGAAGAAAATCTGCAAAGCCGCGCCCGTGGCGTTATTTTGATGGCTATTTCCAACAAATTCGGCTCCATGGTTGTCACAACCGGCAACAAGTCGGAAATGGCTGTTGGCTATGCCACACTTTACGGCGATATGAACGGCGGCTTCAACCCGATCAAGGATCTTTACAAGATGCAGGTCTATGCGCTGGCAGACTGGCGCAACCGGCACTGGCCTGAAGGGGCGCTGGGGCCGGAGGGTGTGGTTGTGCCGCAAAATATTATCGACAAGGCGCCAAGTGCGGAGCTGCGCGATAATCAGACCGATCAGGATTCACTGCCGCCATATCCGGTGCTGGATGCAATTCTGGAGGCACTGGTGGAGCATGAGCGCAGCGTGGATGAGATTGTGGCTGAGGGCTATGAGCGTGATGTGGTGGAACGTGTGGAGCATCTGCTCTATATCGCTGAATATAAACGCCGCCAATCAGCCCCGGGGGTGAAGATTACGACCCGAAATTTTGGCCGCGACCGGCGCTATCCCATCACCAACCGCTTTCGCGACCGGCATTAAACAAAACCAATAAAGAAGAAAATCATGACTGTCATCGTACGTTTTGCACCGTCTCCAACCGGCTATATCCATATTGGTAATGCCCGTCCGGCACTTTATAACTGGTTGTTTGCCTTAAAGCATAAGGGGCAATTCATCCTGCGTTATGATGATACGGATGTGGAGCGCTCCAAAACAGAATATGCGCAGGCTATCGCCCGCGATATTGACTGGCTGGGCATCAAGCCCTCACGTGTTGAATATCAATCGAGACGTTTTGCAATTTATGATGCAGCGGTTGAAAAGCTTAAACAAGCCGGTTTGCTCTACCCCTGTTATGAAACGGCGGAAGAGCTGGAACTGCGCCGGAAAATGCGCCTGACCCGCCGTCTGCCGCCGGTTTATGGGCGGGATGCGCTGAAGCTGACCGATGAGCAAAAGGCCGCCTATGAGGCGCAGGGCCGGAAAGCCCATTGGCGTTTTCTGCTGCCTAATTTCAAAACCTCACCATTTGAGACAGAGCGCACTGAAGTGCATTGGGATGATCTGGTGCGCGGTCCGCAGACTGTTGATCTGGCCTCGATGTCTGATCCGGTACTGGTGCGTGAGGATGGCACCTATCTCTACACGCTGCCATCGGTGGTGGATGATATTGATATGGGTATCACCCATATTATCCGCGGTGATGACCATGTAACCAATACCGGTGCGCAAATTGCGATTTTTCGTGCGTTGAGTGATACTGTGCCGGTTTTTGGTCATCACAATCTGCTCACCACCACCAGCGGCGAGGGGCTGTCCAAACGTTCCGGCGCCTTGTCTGTGGGCTCTTTGCGCGATGCAGGGGTTGAGCCGATGGCGGTTGCATCCTTGGCGGTGCTCACCGGCACATCTGATAATGTTGAGCCGGTTGCAACAATGGAAGAACTGGCAGAGCGTTATGAGCCCTCTCATGCATCAAAATCCAATGCCAAATTTGATCCGGCTGATCTGACCGGCCTCAACCGCACTTTGATCCATCATCTGGATTATGCGGATATTGCTGAGCGTTTGGAAGCACTTGGTATTGCCGGCGATAAGGCTGAAGCTTTCTGGGCGGCTGTACGCGGCAATATTGATTATGTGAAAGATGCAGCCCAATGGTGGGGCATTATCAATCATACAGCACCTTTTTCTGATGCTGTGGCTGATGAGGATAAGGATTTTATTGCGCAGGCTTTTGATCTTTTGCCCGCAGAGCCATGGGGTAAAGATGTCTGGAAAGTCTGGACAGAGGCTGTAAAGGCTGCAACCGGCCGCAAGGGCAAGGCTTTGTTCATGCCTTTGCGCCTTGCATTGACCGGAGTGGCCTCCGGCCCTGAACTGGCCGATTTGCTGCCGCTTATCGGGCGGGATAATACTCTGGCCCGACGCGTCTGATCTTTGGATCCGGCACATAATCAACAGGCTCCGGCATAGGCGGCGGGGGGGTCTCCGCCGTTTTTGTAAAGTTCATAGCCGGTGATGGCGGAATGGTGAGGGCAGAATTATTCTCACCGGCATTGGCCTTGATCGGTAAAATATCTGCTTCTTGTACCGGCATGGGAGATGCAGGCCTTTGACCGGCTTCTTGTACCGGAAGGGGTGCAACCGGTTTTTGCAGGGCAGCCTGCTTTATCGGTTGCGGCTTTTTATAGGTTTGCTTGGTGCGTTTACGCGCTGGTTGCCGTGTTTTGTTGCGGTTTTCTGCTATCAGCCGGTCAAGAGCCTGCGGGCTGCGGCATTTGTAATATTGCATATCTTTATAGATCATTTGCCGCATTCGCTTTTGCTGTGCTGTGGCGGCCTGTGTGCCAAGCATATTCATTGCAGTTTCCAGCCTTTGTTGTGCATGGCGGATATAGCGGCATTCTTCAGAATTTGAGCCTTTGCCAAACAAGCCGGCATGACAGCCAAAACGGGCAGCATCGCGGCGTGCCTGTTGCTGCATTTGCGCTAATTGCTGATAGCGTGCAACCTGATATTTATTAAGCCGGATTGCCTGGTTGATATCTTGCAACTGCTGTTCATAGAGCCGGCATTGACTGTTATCTGCCATTATTTGGGCGCTTGCCGGCAAATAGAAAAACAGAAAAAAACAAGCTGCCAGTAATATATGACAGATAATTCTGTAAAAAATATTATTTGAAAAATAACAGGCAAAAGCCATAAAAATACTCCGCAAATATGGTTTAAAATATAATGCGGAAAGTATGAATAAATTTGGTAAAATACTTGTAAATTATTGATTTAATAGATTTTTATATATTTTAACTAAATTTTTCTGTCATTAAAAAAGCCGCATATCACCTGATATGCGGCTTGTTATTTTTATACATGCATGATTATGCCGTGGTGCGCTGGGCTGCCTCAACCACGGCCAGAGCGGTCATATTAACAATACCGCGCGAAGTGACAGAAGGTGTGAGAATATGCGCAGGGCGCGCTGCACCAAGCAGGATCGGGCCCACATGCAGGGCATCGGTCACAGTTTTAACCACATTCATGGTGATATTGGCTGCGTCCAGATTTGGGAAAACCAGCAGATTGGCTTCCCCTTTCAGGCGTGAATTGGGGAAAACGCGGTCACGCTGCAACTGCGATAAGGCTGCATCACCATGCATTTCACCATCCACTTCCAGATCAGGAAAGCGCTCCTGCAACAGGGCGCAGGCGTCACGCATTTTGGCAGCACTTTTTGAATCGCGCGAGCCAAAATTGGAATGAGAGAGCAGGGCGGCTTTGGGCTCAATGCCGAAGCGGCGGATTTCATTGGCGGCCAGAATGGTCATTTCCGCAATTTCTTCGGCACTCGGATCAAGATTCACATAAGTGTCCGTGAAGAAAAGCGTGCCGCGGCTGGAGATCAGCAGACTGAGGGTTGAAAGATCACGCAGCCCTTCCTGCACGCCGAGAATTTGTTTGACAAGTGTCAGATGGCGTTCAAACCGGCCTTCCAGACCGCAAATCATGGCATCAGCTTCATTGCGCACAATCGCCAGAGCGGCAATCACAGTCGGGTTGGTGCGCACAATGGAACGTGCGGCTTCCGGTGTCATGCCCTGTCTGCCAGTGAGCTTGTGCATAAGATCAACATAATCGCGATAGCGCGGATCATCCTCCGGATTGATGATTTCAAAATCTGTACCGGGGCGGATTTTCAGCGCATAGCGTTTCAGGCGCGTTTCAATCACATTCGGCCGGCCGATCAGAATCGGCTGGGCGATGCCTTCTTCCAGCACCACCTGTGCGGCGCGCAAGACGCGCTCTTCTTCGCCATTGGCATAGATCACGCGTTTCTTTTCAGCCAGGCGCCGGGCAGCGGCAAAAACCGGCTTCATGATCATGCCGGAACGGAACACAAAGCGGTTCAACCGGTCAATATAGGCTTCCATATCCGTGATCGGGCGGGTTGCCACACCGGTATCCATAGCGGCCTGTGCCACGGCAGGCGCAATACGCAGAATCAGACGCGGATCAAATGGCGAGGGGATCACATAATTGGCACCGAAAACCGGAGTATCGCCGGAATAGGCGCGGGCTGCCACATCAGACACTTCCTCGCGCGCAAGGGCGGCAATTGCCTTTACCGCTGCCATTTTCATTTCTTCATTAATGGCTGTTGCCCCCACATCCAGCGCACCGCGGAAAATATAAGGGAAGCACAACACATTATTGACCTGATTGGGATAATCCGACCGGCCGGTGCAAATAATCGCATCTTCACGAACAGCGCGCGCTTCTTCCGGCATAATTTCCGGCTTTGGATTGGCAAGCGCCATGATCAGCGGCGAGGGTGCCATTTTGGCAACCATTTCCGGTTTCAGCACACCAGCCGCCGACACGCCGAGAAACACATCGGCATTATCAATAATATCATTCAGCGTGCGGGCATCGGTATCCTGTGCATAGACCTCTTTCCAGCGATCCATCAATTCGTTGCGGCCTTTATAGACCACGCCTTCCAGATCGCTGACCCAGATATTTTTGCGATCCGCGCCAAGGCTGACAAGCAGGTTAAGGCAGGCAAGGGCGGCAGCGCCGGCACCTGATACAGCGATTTTTGCGGTTTTGATATCTTTTCCGGCCAGCTCAAGGCCATTGAGAACAGCGGCAGCCACAATAATAGCCGTGCCGTGCTGGTCATCATGAAACACCGGAATATTCATTTTTTCGCGCAGTTGTTCCTCAACCTCGAAACATTCCGGCGCTTTAATATCTTCCAGATTGATACCGCCAAAAGTCGGCTCCAATGCCGAGACCACATTAACCATGCGGTTTACATCCAACGTATCCACCTCAATATCAAAAACATCAATATCGGCAAATTTTTTAAACAGGACAGCCTTGCCCTCCATAACCGGTTTGGAGGCAAGCGGGCCGATATGCCCCAGACCCAGAACGGCAGTGCCGTTGGAGATGACAGCAACAAGATTGGCGCGCGCCGTATAATCTGCCGCCAGCGACGGATCATCCTGAATGGCAAGGCAGGGCGCAGCCACACCGGGGGAATAGGCCAGTGCAAGATCGCGCTGGTTGCCGAGGGTTTTGGTGGGTTGAATCTCCAGTTTGCCCGGTTTTGGTGAGCGGTGATAAAACAGCGCCGCTTCTTCAAAATCTGAAAATTGTCTTGCTGCTGGTTTTGCAGGGGCAGTTGCAGCCTTGGTAGTGTCGGCGGATGATTTTTTGGTCATGTATATTTGTCCATTCAGACGATTGGCAGCCGCTATATATGTGCTGAAAAAACCAGGTTTTATACAGGATAATGCGGTTGATATAAATCCTATGAATATTTCAATGTCTTAATCCGGACAGAAAATGTCCGGAGGGGGATAAAAACCTATATGAGATATTCTGTTAACATACAAATCACGACTGTTTTGCAACAGACAAAAAGAACAGGAAATTATGTATTTTTTCAGGTTTTGAGCGCGGATAAAAATTGTACCGGGCTGTAATTATTAGTTTCAAATCAGCCTTGAGAATTATAGGGAATTTTAAAAAAAATCTTAAAAATCAATGAATAAGGGCGGTTTCTTATGCTTCTTCCGCAAAGAATTCCGCCCCTTATTTAAAGCCATGCTGGCAGCGCGATTATGTCTCACATTATGAAATATCGCACTTAACTAAAAACCGGTTAACCCCACAATTCCGGCAATGGCGGTGTTACGGTTGTGCCATCATAATGCAGGGCCGGCTCACGGTCTTTCGCCAATAATAACGGGCCGTCAAGATCGACAAAATCGGCATCTTGCGCAACCATCAGGGCTGGTGCCATTGCAAGGGATGAACCAACCATGCAGCCGGTCATGATTTGCAGGCCAAGGCTGCGCGCTTTGCGCTGCATGATCAGGGCTTCTGTCAGGCCGCCGGTCTTATCCAGTTTGATATTGACAGCATCATAGCGATCTTTCAGCTTTTCCAGCCCTTCCGCTGTATGGGCGCTTTCATCGGCGCAAACCGGCACAAGCCGTTTTGCCTGTGCCAGATAGCTGTCATCAGAGGCTGGCAGCGGTTGCTCAATCAGGCTGATACCGCATTGCGCGGCAACCTGAATATTCTCGTTAAAATTATCTGTGTTCCAGCCCTCATTGGCATCCAGAATAATCTGCGCCTGCGGTGCTGCGGCGCGTACTGCACGGATGCGCTCTGCATCATTATCGCCGCCGATTTTGACCTTGATCAGCGGATTCTTGGCAAGTTTGGCAGTAGCTGCGGCCATTGCTTCAGGTGTATCAATAGAAACGGTAATGGCGGTAATGAGCGGGCGCGGAGAAATGCCGAGCAATCCGGCAACAGTTGTGCCGGATTGTTTGGCCTGTAAATCCCACAAGGCGCAGTCTACCGCATTGCGGGCTGCACCTGCAGGCATGGCGCTTTGCAATTTATGACGCAGAGCCTCTGCCGTGCCGCCTTGTTGTAATAAAGTTTCAACAGCGCGAATTTGTCCGCTCACTGATTCGATGGTTTCACCATAGCGGGCATAGGGCACACATTCCCCGCGGCCCGTGTGAATACCGTTACCCAATTCACACACTATAACAACAGCTTCGGTTTTAGAGCCGCGTGAGATTGTAAATTTTCCCGCTATCGGGTAGCGCTCAACAAGCAGATTGAGATTATATTGCATTGTCAGTGTCCGGTGTTGTGTTAATCGCATAATATTAGATAGTACTAATAAGGCGATTCTCACCTTGGCAGGCGTATGATTGCGTTATGTCTGAAGTCTTGAGCCGGATATGTTTCTGGGAAGCTTTATCGGTATTACCGGAATTGGCTATTGCAGCGAAGGGCAGACAGACTCAAACAATGGAAGATGCATGTTGACCGATAAAACGGCGAAAACAAGTGGCTCTCCGGTTTCAGTTCCGGAAATTACTGTAACTGCTGATGAAAGCGGTGCAGTTATTGCTCTGTCCGGCCGCTGGACATCTTTAAGCATTGCCCGTGTTGATAACCGGATGCGCAAGCTGGAAACTGATCTTGCAAAAAATATCAAGGCGCAGGCCGTGCGGCTGGATATGGCTGCAATTTCCGGTCTTGATACAGCCGGTGCATGGCTTATCGAGCGGCTGCGTGTGGCGCTCAGCAAACAGCAGATCTCAGTTTATATTGAAAATATTCGTCCAAGCTGGGCGCCGCTTCTTGAAGAAGTGGGCGCGGCGGTTGAGCGTTACAAACTGCCGGAAAAGGCGCAGCATCCGTTTTTTCTGCTGGCGTTTCTGGATAAGCTTGGCCGCGCCACCCTTGCGGCACGGGATGATTTTTTGCTTGCCATGCATATTCTGGGGGCAACAATCCGTGGCGCGCAGTTGAAATCCGGCCGAGGCAACGGCATCAGCTATGCGGCGATTGTTAATCAGATTGACCGCATGGGCGTGGGAGCGATCCCTGTCGTATTATTGATGTCTACCATTATCGGCGCAATTATTGCGCAGCAGGGGGCTTTTCAGCTGCGTTATTTTGGTGCGGAAATTTTCGTTGTTGATCTTGTCGGCATTCTGGTGCTGCGTGAAATTGGCGTGCTGCTAACGGCGATCATGATTGCAGGGCGCTCAGGCAGCGCGATAACCGCGGAAATCGGCTCTATGAAAATGCGTGAGGAGACAGATGCGCTGACGGTTATAGGGCTAAATCCGGTGGGGGTTCTGGTTTTTCCCCGTCTGGTTGCGCTGGTGATTGTTTTGCCGCTTCTCACCATTGTGGCTGATCTTGCAGCCCTTGCCGGTGCGGGTTTTGTGGCATGGACCTATTCCGGCATTCCGCCGGAGGCATTTCTCAGCCGCCTGCGTGACGCAATTGTGACCTCAACCTATCTTGCGGGGCTGATCAAGGCGCCGTTTATGGCGATGATCATTGGTATTCTGGCTTCTGTTGAGGGGTTGAAGGTAAAAGGCAGTGCGGAATCACTTGGCCGCCGTGTGACTGCGGCAGTGGTGAAGTCGATTTTTGTGGTGATTGTTGTGGATGGTTTGTTTGCAATTTTCTATGCGGCGATCAATTTCTGAAATATTCATTGTCACGGCAGCCGTGCAGATAAAACGGTTGTTTTAAAAATTCTAACCGGTGCGGATGATTATGGAAGCAAAAGACAAACAGCAGCCTGTATCGCAAAACTCAGGGAAAACGGTGCCTGAAACCGTTATTTCCGTGCGCGATGTAACTGTTGCTTTTGGCCGTAATGTTATTCTGGACAAGCTTGATCTGGATATTCGCCGCGGTGAGGTTCTGGGCTTTATCGGGCCGTCAGGCTCCGGAAAATCCGTTTTGATGCGCACCATTCTGGGGCTTAACCAGAAGCGGTCCGGCCTGATTGATATTTTTGGTCAGGATATAGACAAGGTGAATGAGCGCCAGAAAATGGCCATTGATATGCGCATGGGGGTGCTGTTTCAGCAGGGGGCGCTGTTTTCATCGCTTAATGTGCTTGAGAATATTCAGGTGCCGATGCGTGAATATTTAAATCTTTCGCCTAAACTCATGAATGAGCTGGCACGGCTCAAGATTGATCTGGTGGGCTTGAAACCCGATACGGCGGAGAAATATCCCTCAGAACTTTCAGGCGGTATGATCAAGCGTGCCGCACTTGCCCGTGCCTTGGCGCTTGATCCTGAAGTGGTGTTTCTGGATGAGCCGACCTCCGGGCTTGATCCGATTGGCGCGGCCGATTTTGATGATTTGATCGCGAATTTGCGCGATACAATGGGATTGACAGTTTATATGGTGACCCACGATCTGGATAGTCTTTTTGCAATTTGCGACCGGATTGCGGTGTTGGGGCAAAAGAAGGTGTTGGTAGACGGCACTGTTGAAGAGCTGTTGAAATTTGATGATCCGTGGGTTCAGTCTTATTTTAACGGTAAAAGAGCAAGGCAGATTGATCCGAAGGCCGCTAACCGGCGCCGGAAATCTGTTGAAACAACAGGCCCTGATCTGATGGGAAATAAAGGCCAAGATATGGAACTGGATCGATAATGGAAACAAAAGCCAATTATGTTCTGGTTGGGATTTTTACGCTTGTTATAACGCTGGCTGCTTTTGGCTTTGTTTACTGGGCAGCGCGTTTTGGCGATAAAAATGATACTTTACCGCTGGAAATTCGGATTCCGGGGTCAGTGACCGGCCTGTCAAAAGGCAGTCAGGTATTGTTCAACGGTATCAAGGTTGGCGATGTGCGCCAGCTTTTTCTTGATCCGTTGAATCCTAATATGGTGATTGTACAGACTGAGGTAAACCGCACCACGCCGATTACCCGCTCCACAAAGGCTGAATTATCATCGCAAGGGCTTACCGGTATAAGCTTTGTTGAGCTTAAAGGCGGCAGCCTGATGGAGCCGAATTTGATGGAAGTTGCTGAAAAGGCCGGTTATGTGGCACGTATCAACGCTGATCCGTCGATTTTTACCGACCTTATGGCAACGGCCAAGGATATTTTTGGGCGTACCGAGCGGGTGCTGAACGGGCTGGAAGGCTTTGTGAATGATGCGCGCGGGCCTTTGACTGATACTGTTAACAATGCCAAGACCTTTACTGATGCCCTGGCCAAAAATGCCGATGTGATCAGCGCATTGGGCGATAATGCCCCTGAAGTGCAAAAAACAATTCTGGAAGCGCGGGAAATGATGAGCCGTCTGAATGAGGCCTCCAAACGGGTTGACGGCATTATGGCCAAACTTGATCAGATGCTCTCACCGGAGGATAAAAACGGTGTTGTGGCGCAGGCTCGAGCCACATTATCCTCAATCCAGAAAACTTCAGATAATCTGAATAACCGGCTGGGGCCGATTACAGATAATCTGGCGCGGTTCTCTGGCAAGGGATTGACGGATCTTCAGTCCGTTGTCGTTGACAGCAGCCGCTCAATCCAGCGTATTGAACGCGCTATTACTGATTTGGAACGTGATCCGCAGCGTATTATTTTTGGCGGCTCCGGCACTGTGCCGCAATATGACGGAAGGAAACGTCACTAATGCTGAAGCTGAATTCCCATATGACTTTTTTGGGGCTGGTTGCGCTGCTGGCCGGCTGTACTTCTGTGCCGCTTGATACATACAGCCTCAGCACTGTGCCGCAAATGCAGGTGGCGAAAAAGCGCAAAAATGTGCAAATTCTGGTGCCAACGCCGGCAGCTCTTAAGGCGCTGGACAGTGAAAATATCGTTGTGCACAATGCACCGGGTTCAATCACTTATCTTAAAGGCGCACAATGGGGCGATCGTCTTACCAATCTGGTACAGGCGCGGCTGGTGCAGGCTTTTGAGAACAGCAATGCCATTGGCGGTGTTGGCCGCCCTGGTGACGGGCTGGCAATCAATTATCAGGTTCAGGCGGAGTTGCGCCAATTTGGCATTAATGCCGCCTCATCTCCGCAAACAGGCGTAGTGGAACTGGCTGTGCGTGTGCTGAATGATAAAACCGGCGAGGTGCGGGCAATGCGTGTGTTCAGTGCAACCGCACCTGTTGGCGGGGCAGGGAACAATGCCTATATCCGCGCTCTTGATGCCGGTTTCAACGATGTGACAAAGCAGATTGTGAGCTGGGTTGTCTCGGTAATATGATAGGCTGCCCATAAAACCATGAGCGAAAAAAGGCGGCTTTCAGCTGCCTTTTTTGTTGTATTTATTGTTTGGAGAAAATAATCCTTTTACAAAAGCGATATTTACTCTGATTGGCGCATATTCTCTTTTCTGGATAGCAGGATAAAAATCAGTGCAGGGCTCATTTTATGGCAATTCATGCCCGCACTTTCCCGGACGCGCGCATAGGCCGGTTTGCCAAGTTCAAACCATTATTATAACAGCTCCGGCAGCTGTGGTTTAAACAGGGAGACATCATCATATGACATTGCAGCAAATGCTGGCGCTGGCAGTTATCATTTTGATGATGGCGGTCTTTATCTGGGGGCGTTTTCGCTATGATGTGGTTGCCCTGTGTTCCTTGCTTGTTGCAGTGGGGTTGGGGCTTGTGCCTTATGATCAGGCCTTTTCAGGTTTTAGTGATGATATTGTTATCATTGTCGGCAGTGCGCTGATTGTCAGTGCCGGTGTGGCGCGTTCCGGCTTGATGGAGGCCGCAGTGCAGCGTTTTGTGCCGCAGCTTGAGGCTGTGCGCCTGCAAATCATTCTGCTTGTCAGCGTGGTTACAATCTTGTCTGCCTTTGTAAAAAATGTCGGCGCGCTGGCGATTATGATTCCCGTTGCCATACAATTTGCGCGCCGCTCTGCTGTTTCCCCTTCGGTGTTTCTTATGCCGATGGCCTTTGGCGCCTTGCTTGGCGGTTTGATGACACAGGTTGGCACTTCACCTAATATTGTGGTCTCACGCGTGCGGGCGGAAATGGTGGGCGAGAGTTTCACCATGTTTGATTTCACGCCGGTTGGCGCTGTGCTGGCCATTGCCGGCGTGCTTTATCTGGCGCTGTTCTACAGATTGGTGCCGGAACGCCGGCGTGAGCAGGTCAGTGTTGATGAGGCGATTGAGATCCGCAATTATGTGTCGGAAGCGCGGGTGCCTGAAGGTGTGGCGATCATTGGAAAAAAGGTTACAGACCTGATCAAGCCGGCAGAAGGCAATGCAATGGTAACCTCGATTCTGCGCGGCAAGAAGCGTGTCTCACCGTTGCCGGATATGGTGATTGCTGCCGGTGATGTGATTTTGCTGGAGGGGGATCCGAAGGCGCTGGATGCTGTGGTTAATAATGCGCGTTTGCAGCTTACCGGTGATCGCGTATTGGCTGAAAATGCCGGTTCAGCGGAAATTGAGGCGGTAGAGGCGGTTATTGGCAAAAATTCAGCACTTATAGGCACTTCGGCGCGGCGTATAAATCTTTATGAAAATTATGCCGTTAATCTTTTGGCAGTCAGCCGTCAGGGCGAGCGTATCAGTGAGCGGCTTGGTGAGGTTATACTGCATCAGGGGGATGTGGTGGTATTGCAGGGGCAGCAAGGCATTCTGCCGCCGCTATTGCGCGAGCTTGGCTGTTTGCCGCTGGCGCGGCGCACTATTTTGCTTGGCAGTGTGCGGCGCGGTCTTATCCCGCTGTCTGTTCTTCTTGCGGCAATCATGGCAACGGCTTTGGGCATGGTGCCGGTATCGGTTGCTTTTTTTGCCGCAGCCGTTGCTATGGTGATTTTTCGCGCCATTCCGGTGAGTGAGGTTTATTCTGCCATTGACGGGCCGATTTTGGTGATGTTGGCCGCTCTTATTCCGGTGAGTGATGCATTGCGCACCACCGGCGCCACAGATGTGATTGCCCAATGGCTGACTGTTCTTGCCAGCCAGATGCCGCCCGCAGGCGCGCTGGCGCTCATTCTGGTAACGGCAATGGCGGTAACACCATTTCTTAATAATGCGGCAACAGTGCTGGTTATGGCGCCGATTGCCACCAGCTTTGCTTCGGGGCTTGGTTTCAGACCGGAGGCTTTTCTGATGGCGGTGGCCATCGGAGCCGGTTGTGATTTTCTCTCACCGGTTGGTCATCAATGCAACACGCTGGTGATGGGGCCTGGCGGCTATCGTTTCAGCGATTATCCGCGCCTTGGCCTGCCTTTATCATTAATTATCATTGTGGTGGCCATACCGGCTTTGATGTTCTGGTGGCCATTGCAATAAAAACCTTGCGCCATATCTGCCGAAAAATTGAATATTGCAGGTTTGCAATCTGCAGACAGGGCAAAAATAAGCCAGGCAAGCATGTTCATCTGTTCAAGAGCGTCAACATGACCCTTGCCATCAGCCGCGGATAAGGCCATAAGCAGAAAATAATCTGCATGATCCTTTCCCTTTCGGGCAGGATAGTTCAGGATCTGGAAGTGCTATGAAGAAATTTATCATCCAAGTATTCACCTGGTGGAACAGCCAGACTATCGGCACACGTTTTCATACCTGGCGCAAGGGCAAGCGCGTTGGTGAGGATGAATTTGGCAATGTCTATTACACCGGCGGCAAGGATTCTGAAGGCCGCACCCGCCGTTGGGTGATCTATAATGGCTATAGCGAGGCCAGCGCCATTCCGGCTGGCTGGCATGGATGGATGCATCACCGCACGGATACCCCGCCAAGTGAAGAAAATTATCAGCCGCGGGAATGGCAAAAGCCGCATCAACCTAATCTGACAGGCACACCTTATGCCTATCGCCCGCAGGGTGCGCTTGCTGCTTCAGGCCAGCGGCCTAAAGTAGGCGGCGATTATGATGCCTGGACTCCAAACTGAGTTTTGATGGCAGATATTAACAAGCGGTACAGCTTTTGCTGTACCGTTTTGTTGTGTCCGGTTCTGTTATCCGCATCTTAAGATGGTCTGACTTGGGGAAAACCATGTCCGGAATCGTTTTTTCTTACAAAAGCCGTAAATAACAGGCTAATTTTACGCAAAAGCCGCTTGCGGCTCTTTTTTCAGGCAACCAACCCAAGGGCGTAATACGTATGAATGTTTCTGACAAGGGACGTTTCAGCCAGAAAAAATCAGGCAGGGGGCGCTCTGGCTGCAAGGGATTGGGGGCAAAATGCCTGTTGATTGCGGGGCTCGCTTTAGCCGGCTTTAATGGTGCGCCTTCAGCTTATGCCGAGCGCATTTCCAATAAGGTTGCCGAGTTCTCAGGGCTTGATAAAATTACCGGACGCATCACAACTTTTGATGTCTATATCAATGAGACCGTGCAATTTGGCGCATTGCAGGTAACGCCGCGCGTTTGCTACAGCCGCTCGGATAATGAAGCGCCGCGCACTGACAGTTTTGTGCAGGTGGATGAGATCACCCTTGACCGCAAAATCCGCCGCATTTTCTCCGGCTGGATGTTTGCCGACAGTCCGGGTCTTAATGCGGTGGATCATCCGGTCTATGATATCTGGTTGAAAGATTGCAAGCAAAGCTCAAACGTGCCTGCACCAAAGCAATGATTTAAAAACATTTTCAGGTAAAACTGTAAGACGGTTCCGGTGTTTATAATGTGATAAAACCGGGCTTTGGGGGCACTTGCAGCGATTTTGTTCCGATAAGGGTTTTCCGGCAAATATCGGTTAAAATTCTGCCGGCGCCAAAATGGCTGGCAGGAGAAGATCCTCATAGGCACTGGCAGGAATTTCAATAGCGCCAAAACGTTTCAGATGATCGGTGATAAATTGTGTATCCAGTAACTGAAAGCCACGTTTGCGCAAATGCATAACAAGATGCACAAGGCAGATTTTGGAGGCATCCGTGACATGGCTGAACATGCTCTCGCCAAAAAACGCCCCGCCCAGCGAGACACCGTAAAGACCGCCGACAAGCCTGCCATCCTGCCATGCCTCAACAGAATGGCAATGTCCGGCTTCATAAAGGCTTATATAGGCGTTGCGGATCGTCTGGTTTATCCATGTGCCCACATCGGGATCAAGCCGGTTTGCGCAGCCCTCCAGCACCTGTTCAAAGGCGGTATCCATGCGGATGTCAAACGGGGAGCGTTCGAGTGTTTTTTTCAGGCTGCGGGGGATATGAAAACCATCCAGCGGAATAATACCGCGTAATTCCGGCCGCACCCAGAATATTTCAGGATCATCGGCGCTTTCTGACATGGGGAAAATGCCGGTTGCATAAGCCCGAAGCAAAAGCTCCGGGCTTAAATTATTGGCAGATGTGGCGTTGTTTCCCGCCATGGAATTTACTGACCGCTGGCGGTTTTCTTTTCCAGATATTTTTCAAGCCAGTGAATATCATAATCACCATTGGCAATATCCGGATTGGCGATCAAATCCTGAAAAAGCGGCAGGGTTGTATCAATGCCGTCAACCACAAACTCATTCAGGGCGCGGCGCAGGCGCATCAGGCATTCCACGCGATTGCGGCCGTGAACAATGAGTTTGCCGATCAGGCTGTCATAATATGGCGGAATTTTATACCCGCTATAAACGCCGGAATCGACACGAACACCCAGACCGCCCGGCGTATGAAAATGGCTGATTGTGCCGGGAGACGGTGTGAAAGTGCGGGCATTTTCTGCATTGATGCGGCATTCAATGGCATGACCGGAGAAGCGGATATCTTCCTGCCGGACAGACAGGCCAAGGCCGGCTGCAATGCGAATTTGTTCATGCACCAGATCAATGCCGGTAATGGCCTCGGTAATCGGATGTTCCACCTGAAGACGGGTGTTCATTTCGATGAAATAGAACTCGCCGTTTTCATAAAGGAACTCGATTGTTCCGGCACCGCGATAGCCAAGCTCTGCGCAGGCTCTTGCACAGATCATGCCGATGCGGTCGCGTGCTTCTGCATTAAGGGCAGGGGAATTGGCCTCTTCCCAAACCTTTTGGTGGCGGCGCTGCAGCGAGCAGTCACGTTCACCAAGATGCACGGCCTTGCCGGCGCCATCACCCACAATCTGCACTTCGATATGGCGCGGTTTTTCGAGATATTTCTCAATATAAACCGCATCATCACCAAAAGCAGCGCCGGCTTCTGAGCGGGCAGTATTATAGGCAACAGATATATCTTCTGCTGATTTGGCAACCTTCATTCCGCGGCCGCCGCCGCCCGATGATGCCTTGATGATAACCGGATAGCCGATTTCAGCAGCAATGCGAATAGCTTCCTGTTCGCTGGTCACGCCGCCGTCAGAGCCCGGCACCACCGGAATGCCAAGCCGTTTTGCGGTTTTCTTGGCTTCAATCTTGTCACCCATAATGCGGATATGCTCCGCGGTAGGGCCGATGAAGGTGATGTTATGCGCCTCAAGAATTTCAGCAAATTTTGCATTTTCCGAGAGGAAGCCATAGCCCGGATGAATGGCATCCGCGCCGGTAATTTCACAGGCAGCAACAATCTGATGAATATTCAGATAGCTGTCGCGCGATGGCGGCGGGCCGATACAAACGCTTTCATCTGCAAGGCGCACATGCATGGCATCGGCATCGGCAGTGGAGTGAACGGCAACAGTCTTGATGCCAAGCTCCTTACAGGCGCGCAGCACCCGCAGGGCAATTTCGCCGCGATTGGCTATGAGGATTTTCTGAAACATCGTTGCTCCTGCCTCAGTATAGTCTGACGGGCAAACTATTTATTACGATAAATTGGTAAGCAACGGCTGTGCCGGCCGGCTCCAGCCGCAGTCAGCCGGCAATTATTCGATGATAAGAAGCGGTTCGCCAAATTCCACCGGCTGGCTGTCACTGACAAGAACAGCTTTGACGGTGCCGGAACGCGGCGCGGCAATCTGGTTCATGGTTTTCATCGCTTCGATGATCATGACCGTCTGGCCTTCCTTGACGCTTTGGCCCACTTCCACAAATGGCTTTGCGCCCGGAGCCGGTGCAAGATAGGCTGTGCCAACCATAGGGGAAGGGACGGCATTCTTGGAATTGTCCGCAGCTTTTGGCGCCTCGGCGGCAGGAGCGGGCGCAGCAGCGGCAACAGGTGCTGCGGCAGCCGGTGCCGGAGCATAATATTGCTGAGGCGCAGCCTGCACAGAGAGATTGCGTGAAACGCGGATGCGCAGATCATCCTGTTCGACTTCAATTTCGGTCAGATCGGTATCTTTGAGGATATTCGCAAGATCACGAATAATCGCCTGATCAATACCGGAGCTTTTATTTGTCATGGGTCTGGCCCCTTTACCGCTGATATTATGTGTTTGTTTGCAAGCATATTCCTTGCCGGAAATGCTCAATTTTATTTGCCGCAGTCGCGTTTTAACAGGTTTGCGTCCTGCTCCAACTGCAGTGCAGCATATGCCTGACGGTCAGGGCTCAATATGCTGGTTTATTATGCGTGGCATAATCCACTCTGAAAATCCGGTCAACTTTCAGAGCTTTTTTGAAAACCCGCAAGTGCACGCAGCCCCATCAGATAGCCTTCTGCGCCAAAGCCGCATAAAACAGCTTTGGCAACAGGTGAGACAAAAGATTTGTGGCGGAACGCTTCACGGGCGTGAATATTGGACAGATGCACCTCAACCACAGTAACCTGCGCGGCGCGTATGGCATCAAGCAGGGCGATTGAACTATGTGTATAGGCAGCCGGATTGATCAGAACCTGCGCATTCTGCTGACCAGCCTCCTGAATCCAGTCTACCAGATCACCTTCATGATTGGACTGGCGAAACTCGATCTCAACCCCAAGGCGCTGTGCTTCCTTGCGGCAGTTTTCCGCAATATCATCAAGCGTCAGCGCACCGTAAATCTCCGGTTCCCGCTTGCCGAGCATATTGAGGTTTGGGCCGTTCAGAATAAATATCTTTTGTACCATTGGTTGCGTTGTCGCTTTGTGGTTTCTCTAGATGTTTCTCTGGGCTCTTTCCGGCATTGGCCGGACAGGCTGAATTCTTGTTTCTAATCCCTATAATCGGGAAAGCAGCACTGTTAAAGCCCGTATTTGCTCTTCATACAGGCTTTAACCGCATTTTTGCTACAAATTCCGGATTTTATAGATAAAATTGCGACTTATTTTGTGCCGGATTGTAATTTGCGCTGTTCGGCAATTTGGGCAGCCAGTATATTATGCCCGACTGCACCCGGAACCAGCTCATTGCCAATAATATAAGACGGCGTTCCTGAAATATTAAGCGCCTGTGCAATTGTATAGGCATTCTGGAATGAGGCGATAACCTCCTGACTTTTCATCAACTCGCGCAGTTTTGTCTCATCAGCGCCGAGTTTTTTGGCTGCCGCAATCGCGCTTTCCTCTGTGGAGCTTTTAGGTTCTGACATAAGAATTTCATGCAGCTCCATATATTTTTCAGGCATCATTTTTTTGAAAGCCTGCGCCACAAGGTGGGTGCGCATGGAATCAGGGCCAAGGATCGGGAACTCCTTAAGCACAAAACGTATATTCGGATCTGCCTTCAGCAAGGCCTGCATATCCGGCATGGCGCGTTTGCAATAGCCGCAATTATAATCATAGAATTCAACGATCGTGACATCGCCTTTCGGATTGCCATAAACGGCATCATTGGCATCGTTGAAAATCTTGTCATGATTATCAGCAATGAATTTGGATTGCGTTTCCCGGGCTGCGATGGTTTGTTTTTCTTCCAGCGCATCCTGCACTTCAATAAGCAGTTCAGGATTTTTCAAAAGATAGTCACGGATAATCGCTTCCACCGCGGCCTTGTCGAGCGGTTTGGCTTCCTCGGCACCGGCGGCGGGCAGGGTGGTGAGAATGGCGGCTGCGCTGAACAAGGAGGCAGCAAGGCTGCGCCTGATAATATGAGACATGAATATTTCCGGTTATTTTGGCCTTGTCTGGCCGCTATGAGTAATCATATGGCTGTTATTGTTTATAAAACAACAAAAGCCGGTTATCTGTTTCTGGTTTTGGTGTTGATAATATCCTGTGCGCGCAGCCAGTCCGGCGAGCCGGATTTCAGGCGGGTTTGCGCACGGGTGGCAAAGATCTTTGCTTCATTGATACGGCCTGCATAATAATGCTGATCTGCCGTTGCCAGATCTGCGAGCCCGATCTGGCCGGATTGACCATAGGCTTGCGCAAGATAGCCATAGCCTTCTGAAAATTCCGGATCACGGGCTATGCCGGCTTTCAGTTCACGTATCGCGGTTTCCATATTGGCCTTGTTGCCGGTAAGCATCAGGGCGCGGCCATAGCTCATCCGGATCAGGCTGGATTTGCGCGGATCAAGCGCCGCAGCCTGTTTGAACGCTGCTGCCGCACCTGCAGGATTATTGGCCTTGATCAGTATCTCCCCCTTCATTTCATGAAAATAGGGGTTTTTCGGCTGTTCTTTAATCAAAGCATCAATTTTGGGAATAGCATTGCGGGCATTGCCGTTAAGATAGGTATAGATTGCATCGCCGTAACGTGCGCCCAAACCGCGCGGATTGTTGCGGAATATGCGCTGCAAAGAACCAAGGCCACCGGAATAGGCGGCAATCTTGGCGCGCATCAGATCATGGCGGATTTGCAGGCTTTCGGGGTCTTTCTTATCAAAATAGGGGCTTTGATGGGCAAGTGTCGAGAGATTGGCGATGCGCTCCCGCGGCAGCGGATGGCTGATACGATAGGCATCAACCTGTGTGCCGCTGATCGACAATGCTGTGGCAAAACGCTCAAATGTGGTGAGCATACCCTTGGCGGATTGTTTGGTTTTGTTGAGATAATTGATAGCGGAACGATCAGCCGCCGCTTCTTCTGTACGTTGATAGGAAAGCAGGCTGCGCATGGCCACTTCACCGCCGCCGGCAGCTATGCCACCACCGGCGCCGGCAATGGCGCTGTTGCGGGTGGCAGCACCGGCAATGCCGGCACCAAGGCCAAGCAACGTGCCGATAACCGCCATGGTTTTTGCCTGTTTGAGCTGTTCACGCAGCCTGTCCTGATGGCCGCCTGCAAGGTGGCCGGTCTCATGGGCAATTACGCCAATAATCTCATTGGGGGTTTCTGATTGAAGCAGGGCGCCGGTATTGATGAAAATGCGCCGCCCGTCAACAAAGGCGTTGAAACTCGGACTATTGACAATAATCGTGCCGATGCGTTTTTTGCCAAGCCCTGCCGCACTGAGAATGGGTGTTGTATAATCACTGACAAGTGCTTCAATCTCGGCATCACGTACAACGGGTACAGAGCGCGACTGGGCTGACGCCGTAAAAACTGAAGCCGTCAGCATTGCGGCAGAGATTGTTAAGGCAAGCGGCAGGTTAACCGATTGTGCAAACAGCAGGCGCAGGCTTTTGCGGGCTGTTACCGGAGCCGGTGCAGCCGGTTGCGGCGCAGGGGCTGTGCAGGGAAGAGCGGTTTCGGCCATCAATAAAATCCTGTTTTTCAAAAAACTTATTCAGGCGTGAATCAGCTGTATTGTTATAGCTTTGTTTTGCGCCTCAGAGCCAACAAAATAAGATCATGCAGTTTTTTCAGTGTGTTTTGCAGCTGTTGCGGCATGATGATCCGCATGTTTCAAGCCTTTTTATGGCTTGATTTATTCAAAAATATAATAATTCGCCGTCCAAACACAGTTTTACTGCTTTTTGGCCGGCAAACGGCAATTCTGTCATTTCCTGATTGTCTTCATTGTCTGCTTCGGGCTATGCAGACCTGATCCGGCAAATGGCTGTTATCCGGCAAATGGCTGTTATCCGGAAATATATTTCAGAGGATGCAATTGTGAGAGCTTTTTCCTGTCGTAGTGAGGTTGATCCGTTTCATGCCATGGATGTTCTGGCAGAGGCGAACAGACGCCGCGCCAATGGTGCGCCGATGATTTCCATGGCTGTGGGGCAACCTGCGGATCCTGCACCTTTGCGGGTGCGGGAGGCTGCGCAAAAAGCCCTGATTGATGGCCGTATCGGCTATACGGATGCGCTGGGGCTGATCGGCTTGCGTGAGGCCATTGCTGCCCATTATGCCGATCATTATGGCGTTGAGGTGAGCCCGCAGCGCATTGCGGTAACAACCGGCTCTTCGGCGGCATTTAATCTGGTGTTTCTGAGTTATTTTGATGCAGGTGATCGCGTGGCCATTACCCGCCCCGGTTATCCGGCCTATCGCAATATTCTCAAAACACTTGGTGTGGAAGTGGTTGAAATCGGCACCGAAGGGGCAGACGCCAATCTGACGGCAGAGAGCCTGATTGCCGCCCATGCGGAAAAGCCGCTGAAAGGTGTGCTGTTTGCAAGTCCGGCCAATCCGACAGGTGCGCTTATAGCTGAAACAGAGCTGAAGGCCATTCTGGAAGCCGCGCGGGAGCGCAATATTCGCGTTATTTCTGATGAGATTTATCACCGCCTGACTTATGATCGTCCGGATCAGACGGCATTGGCCTTTGATGATCAGGTTACAGTGATCAATTCTTTCTCCAAATATTATTGCATGACGGGGTGGCGCATTGGCTGGATGGTGCTGCCGGAAGATGCTGTGCGCCCTAATGAGCGCATTGCGCAGAGCCTGTATATTTCAGCGCCGGAATTATCGCAGATTGCAGCCATTGAAGCCTTTAACGCCTCTGACGAACTTGATGTGATTAAAGAGCGTTATGCGCTGAACCGTTCTATTCTTGCCGAGCATCTGCCAAAAATGGGGCTGACATTGGCTGCCCCTATGGATGGCGCTTTCTATGCCTATTGTGATGTGTCGCGCTTTACCAATGACAGCATGGCTTTTGCCCGCAAAATGATTGCCGAGATCAATGTTGCAGCCACGCCGGGGCTGGATTTTGATCCGCTTGAAGGGCATCGCACCATGCGCTTTTCCTATGCCGGTACGGCGGATGAAATGCGCGAAGCCATGCGCCGCCTTGCAGACTGGCTTTGATTTTAAATAAATAATTAAAAAAACCGCGGGAACTCCGCGGTTTTTTTTATAATTGGCATTAAAAATGATTTACGCTTTTGTAGCGTAAAAATTTTAGAAAAAGCCTTTTTTCTGCCACCAGCCGCCACGCTTTGGCTGTTCTGCAGGCTCATCAGACGGGTTGGTCTTGCTGATTTGCGAGGTAACAACCGGTTTGGATGCGGCAGGCGAGGATGTCCTGCGTATGCGGGCAGGTTTTTCATCCTGCGTTTGTGCTGCAGCTTCCGTTGCGGTTTCAGCCTTTTGCGGGGCAGGTTGTGCTGCCGGGGCATCTGCTGTTGCTTCTGCCGTCACAGCTTCTGGCGTGTGCGGCTGTGTGTCTTCAGCTGGTGCGGCTGCTTTTTTGGCACGCGGCTTGCGCGCCGGTTTTTCGGCCTTGGCGGCAGCTTTTTTACGTGCCGGTTTTGCCGGTGCGGCAGCTTTTTCTTCTGCGGCAGTTTCTGTCACGGTTTCACTGGTCGCCGGAGCCGGTTCAGCAACCGGTTGCGGGGCTTCCTCTTCCTGTTTTTTGGCTTTTGTGCTGCGGGGTTTGGCCGCTTTTTTACGTGCCGGTTTGGCGGTTTTTTCTTCTGCCTGTGCGGGCAGGGCGCTATCAGGCGTTGCAGGCGCTTCAACCGGTGTTGCCGTTTCGGTCAAGATTTCAGCTTTTGCGGGTGCTGTTGCCGCGGGCTTTTCAGCCGGCTGTTGAGGTGTAACCGGCGCCGCTGTTTTTTGCGGCTGATAGCCAACAAATTCAGGCGCAGGCAGCGGCATGGCAGCTTTCAGTGCTGCCTGTTTGGCGGCATTCAGGCGAATCAAAGCCTCATCGCGGCTGAAACCGACAAATTCCGCCGCTGGCAGACGGTTTTCATTATCATATTCCCCGCGGCGGTTTTTGCGCCCGCCACGGCGGCCGCGGCGGCGTTTTTTGCGGCGATCATCGGCCGCTTCACCGGCTGAAGCTTCTGCTGCTTCAGCGCCATCGTCTTTATCATCGCTTTCTTCGCCTGTGGCTGCATCATTTTGTGCATCTGTATTGTCGCGCTCGCGCCCGCCACGGCGGCGGCGGCGGCGGCGGCTGCGTTTGCCGCGTTCATCCGTGCTGTCTTCCCGTGCAGTTTCATCGCCTGCGGGAAGATTTTCCTGATCGGTCTCATCTTCAATATCAATGATTTCCGGATCATTTTCCTCATCATAAGGCATGAACTGGATGGTCTGCGGCACAGGATTGACCGGCCCTGCGGCAGGGGTTCCCTTATCAATTGCCAGATGCTGGTGGCCAACGCTTTCATCAATCTGCAATTCAATTGTCAGACCAAAACGGTTTTCCATTTCTGTCAGCAGATTACGCTTATGGTTAAGCACATAAAGCGCCGTGGCCTGCGGTGTGCGCACGGTAATATTATTCTGCGAATTGCGCTGCAAATATTCTTCAATCGAGCGTATCACATAGAGCGCCATTGATGAATCCGAGCGGATAAGGCCGGTGCCCGCACAATGCGGGCAGGGCTGCATGGTGCTCTCAAGCACGGATGCGCGGATGCGCTGACGCGACATTTCCAGAAGGCCGAAATGCGAGATGCGGCCAACCTGAATGCGCGCGCGGTCATCTTTCAGGCAATCTTTCATGCGTTTTTCAACAGCACGATTATTGCGCTTTTCTTCCATATCAATAAAGTCAACCACAACCAGACCGGCAAGGTCGCGCAGGCGCAATTGGCGCGCCACTTCCTCTGCGGCCTCCAGATTGGTTTGCAGAGCGGTTTCCTCAATCGAATTTTCACGGGTTGAACGGCCTGAATTGACATCAATCGCCACCAGGGCTTCCGTCTGGTTGATGATGATATAACCGCCGGATTTCAGCGTGACATGCGGATGCAGCATACGGTCGAGTTGCGCTTCAATGCCATTGCGTGCAAAAATCGGCGTGGTTTCGCGGTAGGGTTGCACAACGCGCGCATGGGTGGGCATGAGCATGCGCATAAAGTCTTTGGCTTCACGATATCCGGCTTCACCGGCCACAAGAATATCCGTAATATCCTTATTATAAAGATCGCGGATTGAGCGCTTGATAAGATTGCCTTCCTCATAAACAAGGGCAGGCGCATGCGATTGCATGGTGAGCTGGCGCACATTATCCCACATGCGCATAAGATATTCATAATCGCGGCGGATCTCGGCCTTGGTGCGGTTGGCACCGGCTGTGCGCAGAATAACGCCCATGCCCTGCGGCACCTCAAGCTCCTTGACAATATCTTTAAGGCGCTTGCGATCCTGAATATTGGTGATTTTGCGTGAAATGCCGCCGCCACGCGCGGTATTGGGCATCAAAACAGAGTAGCGGCCGGCCAGCGACAGATAGGTGGTGAGGGCAGCGCCCTTATTGCCGCGTTCTTCCTTAACCACCTGCACCAGAAGAATCTGGCGGCGCTTGATCACTTCCTGAATCTTGTAATGTTTGCGATTGGCCCGGTTAGCGCCCGGCAATTCTTCCAGCGCATCCTCAGCGCCGATGGATTCAACCTGATCATCCTCTTCATCATGGTCGTCATCATCATCGTCATCATTATCGCTATCGGCGCTGTTGTGGTTTTGCGGCGCTTTTTCACGAATAACAGCCTGATCGGTGGTGGCAGCCATATTGATGCTGTCTTCTGCCATGTCAGCCACAGCCTCATCATGAGCTGCCTCATCACGGGCTGGCTCCTGTTCGGCTTTAAGCTTCGCCTTGGCATAGGCCTCTTGTGCCTGTGCTGCAAAATCACCCACAAATTCAGGATCAGGAAGTTGTGCAACCCTGTCCTTGCTGTTTCTGTGATGGCGATGGCGGCCTGAGCCGCGGCGTTCATTATGGCCGCGGCGGTTGCGGCGCGGGGCTTCCTCACGCTCTTCTTCATCTTCATCACGTGCGGCGCGGGCTTCAGCCTCAAGAAGGGCTTTGCGGTCAGCCTCCGGAATTTGATAATAATCCGGATGGATTTCAGAAAAAGCAAGGAAACCGTGGCGATTACCGCCATATTCCACAAAGGCTGCCTGCAAGGATGGCTCTACGCGGGTGACGCGCGCCAGATAGACATTGCCCTTTAATTGTTTTTTATGCTCAGATTCAAAATCGAATTCTTCGATCTTATTACCGCGCACCACAACAACGCGCGTTTCCTCCGGGTGGGAGGCATCGATAAGCATTTTGTTCGACATATGTGTTTTTCCTTCCGGCGGAAAAACGCAAACCAAGAGGAACTACAGATGCAGCCACAGGAATGCCATGGGCACCGGTTCGTATATTTTTGCGTATGCCGGATAAATTAAGGTTCGCCGGAACATAAAGTGCAGGCTTCACGCGCTGATGCCTTGCGGCAATCGCGATCTTCAGGCCGGCAATGGTCAACATTTCATGACCCATAATGGTTCCGATCGAAACGACCTCGAAAGACCTGTTCAACAGGCCGATTATAACGCCGCATAAACCCCTTGGAAGGCAATATACGGCAATTCAGGAATGTTGCAGCGTCTTTGAACTGTTTCTCAAACAACGCGCGACACCGTGGATAACAGCTTGCGCATTATGATTTCTCACATAATCCGCAATCTTGATAAGCCGTGGGGGGGTAAACCACACCCAGAGCTGAATTCTTTTTCAGTTACATGCCGGTCAATTTTATAAGCCGCTACGGGCGGGATAGTATTGACCTTTGCAACAGGCAGCTATTGCCTGCACCGGTTGCTGTGCTGACCTGCCACGATAAGAGCCTGCGCGTGGGGAAGACATGTTCATATGTCTTGACGCCGGCAGGGAATGATTCCGATGGCGGATCTGTAACCTGATAATGCTTTTAGGACCTCATTTGCCACATGACAAGCAGAATATCATAATGTCTTTTGTGCAGCGGTCGGGCTATGATGCAAAAAACAATGTTATTTCAAGTGTTTCAGTGAAAAACTATTATATTTTTATGATCCTGCGGCTAAAACCTGTTGTTTTGCATATATAGCCGGATAACAGGCATTCAGTGAGCAGAATTTAAGAAATGCGCTTCTGCCCCTTGCTTTATAACCGGCAGCACTAAGATATCTGTTTTATCAATATGGGGATTTGTTGTCTTTTTGCCAAAGCTTCGTTAACCCTGAAAACATATTCTGCTTTAAAGCGGATTTTATAAATACTGCCTGTCATAGCAGCGGCAATGCCGCTGTGTTGCCGCAAAGATAATGGTAAAAGCTATATGGCTGCCATTGCAGGCGGTGCAGTGCGGCAGAAAATTGTGAAAGATAATGTGCGGCATTTGATCGGAATAATGATTTTTCAGCTTAAACAAATAAAAATCAAACTGACAGGCCTGTTGTGCCGCCGCTATTTTGCTGTTGCGGCCTGTTTATTGCTGGCGGCAGCCATGTTCACAAATGTTGCCAGGGCAGAGGGCGGGGCTCAGCCTCAACTCACCGCACTGACTTTTAAAATGGCGGGCGATGATTTGCGTAACCGCGTTGTGGTTATGTTTGACCGCAAACCGGAGGTAAAAACACATCTTCTGGAGCATCCGCACCGCCTGATAATTGATATGCCGGAAGCAAGCTTTGGCTTTGATAAGGAATCGCTGAAGTCGCGCGGCCTTGTTACGGAAGTGCGCTATGGCCTGATTGCGCCGGATAAATCGCGGCTGATCCTCAATGCCAAAGGCCCTTTCAAGGTTGAAAAGCTGGAAGTTTTAAAAAATGAAACATCCGCCGGTTACCGCATGGTTATTGATATTGTGGCCGGCTCGGAACGGGAATTTGCCCGCATGGTGGCCGCACAGGGTGAGGTTGCAGTGGCAAATGCGGGGGAGGCGGCGCCAGCCATCAGCGACAAACCGCAAACAGCGCATCAATTTACAATCATGATTGATCCGGGGCATGGCGGTATTGATAGCGGTGCGGAAAGTGCAGGCGGCACGCTGGAAAAAAATGTCACGCTCGCCTTTGGCCGGGAACTGCGTGATGTTTTGATGAAGAATAAAGACTTTAATGTGCTGATGACGCGTGAGGATGATACATTTTTGCGCCTTGGTGAGCGGGTGCGGCTTGCACGCCAGCACGAGGCTGATCTGTTTATCTCCCTTCACGCCGACACAATTCGCTATAAGGATATACGCGGCGCAACGGTTTATACCCTGTCCGACAAGGCCTCGGATGATGTGGCCAGGGCGATGGCCGAGCGTGAGAACAGTTCCGATGCCAGTGCCGGCATTTATAATGAGGAAGAGCCGGTGGTGCATGATATTCTCATGGAACTGACCCAGCGCGAGACCCATAGTTTTTCTCTCAGCTTTGCCGATAAACTGATCCGCTCACTGCAGGGCGAGGTTAATCTTATCAATAATCCGCATCGTTTTGCCGGATTTCAGGTTTTGCGTGCACCGGATGTGCCCTCCGTTTTGGTAGAGATCGGCTATTTATCCAATAAAGAGGATGAGAAACTCTTGAAAGATGCCGCATGGCGCAAACGCGCGGCAGAGCGTATTTCAGCCGCAGTTATTCATTATTACAGGCTGCGTAATAATTTGCAGGCTGCCCAATAGCCAGTTTTGCCGGCAGACAGGGGCAAGGCCGCAGGGTTTGCGCATTATTTGTACTAAATTAATGAGCCCGTGCCTTAATAGGCCCGTGCCTTAATAGGAATGCAGATTATGGACAGGGCATGTGTATAACGGGGTATGGAACAGTGATAATTGCGTTAAAACCGCCACAGGAATGAATAAAAGATTAAAAATCTTAAAATCATCTTGTCTTTGACGTATTTGCTGTTCACTACCCGCAGAAGTGTTTTTTGCCATGCAGGGGGCAGGTGCAGAATCAGCCGCTTACAAGGTGAAAAATTTTGAAATGATATGTTGTGATAAAGCATGTTAACCGGCAGGCATAGGATAATAGCAGAATTTGCTAAAATGGCCTGTTAAACCTTGCATTGTAATGACATATAAAGCGGATAATCTGAAACGGACACCGGATAAAATATGGTACGGCTCATCGGATATTTTTTCGGCATCGGTACGGTGCTCTTGTTGCTCGTGGCAGGGGGCGCGGCCTTTTATGTCAGCAGCATTAGCAAGGATGTGCCTGATTATGAGGTGCTGGCCAAATATGAGCCGCCGGTAACAACGCGTGTGCATGCGGCAGATGGCAGCCTGATGGCTGAATATTACCGCCAGCGCCGCATGTTCCTGCCGATTCAGGCTGTGCCTGACCGGGTAAAAGCCGCGTTCGTTTCCGCTGAAGATAAAACATTTTATCAGCATCACGGGCTGGATTATCTTGGCCTTGCGCGTGCCATGAGCACCAATATTATCAACAAGCTCACCGGCAATGACCGCCGCCCTGTGGGGGCATCAACAATCACTCAGCAGGTGGCCAAGAATATGCTGCTCACCTCAGAGCAGACCTATGACCGCAAAATCAAGGAAGCCATAGTTGCGCTGCGCATGGAGCGCACTTTTACCAAGGATCAGATTCTTGAGCTTTATCTCAACGAAATGTTTTTTGGCATGGGAGCTTATGGCATTGCCGGCGCGGCGCTGACCTATTTTGATAAATCCGTTAATGAGCTCACGATTGCTGAATCTGCCTATCTTGCTGCCTTGTTGAAAGGCCCTGCCAATTATCACCCCTACCGCTATGCCGACCGCGCGATTGAGCGCCGCAACTGGGTGATCGACCGTATGCAGGAAAATGGCTATATCAGCGCCGAAGATGCGCAGGAGGCCAAGGCTTCGCCGCTTGGTGTCAAGCCGCATAATCCTGACGGGCGTCTGTTTGCCAGCGAGTATTTTGCCGAGGAGGTGCGCCGGCAGATTGTGGCGCGCTATGGCAATGATGCCCTGCTTGAGGGCGGCCTTTCAGTGCGCACAACGCTTGATCCGGATTTGCAGATCAAGGCGCGCAAGGCCTTGCAGACGGGGCTTATCCGCTATGATGAGGCGCGCGGCTATCGCGGCCCTGTAAAACATCTTAATCTTGGTGCGGATTGGGGCGCGCAGCTTGGCGAGGTGCCTGCACTTTCCGATGTGCCGGAATGGCGGCTTGCTGTGGTGCTGGATGCAACGCCGAACGGGCTGGAAATCGGCCTGCAGCCGGGGCGGGATCCGTCAGGCAAGATTAGTGATGTGCGGGAAACTGCCGCAATTGCCACGGCCGATATGAAATGGGCGCTGCGCATGGATATGAATGGCAAGCGTTCCACGGCCAAATCACCTGCAGGTGTTCTGGAAGTCGGCGATGTGATCTATGTGGAGAAAAAAGCCGATGATGGTAATGCCTATCGTCTGCGGCAGATTCCGAAAATTTCCGGTGCGCTGGTTGTAATGGATCCGCATACGGGGCGTGTTCTGGCTATGGTTGGCGGTTTCTCCTATGCGCAATCAGAGTTTAACCGCGCCACGCAGGCCTATCGTCAGCCCGGCTCTTCTTTTAAGCCTTTTGTTTATGCTGCGGCGCTGGATAATGGTTATACACCTGCTTCCGTTGTGCTCGACGGCCCTATCTCTGTTGATCAGGGCGGTTCGCTTGGCGTGTGGAGCCCCAAAAACTATTCCGGTAAATTTGCCGGCCCTTCAACGCTGCGTTACGGCATTGAGCAATCCCGTAACCTGATGACGGTGCGTCTGGCGCAGGATATGGGCATGAAAACCGTTGCTGAATATGCCGAGCGTTTTGGCATTTATGACAAGATGATGCCGGTTCTCTCCATGTCGCTTGGTGCGGGTGAAACCACAGTCTTGCGCATGGTCACCGGCTATTCCATCATGGCCAATGGCGGGCGTTCCATCACACCTTCCATGATCGACCGTGTGCAGGATCGCTATGGTAAGACAATTTTCAAACATGACATGCGCCAATGCCAGAATTGTAATGCCCCTGAATGGAATAATCAGGAAGAGCCTGAACTGATTGACGAGCGCGATCAGGTGCTTGATCCGATGACAGCCTATCAGATCACCTCGATGATGGAAGGTGTGATACAGCGCGGCACTGCACGTATGCTGCAAAGCCTCAATCGGCCGCTGGCTGGTAAAACCGGCACAACCAATGATGAAAAGGATGCGTGGTTTGTTGGTTATACGCCGGATATGGTTGTGGGGCTTTACCTTGGCATGGATCAGCCAAAGCCGCTTGGCCGTGGTGCCACCGGTTCCGGTCTTGCTGTGCCCGTGTTCAAGGATTTTATGACTGTTGCGCTGAAAGGCCGGCCAAAAGTTGATTTTCGGGTGCCGGAAGGCATGACGATGATTGCAATTAACCGGCGCACCGGTATGCGTGCCACACCGGGCGGGCCTGATGTGATTATGGAAGCCTTCAAACCGGGAACCGGCCCTGCCGATACCTATTCGGTGATTGGCGCGGATACCTTCCAGGAAGGTTCACCCGTGCAGCCGCAATCGCCTCAGGCAAATAAAGCCATCAATTCCGGAGCAGGCGGCCTGTATTAAGGCTTGTATTAAGGTTTCTCTTAAAGTCTGTTAATCAGATTACGGATGAGCGCGTCAAAAATATTGACAGGCTTAGTCATAATCTCCATACAGCAGCCAAAGCATAGCCATATTGCATGGCCTGACTGGCAGGGCTGGTGGTGCGTGCTGTGTAAAAAATATTGTGGTGCTGATGATTGAAATCCGGCACTGCATAAACCGGCAAGAGTGCTGAACAGGAATAATAAAGGAGCCGCGATAATGCGTGCCGAGATTGAGAACTTGGTTGATGAAATCAAGCAGGCCATAAGCCTGCTGAGGAGGCATCTTTGACTGGGATCAGTCACTGAAAAAGCTTGAATATCTGAACAGCCGTGCCGAGGATCCGGCCTTGTGGAATGATCCGCAGGAAGCACAAAAGCTGATGCGTGAGCGCCAGCAACTGGATGACAGTATTAATGCTATCCTGAATCTGACCCGCTCGCTCGATGATAATATTGAGCTGATTGCCATGGGCGAGGAAGAGGGCGACAAGTCGATTATTGCTGATGCTGAAAACAGTATCCGCGCGATCAAGGCAGAGCTCGATAAACGCCAGATTGATATGCTGCTCAGCGGTGAGGCAGATGCCAATGATGCCTATCTGGAAGTGCATGCTGGTGCCGGCGGTACGGAAAGCCAGGACTGGGCATCTATTCTGCTGCGTATGTATAGCCGCTGGGGTGAGCGCGACGGCCGCAAGGTGGAAGTGCTGGAAGTGCAGGACGGGGAAGAAGCCGGTATCAAATCCGCTACGATCCTTGTTAAAGGTCACAATACCTATGGTATGTTGAAAACGGAATCAGGCGTGCACCGTCTGGTGCGTATTTCTCCTTTTGATTCCAATGCCCGCCGCCATACTTCTTTTGCCAGTATCTGGGTCTATCCGGTTATTGATGATAATATTGAGGTTGCGGTTTCTGAATCTGATGTGCGCATTGATACCTATCGCGCTTCCGGCGCGGGCGGGCAGCATGTTAACACCACAGATTCGGCAGTGCGCATCACCCATCTTGCCACCGGCATTGTGGTGCAGTGCCAGACACAGCGTTCCCAGCATAAAAACCGTGAACAGGCATGGGCAATGCTCCGTGCCCGTCTTTATGAGGAAGAGCTGAAAAAACGTGAAGAAGCCGCCAATGAGGTTAATTCCTCAAAAACAGATATTGGCTGGGGGCATCAGATCCGCTCTTATGTTCTTCAGCCTTATCAGCTGGTCAAGGATCTTCGCACCGGTGTTGAGAGCACAAGCCCTGATGATGTGCTGGATGGTGATCTGGATGAGTTCATGGAAGCTGCATTGGCGCAGCGTGTTCATGGCACCACAGCCGATATACAGGATATTGACTGATTTTTGAGATTGTTTGAGTGAATAAAAGCCGCCTGCAGGAGCCTGCAAGGCGGCTTTTTATTGAATAAACAGAGCGGTTACAGCGACTTTTTTTAACCACAGCCGCTTTAAAAAATCATCTTGGAACCGGTCCGGTGATAAAAGGGTCAATTCCGGCAATGTTTTCAGGGTTGTTCAAATCGGCCAGACCGTCATGCAATTGCGGATTGTAAGCCTGATCCGGCAGCGGTGGCATTGGTTGCGCTTCTGCGAGGCTTTCTGCTGCGGAAATTTTCAGGCCGGGTTTTGTCAGCGGAGCTTGCGCCGGTAAAAAGGAAGCAGCAAAGGCACCGGCAGAAAGGCCTGAGCCAAGCAAACAGGCAAGAAGCAAAGAACCGGTGCGCTGCGGCAGGCGCTTGGCAGAGGCGGCGATCTGCGCAAGAAAACGGGCGGTATTGTGAAATAGTGCCGGCATTGCCTTACCCCGTAAAACCTGTTGCTATATTCCGCAGCTCATAAAAATTGCTGTAATGCATCATTTTTATGATCGTAACAGTAAGATTGCGTGTTTTTAATGGCAGGCAGGCCATGTTTTCTGCAACGCTCTTTCTGTTCATGCGGAGCATATTTTAACTATAACAAACTGTGAAGAGAAGCAAAACAGTCCTGTCCTGTTGCGCAGATCATACACTGTATCATAGTTAAAAAACTCTTGCTGTTTGCCTCCCTTTTTGTGTGCAGCGCAGTTTGCTTATATAAAATTATTTCTCCATAAGGGCGCGGGCGGCTTCCAGAACGGCTTGCGCATGGCCTGCCACTTTTACCTTGCGCCAGACCTGTGCAATTTTGCCATCCTGCGCAATCAAAAAAGTGGAGCGCTCAATGCCCATATATTTGCGGCCATACATGGTTTTTTCTGTCCAGACACCATAAGCAATGCTGAGCGTTTTTTCTTCATCCGCCAGCAATGCAAGGCTTAGTTCGTGTTTGTTGATAAACTTGTCATGTTTTGCAACACTATCAGGCGATACACCGATGACCTTTACGCCAATGGCGTCAAACTCAGGTTTTAGTGCTGTAAAATCAATGGCCTCACGGGTGCATCCTGATGTGTCGTCTTTCGGGTAAAAATAAAGAACATAGGCTTTCCCCGCAAGGTTTGATGAAGAAAATGTGCCGTTGCCACTCTGCGGCAGGCTGAAAGCCGGTGCCTGATCGCCGGCTTGCAGCGGGTTTGTTTGAGCGGGGGCTTGCTGTGCGGTGCCGGTCATATGTCATCCTTTATCATATGTCGTTCTTTAATTGTGCGGAAACGGTGGCGCACGGGAGAATTTGCGAAAAAGGGCAGGCGCAATGATTGACTGCGGCATCCGCCCCATTGATAACATATAAATGTTTTCACCTTGTGATTCAAAGTGATGATGTGATTATACAGGGAGTGTTTACAGGCGCGGCCCTGTATCGGTATTCTTATTCCTGATTTTAAAAAAGAACACCTGATGAATCCTGCACAAATCAGGTGCAGCCAGACCGGATAGCGATTTAATTTATTGAAGGAAAAGCCAGCAAAAATCCGCTTCAGAAAAAGCGGAATTCAATGCCTTGATCAGTATCCGTCATCAGCCGCGGATGCTGATAATCATGCTGTGTTGAAGTCTTGTCCGGATTATCAGGGTTTGTTGAAGGAGAAGTCTGCATCTGCGTCACAGCGCAGGCAGCGGGTTTTTTTTGCCCGCTGCGGGCGTGTATTGTGCTGGGCTGTTGCGGTGCTGACAATTGTGGCACTTGCCGGTTTTGCCGTTTTGCGGGCAGGCATCAACAGCGATTTTCTGCGGGATGAGGTTCATCAAAGATTGCAGGAAATTTTAGGGCCGGAGGCAGGGCTCAGCATTCATAAAACGCAGATTTCGCTTGATGCCAGCCACCATCTGGCGCTTGAGGCGCAGGATGTGGCTTTGACGGGCGGTTCGCAGGATATTGCCGTTGAAAAACTCGGTGTTGTAAAACTTGGTCTGGCTCCTTTGCCGCTGATAACCGGCTCTGTGCAGGTGGCGCGGGTGGAAATCGGCGATGCTTTTATCCGCATTCAGGAAAATAAGAACCGCGCAAAGCCCTTGATAGAATTGCCGTTTAACGACAGGGGGCTGGTTGATTTTAAGCTTTTGTCACGGGAGATTTTTGCCGGTATTGATCAGTCGCTGGCGCTTCTCGATATGCGCAGCACCAAAACAATTGCGCTGAAAGATGTGACATTGGCATTTCGCGCAATGGATGCAGAACATGAAGTGCTGATCCGTAAAGCGAAAATGCGCAGACGCAACAAAAAGGTAACCCTGAGCGCGGAACTGCTCTGGCAGGGCAGGCCGGTTATGCTGAGCGCTGAGATGATCCGTGCGGATGCTGCTGCAAAGGTTTCGTCTTTTTCTGTGCGGCTTGATGATGTGCCGCTGAACCTCGGCTCGCCGGAGATTGTGCAGCCGCAAATTGCTGACAACCGGCCAAATCCGGCCTATTTGCATATTCGTGGTTCTGCATCGCTGGTGCTTTCCGGTCAGGCAGAAATGGGCGGGCACAGGGAGGTGCTTTCCGGCCGGTTGATTGTGCGTGATGCTGTTACCGATATGGGGCGCGAACGCGGCATAAAGGGTAATCTTGATCTTGCAATTGAGCATGTTGCTGATACGGAAAAGCTGGAAATAAAAGAGCTGAAAATCAATTTCGGCGGATTGAACACGATTTATGAAGGGGCATTCGGCGCCGAGCCGCAAACAACAAATAAATTGCAGATGATTGAAGGGGGCGGGCAAAATGCACAGCCTGAACAGGGCAAAAAAGCAGATATTGCCGCCTTGCCAGCCTATCGTTTTGAGCTTGTCACCAAAATGGCGGTAAGTGCGCCACAAAATTCTGCTGAAGCCGCGTTGCCCTTTGCGGTTAAAATTGCCGGACGGTTCATGCAGGATGCAAGCCGCATAGATTTTAATGATCTTAAAGTTAAAACCGATCAGGGAGAACTTTACGGGCAGGGCAGGATGATTTTTGGCCATGGGTCTCCGGCCATGATTTTTTTGCTGCGTATTCCCTCAATGCCGGTGGCACAAGCCAAACAGCTCTGGCCGCTTAATGTGGCTGATGGTGCGCGCGACTGGGTATTGAAAAACCTTTTTGGTGGTCAGCTTATTGATGGACGGATTGATATTGCCTTGCCTGCAGGGCATTTCAACGGCCCCGGCCTGCCGCCGGATCTTACAGAATCCGATGTCAGGGCGGATTTCAGGGTTGAGGGCACCAGATTTGATGTTGTGGGGGAAATTCCGCCGGTCCGTGATGCAACCGGCACAATTGCGGTACGTGGCGCGCATACGACAATTTTTCTGGAAAAAGGTACCGCTTTTACACAGGCCAACCGCCGTGTGATGGTGGATAGTGGCAGGCTTTTTATTCCATGGGGGCGGCAACGGCCGGTGATTGCCGGTCTTGATCTTGATTTGAGCGGTGAGGCTTCGGCCATAACCGAGCTGGTGGGCTATAAGCCGATTGATGCGGTGCGCAAATTGCCCTTTACCGCTGATGATTTGAGCGGCCATGTGAATGCCAGGGTAAAAGTGGCTTTTTCCGTTACAAAAAACGCACCAAAAGACACGCTGCAATGGCAGGCTGATCTGAATTTTACCAATCTGGCGCTGAAAAAACCATTTAACGGCCAGATGGTTACGCAGGCCAAAGGGAACCTTAAAATTGATGATGATCAGGCAAAAATTGAAGCCAGCGCAAGGCTGAACAATATTCCGGCGCGGCTTTCCTTGATTGAGCCTTTGGGCAACAGCACCGTCAGGCGGCAACAATCTGTGAAACTGGAACTGGATGATAAAACAAGGGCGGCTTTTTATCCGGCGCTTAATGAGATTTTTAAAGGGTCGCTGATCCTTGATCTGGGAGAAGAGCAGGGCGATACGCGCAAAGTCACAGCGGACCTTGGTAAGACAATCGTCAGCCTGCCATGGCTCGGCTGGCAAAAAGGGGCGGGTATTCCGGCAAAATTAACGCTGGAGATAAAACAGCCCAAAGATGGCAAAGGGCCGGTTGCTGTGCGCAATTTTACCTTTGCCGGCAGCGGTTTTCACATCAATGGCGATCTGCTGATTGAAAATAATGAATTATTAAGCGCCACAATCCGCAAGCTTAATCTCACGCGCACTGATGATCTGCGCCTGGATGTGCGCAAATCCGGCGATGGCTATCGTGCTGATGTGCGTGGCAGTGCTTTTGATGCGCGTGCATTGATCCGGCATGCGGTTTCTGGCAATGCGGATGAAAAAAAGGCCGTGCGCAACAAGGCCGGCATTATCCCGCGTATTGTGGTGAATGCGCAGATTGATGAGGTAAAAGGCTTTTATGATGAGAGCTTGCGCAATGTGACTGTGTCTTACGAAGCTGCAGGCGCAAGGCTGTCCGGTATTTCTCTCAATGCCGTAACCGGTGACGGGGCGCAGGTCAGTGCCACATCAAGCAGCCAGAAAGGGGCAAGCTCGCTGGCGTTAAATTCAGCCAATGCAGGAGCTGTGCTGCGGTTTTTTGATTTTTACGACAAGATGCGCGGCGGAAAAATCAGTGTCAACCTGACCTCGCAAGGCGCAGGCCCGCTTTATGGCAATATTGATGCGCGTAATTTTTCTGTCATTAATGAGCCGCGTCTGGACAAGCTGGTCTCAAGCCGCAGCAATGGCGGAAAAAGCCTCAATCAGGCAGTGCATCGCAATATTGATGTTTCCCGCGTTGATTTTGATCGCGGTTTTGCGCAGGTTGAAAAAGGCGCCGGTTATATGACACTTAAAAACGGCGTTATTCGCGGGCCGCTTATTGGCACAACTTTTCAGGGCGTTCTCTATGATCGCAACGGCAATATGTCGGTAACCGGCACATTTATGCCGGCTTACGGGCTCAATCGCCTGTTTGGTGAATTGCCGCTTTTGGGCGCTATTCTTGGTAATGGCCGTGATCGCGGTTTGATTGGCATCACCTATAAGCTGGAAGGAAATGCCAGACAGCCGAATATTATCGTCAATCCGATTTCGGTGATTGCGCCGGGTATTTTCCGCTCGATTTTTGAATTTTGATAATAAAAAGCGCGGATTGCTCCGCGCTTTTTATTCTTTTAACGGGGGTGGCACTTATTCCGGGCGCACCAGAATGTGCTTTTTCTTGCCAAGTGACAATTTAATAATGCCGTCTTCCGTTAGATCAGCGGCAGAGATGCCGGCGCGTTCATCTTTCACGGCGACATCATTAATGCGCACAGCCCCCCCCTGAATGTGGCGGCGGGCTTCGCCATTGGATGAGGCAAGGCCGGCTTTTACCAGCAATGCCTGAACGCCGAGACCGGCAGACAACTCGTCTTTGCCAATGTTCAGGCTTGGCAGATTATCGGAAATTGCACCTTCCTCAAAAGTTTTACGTGCTGTTTCCGCAGCCTGTTCCGCAGCTTCACGGCCATGGAGCATGGCGGTGATTTCAGTGGCCAGAATCTTCTTGGTCTCGTTGATTTCCGAGCCGCCAAGTGCTGCAAGACGCGCAATCTCATCCATTGGCATGGTGGTGTAGAGCTTGAGGAAGCGTTCTACGTCAGCATCCTCCGTATTGCGCCAATATTGCCAGAAATCATAGGCGCTCAGGAGGTCGGCATTGAGCCAGACTGCACCATTGAGCGATTTGCCCATTTTCTGGCCGGATGCGGTGGTCAGCAGCGGCGAGGTGAGGGCATAAAGCTGCGGCGTGCCCATGCGGTGGCCAAGATCAATACCATTGATGATATTGCCCCATTGGTCGGAACCGCCCATTTGCAGGCGCATATCATAGCGCTTATTGAGCTCTACAAAATCATAGGCCTGCAGGATCATATAGTTGAATTCAAGGAAGGACAGCGACTGCTCACGGTCAAGGCGCAGTTTTACCGAGTCAAAGGACAGCATGCGGTTGACCGAGAAATGACGGCCGACATCACGCAGAAACTCCAGATAATTGAGACCGGTTAGCCAATCCGCATTATTAACCATCAAGGCATCGGTTTTACCCTCACCAAAGGTGAGATAATTGGTGAAAACCTTTTTGATGCCGGCAATATTGTCGGCAATGGTTTCAACCGTCATCAATTTACGGGCTTCTTCTTTAAAGGACGGATCGCCGATCATGCCGGTGCCGCCGCCCATCAGCGCAACCGGACGATGGCCGGTTTTTTGCATCCAGTGCAGCATCATAATCTGAATGAGGCCGCCTGCATGCAGACTGGATGCTGTCGGGTCGAAGCCAATATACGCAGTTACAGTTTCCTTGGCGAAGAGTTCATCCAGGCCCTTTTCATCGGAAATCTGATGAATGAAGCCGCGTTCGGAAAGTATGCGTAAAAAATCGGACTTAAAGCCGGACATTGATTTTTCCTGTCTGACAAAGGATTTGTATTAGGGGAAGGCCCCAGAGAGCAGGCCGCGAATATTATTCCGGTGACTGACACAACTGAGCCTTTAACATTATTGCAGGGCAAATCACAATAAAGGTAATGCAGGGCAAAAGATGATTTTAGCGTAAATTGCTGCCATTTTGTGCCATTTGTGTGCTTTATGTAACCTGTTGGCCTCTGCCGCGCGGTTAAAATGCAAAATGCTGGAAACGGAAAATAAAAATGACTGCATTATATCACGCCGTCGGATTGATGAGCGGTACCTCTATGGATGGTATTGATCTGGCGCTGATCCGCACAGATGGTGAGAGGTTTGTTGAGCGGCTTGGTTCCGGCAATATGGCTTATTCCGGGGCTTTTCGCGCCCGTTTGCAACAAGGGCTTACGGATGCGCGCGCCATCACGCAGCGCGATGAGCGCAATGGCATTCTTAAACAACTGGAGCATGACCTGACATTGCTCCATGCGGTGGCTGTGCAGGATTTTCTCTTTGCCAATGGCTTGCAGGCGCAAGATGTGGATGTGATCGGCTTTCACGGGCAGACAGTGCTGCACCGCCCCGATGAGGCGCTGACGGTGCAGATTGGCGACGGTGCATTGCTGGCGCGCGAAACCGGAATAGATGTGGTTTATGATATGCGGGCACAGGATATGCGCTATGGCGGTCAGGGTGCGCCTCTTATTCCGGCCTATCATGCCGCTTTGGCATATAATCTGCCTGAAAAACCGCAAATGCCCGTGGTTCAAATGCCTGTGGTTCTTGTCAATATTGGCGGTATTTCCAATCTCACTTATATTGATGAGGAGGGGCGGCTGGCAGCTTTTGACAGCGGCCCCGGCAATATGCTGATTGACCAGTGGATGGAACTGCACGAGCTGGGGCATTTTGATGCCGGTGGTGCAGTGGCGATGACAGGGCAGACAAATGCGGCACTGGCAGCGCATTATCTTGATCATGTGTTTTTTACCGGAAATCAGCGCCGTTCACTGGATCGCGGAGATTTTACCATACCGGAGAAAAACAGTGTCTCGGTTGCTGACGGTGCCCGCACACTGGCTTATGTGGCGGCGGCTTCCATTGTGCGTTCAGCCGCATATCTGCCGCAAAAACCACGGACTTATGTGGTAAGCGGCGGCGGGCGTAAAAATGCAGCCATTATGACAGAACTGAAAAATCTGGCTGCAACCGGCGGCGCAGTGGTGATTGATGCAGATGAGGCGGGGCTTGATGGCGATTCCATGGAGGCGGAAGCCTGGGGCTATCTTGCTGTGCGCAGCCTTAAAAATCTGCCGCTGACCTACCCCACAACAACCGGTTGCAGGCAGCCGGTAAGCGGCGGTGTTTTGGTGAAGGCATAAAAAAAGACCGGCCGTGAGCCGGTCTTGAGATGTTATATCAGCGCAGGCGCTTCTGGCGAACTTCTGCCAGTTCCCCCATCAAACGGCGGTCGAGATATTCTGAACATTCCGCAATCAACTGATCCCCCATGCCGGAGAAAAAGTGATTGGCGCCTTCCATGATATTCTGGGTGATGGTGATGCCTTTTTGGGTTTTCAGCTTGTCAACCAGAATTTGCACATCCTTTGGCGGGGCTACTTTATCCTGATCGCCATGAATAATAAGGCCGGATGAAGGGCAGGGTGCAAGGAATGAGAAATCATATGTATTTGGTTGCGGCGCGATTGAAATAAATCCTTCAATTTCAGGCCGGCGCATCAAAAGTTGCATGCCGATCCACGCGCCGAAGGAATAGCCGGCAACCCAACAATTTTTAGAATCAGGATGCAGGGATTGCACCCAGTCCAGCGCACTGGCAGCATCCGATAACTCACCTGTGCCGTGGTCAAATTCGCCCTGACTGCGGCCGATGCCGCGGAAATTAAAACGCAGCGTGGTGAAATTGCGGCTCTGGAACATGTAAAACAGATCATAGACGATCTTGTTATTCATGGTGCCGCCAAATTGCGGATGCGGATGCAGGATGATGGCGATTGGTGCATTTTTTTCACTTGAAGGCTGATAGCGCCCCTCAAGGCGCCCCGCAGGGCCGTTAAAGATAACTTCTGGCATATATACTCCGCTATAACCGCCGGCGTGCCCGGCCGGATGGCTCGTGCAGCGCCTCTGTGTTCCTGTTTATATCATAACCTTCTGCAGGCTATGTTTTTACGGCAGAAAAGATGAGCAAATCCTTGACTGTTTCGCTCATAAATCCTAAAACCGTTTTTAGAATCTTTCAAAACTGGAGGGTGTAAAAAACACTCATGCAGCTTAATAGGCTGCTCAGGCCTGAAATTTCAAGATAATTGCGCTTTTAACGCAAATATGGTGCTTTGTGAAAGAGTCTGCAATGGCTAAGTCGCGTCTGTATTTTGATTATAATGCCAGCGCACCGCTGTGTGAAGCGGCGCGTGAGGCTGTGATTGCGGCTTTGCAGATTGCGGGCAATCCCTCTTCCGTGCATCAGGAGGGGCGTGCGGCGCGGGCTTTGATTGAAGCGGCGCGCCGCGATGTGGCGGCACTTTGCAATGCAAAGCCGGAACATGTGTTTTTCACTTCCGGCGCTACAGAGGCGGCCAATACGCTGCTGACGCCATGTTACAAAATGGGGCGCTCGGATTTGCGCCTGTCGCATCTTTATGTTTCAGCAACCGAGCATCCGTGTATGTTATCCGGCGGGCGTTTTGATGCGCAAAATATCACTGTGCTGCCGGTGGATCGTCAGGGTCTTGCAGATCTGCAGGTGCTGGAACAGGCATTAAACGCCCATGATAAATCAAAAGGTTTGCCGCTTGTTGCCGTGCAATGGGCAAATAATGAGACCGGCATTATTCAGCCGGTGGAGAAAATTGGCGCGCTGGTTAAACTGGCCGGTGGCCTGTTTATTGTTGATGCCGTGCAGGCGGCAGGGCGTATTCCTGTTGATATTACAAAAGCATTAGCTGATTATTTAATTATTTCCTCGCACAAGATAGGCGGGCCCAAAGGTGCCGGTGCTGTTGTTGCAGTGTCTGATCTGGTTATGCCTTCGGCATTGATGCGTGGCGGCGGGCAGGAGAAGGGCCATCGTGCCGGTACGGAGGCATTGCCGCTGATTGCCGGTTTTGGCGCTGCCGCGCAGGCGGCGTTGCAGGCGCAGGCTGCAAGTGCAGCAGATGGCAGCAATCAGCCTTTTTGGCCGGATGTGGTGCGCACAGCCATTGAGGAGGGCGTGCGCAAACTTGCTGATGATGTGATTGTGCATGGCGCAGCGGTGGAACGCCTGCCTAATACCAGTTTTATCTCTTTGCCCGGCATGAAGGCCGAGACAATGCAGATTGCGTTTGATCTTGGCGGGATTGCGCTTTCTGCCGGTTCTGCCTGTTCATCCGGCAAGGTGGGGCCAAGCCATGTGCTGGCTGCCATGGGTTATGATGATGAATGCGGTGCGCTGCGGATTTCCACTGAAAGATCGGCAACATTGCAGGACGCTGAAGAATTCCTGAAGATTTTTGCAGGCCTTGTGAAGCGGCGTGATCAGACGCGCCGGCAAGCCGGGGATTCAGCAGGAAAAAGCGCTGCCTGAACGGGCGGCTCTTGAAATTAACATTCTGTCCGGAGGGCGGGCAGCAAAGAGCACACAATAATGTGTTGCAAACCGGGCGGAATGGCAGGTGAAAGTGATGCCGGTCTGAAAAAAAGAGCCACTGGCGCACTTTCACAGCGCAATAGTGCGCATTATATGTTTATGGCAGCAAAATTTTGCTGACATAGCGTTTTTAACTGTCGGGCCTTGACCCTGACCAGGATGGAGAACGAATATGCCTGCAGTGCAGGAGACGATCGATCAGGTCGCCACGCTTGACGTGGATCAGTATAAATATGGTTTTGAAACAACCATTGAGATGGATAAAGCCCCGAAGGGGTTGAATGAAGATATTATCCGTTTCATTTCTGCAAAAAAAGCTGAGCCGGAATGGATGCTGGAATGGCGTCTTGACGCCTATCGCCGCTGGCTCACTATGGAAGAGCCGAAATGGGCGCGCGTTGATTATCCGGAAATTGATTTTCAGGATATTCGCTATTTTGCAGCGCCAAAAAACCAGACCGGACCTAAGTCTCTGGATGAAGTTGATCCGGAATTGCTGCGCACATATGAGAAACTCGGCATTCCTTTGCGTGAGCAGGAAATTCTGGCCGGTGTGCGCAAACAGGGCGAGCCGAGCGAGATTGACGGCAATCCGGCAGATAATGTCTATGCTTCCGGCCGTGTGGCTGTTGATGCGGTGTTTGACAGTGTTTCTGTTGTCACCACTTTCAAGGAAGAGCTTGCCAAAGCCGGCGTTATTTTTTGCTCGATTTCTGAGGCAATTCGTGAATATCCGGATATTGTAAAGAAGTATCTGGCAAGTGTTGTGCCGGTTTCCGACAATTATTACGCGACATTGAATTCAGCGGTTTTCACGGATGGATCATTTGTCTATGTGCCAAAGGGCGTACGCTGCCCGATGGAATTGTCAACTTATTTCCGCATTAATGAGAAAGATACCGGCCAGTTTGAGCGCACATTGATCATTGCCGAAGAGGGTGCCTATGTATCCTATCTGGAAGGTTGCACAGCGCCGCAGCGTGATGATAATCAGCTTCATGCAGCCGTTGTTGAATTGATTGCGCTTGATGATGCGGAGATTAAATATTCCACCGTTCAGAACTGGTATCCGGGCGATAAGGACGGCAAGGGCGGGATTTATAATTTCGTGACCAAGCGCGGTGATTGCCGTGGCAAAAACTCCAAAATTTCCTGGACGCAGGTGGAAACCGGCTCGGCAATTACGTGGAAATATCCGTCCTGCATTTTGCGTGGCGATAATTCCCGCGGCGAATTCTATTCGATTGCTGTTTCCAATGGCCATCAGCAGATTGATAGTGGCACCAAGATGATTCATCTTGGCAAAAATACTTCAAGCCGCATTATCTCCAAGGGTATTTCAGCAGGGCGCTCCAACAACACCTATCGCGGCCAGGTCTCTGCCCATCGCAAGGCTACCAATGCCCGCAATTTCACCCAATGTGACAGCCTGTTGATCGGCAATGACTGCGGCGCGCATACAGTGCCTTATATTGAGGCGAAAAATGCAACGGCACAGTTTGAGCATGAAGCAACCACTTCAAAAATCTCTGAAGATCAGCTGTTTTATGTGATGCAGCGCGGTATTCCGGAGGAAGAGGCGATTGCGCTGATTGTCAATGGCTTTGTTAAGGATGTGATTCAGGAATTGCCGATGGAATTTGCCGTGGAAGCCCAGAAGCTTATCGGCATCTCACTTGAGGGATCGGTTGGTTAAAGGCACAGGCGGAGACGGAACAGCGCCCTTTTAATCAATCTCAACAGAATTTTTCGGATCCTGCGTGATCCGGTATAAAAGGTTATATTCATGTTAGAAATTATCAATCTGCACGCAAAAATCGCTGATACGGATACGGAAATCATTCGCGGTTTAAACCTCACCGTAAAAGCCGGTGAAGTGGCTGCGATTATGGGGCCTAATGGTTCTGGCAAGTCTACCTTGTCCTATATTCTCGCCGGTCGTGATGATTATGAAGTGACGGAAGGCGATATTCTCTATAATGGCGAAAGCATTCTGGAGCTGGATCCGGCAGAGCGTGCCGCTAAGGGCATTTTCCTTGCATTTCAGTATCCGCTGGAAATTCCGGGCGTTGCCACGATGGAGTTTCTCAAGGTTGCAATGAATGCCCAGCGCAAGGCGCGCGGGGAAGAAGAGCTGAAAATTCCTGAATTGCTGCGCCGTGTGAAAGAAGCAGCCGGCGGCCTGAATATGGATATGGCCATGTTGAAGCGCCCGCTCAATGTCGGCTTTTCCGGCGGCGAGAAGAAGCGCGCGGAAATTTTGCAGATGCAATTGCTGGAGCCATCGCTTTGCGTGCTTGATGAAACCGATTCAGGGCTGGATATTGATGCGCTCAAGATTGTTGCCGATGGTGTGAATGCCCTGCGTTCACCTGATCGGGCTGTGATTGTGATCACGCATTATCAGCGTCTGCTTGAATATATTGTGCCTGACAGTGTTCATGTTCTCTATAAAGGGCAGGTGATTAAATCCGGCGACAAGAGCCTTGCACTGCATCTGGAGGAAAATGGTTACGCTGAAATTATCGGCGCAGCTGCTTGACGGGGGAGGATGGTTATGAATGTCCTTTCTCCAAAACCACAGGTGGCCAAGGTCAGAACACCGGCTGAAACCGCATTGATTGATGCATTTGCCGGCCGCGCGGCGGATTTGCCGGGCAATACGGAAGTTCTCAGTGCCCGTGATGACGCGCTTGAAGCATTGAAGGTCAATGGTCTGCCCGGGCGTCGTATTGAAAGCTGGCATTATACGGATATGCGCACATTGCTGCGCTCTGTTGCGCCATTTGATGCAAATGTGCGTGCAAAACCGGTGGCGCCGCTTCTGGATCACGCGCATGTGTTGACCGTTGTTAATGGTGTTGCGCAAAAACCTGCCAAGATAGAAAATGTGCGCATTGAGGCGGTTCGCGATGTTTTAGGCGAGGGTATTGCTGCCCATACGCTGAAAACCCGCGGCTATGATGATGCAATCGGCCAGATCAATGCAGCCTATGTGAGCGATGGTTTTGCATTGTTGATTGCAGATGGCGCTGCGCCTGATCATGCTATTGAACTGCAGAATCTGCAGCCTTCCGGCCAATCGCATGTGCGGTTCCCGGTGCGTATCGGCTCTGATGTTAAGGCAACAATCATTGAGCGTCAGCTCGGCGGCGAGGGCGAGACCTTTGCCACCAGTGTGAGCCATGTGTCTATTGCTGATAATTCAGAGATTGTCTGGGTGATCCTGCGTGAACATACACAACTTTCGACACAGCTTTCACAGATTAATGTGACGCTTGGCGAAAATTCCAGGCTGATCCTGTTTGTAATGAATGCCGGCGGCAAGCTGGTGCGTCAGGAAGTAAATGTGGATGTGAAGGGCAAAGGCTCTGATTTCCAGCTGCGCGGCCTGAACCTGCTTGGCGGGGATACAATGACCGATGTGACAATGAATGTCGGTCATCTGGTGGAAAACACCACCTCCACGGAAATTGTGCGCAATGTGGTGACCGACAAGGCGCGCGGCGTGTTTCAGGGTATGATCCGCGTTGCGCAAGTAGCCCAGAAAACCGATGCGAAAATGGCCTGTAACTCGCTGCTTTTATCGGATGATGCTGAGTTTTCTGCCAAGCCTGAGCTGGAAATTTTTGCTGATGACGTAGCCTGCGGCCATGGCGCTACAGTGCGTGAGATTGAAAAATCGCATCTTTTCTATCTTATGGCGCGCGGTATTCCTGAAAATGAAGCGCGCGGTCTGCTGATCAAGGCGTTTATTGCGGAAGTGATTGAAGAGCTGGAAAACGAAGAACTCGTTGAAAAGCTTGAAGATGTTCTGCAAATCTGGCTTGAAAAACACGCCTGATCCAAAAGGCGCTATGCTTTGTTGCAAATAGGCGCTTTTTGATGCCGAAATCAAAAAGCGGGGTATTTGACCCCGCTTTTAAACGGCCGTTCAAGGATTTAGCTATGAATCAATCACTGTCTGTCCTGCCAAATTATGATGTTGAGGCGATCCGTCGTGATTTTCCTATCCTCTCGCGTGAGGTATATGGCAAACCGCTGATTTATCTTGACAATGGTGCATCAGCGCAGAAACCGCAGGCGGTTATTGATGCTGTGACCCATGCCTATGCCAATGAATATGCCAATGTGCATCGCGGCCTGCATTTTCTCTCCAATGCGGCAACCGATGCCTATGAGCGCGCACGTGAGAAGGTGCGCAGTTTCATCAATGCCGCCTCGGTTGATGAGGTGGTTTTTACCAAGTCAGCCACAGAAGCAATCAATACGGTTGCCTATGGCTATGCGATGCCCAAAATCGGCGAGGGCGATGAAATTCTGCTCTCTGTTCTGGAGCATCACTCCAATATTGTGCCGTGGCATTTTATCCGTGAGCGGCAGGGAGCCAAACTGGTTTTTGCGCCGGTGGATGATGAAGGCGTTTTTCATCTCGATGAATTTGAAAAATGCATTACGCCAAAAACCAGACTGATTGCGCTCACTCATATGTCCAATGTAACCGGTACGGTTCTGCCGATTAAAAAAATCGTGGAACTTGCCCATGCCCGTGGCATTCCGGTGCTGGTGGATGGCTCGCAAGGGGCTGTGCATATGCCGGTTGATGTGCGCGATCTTGGTTGTGACTGGTATATTATGACCGGTCACAAGCTCTATGGTCCCTCCGGTATCGGCGTGCTTTACGGCCGCATGGAAATGCTGGATGAAATGCGCCCCTTTATGGGCGGGGGTGAAATGATTGAAGAGGTGACACTTGAACATGTGACCTATAATCATCCGCCGCATCGTTTTGAGGCCGGCACACCGCCAATTGTGCAGGCTATTGGGCTGGGCGTGGCGCTTGACTATATAAACAGCATCGGGCGTGAGAAAATTGCGGCGCATGAGGCCGATTTGCGCAGCTATGCACATCAGGCGCTTGCGGGTATAAATTCGCTGCGCATTATCGGCAATGCGCCGGATAAGGGGGCGATTATTGCCTTTGAGATGGCGGGCGTTCATGCGCATGATATTTCAACATTGATTGACCGTTCCGGCATTGCGGTGCGTGCGGGCACTCATTGCGCCCAGCCCCTGCTGCAGCGTTTCGGGGTAACATCAACCTGCCGCGCCTCATTTGGCATGTATAATACCCGCTCGGAAGTGGATGCCCTGGTGGCTGCGCTTGAGAAGGCACGACAGTTTTTTGGATGAAAAGAATGGATACCAAACAGCATACGCAGCCGGACGCTGCACCGGATGAAGAAAACGGCGTTTCGAAGGTGTTTTCCGCCTCCGCAATTCCTGAAGAGGAGTTGCTGCGCCTGACGGATGATATTATTGCCGCACTTAAAACTGTCTATGATCCGGAAATTCCGGCAGATATTTATGAGCTTGGCCTGATTTATAAAGTGGATATTGAAGATGACCGCACGGTCAAAATTGATATGACACTAACAGCACCGGGCTGCCCTGTTGCAGGTGAAATGCCGGGCTGGGTGGAAAATGCCGTTGGCGCGGTTGAGGGGGTCTCCCATGTGGAGGTGACCATGACATTTGATCCGCCATGGACACCGGATCGCATGTCTGAAGAAGCGCAGGTTGCTGTGGGCTGGTATTGATTGCAGAGCATTCAGCTTTTTTTTAAAAAAACTGAATGCTCTGCAAATGCCTTGTTTTAAAAAAACGGAATTTACGGAGCGCCGCATTCCTCCGGTACGCTTTTTTCAAGCGATAGCGGTGATTTGGATAAGGTGCCGGCCATAATGGCCATGGGCTTGAATGGCGGCTCGGCCTGCATGGCAGGGTTGCTCATGCTCACCGTGTAGCAACCGGTATAAACCTGCGATTTGCCGTTTTCCAGCTTGGCTTCAATGGCAATCGGCACAGACCAGTAGATCTGGCCGGCACCGGGATCGGGCTGGCTTTCACCCAGTTTTATATTGACAGACTGGGTGTTGGCATAGCCCTTGGCATATTTTTCAAAATCATCGCCTTGCTGGCCTTTGGCATAATAGCTGTAAGCGCGGGCATATTCCTTGCGGTTAATCGCATTATAATAGGATTCCAGCAACTTTTGCGGTGTGCTGCGATCATCCTGATAATCGGGGATAAGCAAGCCTTCAGCGGCCTCTTTGGTGGCTTCCGGTGCAACGGTCTCCGGCTTTTTCACTACAGCATCGTTTTTTTCAGAACCGGCTTTGGCTTTTTCAGCCTTGAGCTTCTCTTCCTCTGAATCTTTGGTGGCAGCTTCTCCTGCTTTTTTCAGTGCTTCCGGTTTTACTTTCTGCTGGCTTGCGGTTTTAACGGGCGTTGCATTTTCTGCCCTTGCATAAAAGACACTGCCGCTGAGAAGGGCAGCACTGATAAGGGTGGTTGCCATAAGGCGCATCAGTATGAGGCGCTGTTGCTGTTTGTGGCTGATCGCGCGGGCAATAGCAGTGGGCGGGGCGGGGTTATGACGGGAAATATGGATAGTCATTTAAATCTCCGCTTGGTTTAAACAGGAAGTCAGTGCAGTGCATCAGAAGGTATGATGATGCCGCTTCTGCGGTTAAGAGTGCAAACAGAAAATGGCAATTTTAAGCGCCGTTTCACCGAGTTTACTTGCAGAGCGGATTGTGCAAGACTAGATAGGAAGAATATGACAGCTGGTTGAAAGCTTTTTTGAAGAAAATTTATACCGGCCGTTATAATGTTCTAATATGTTGAAACTACACGGCCTTGAACCGTGTAACAGATACAAGTGAGAGAATTTATGGGACGCTTTGCCGTAATAACCCTGACGGATGCCGCTGTGGAACGGGTGCGTGAAATTCTGGCAGAACATGAGGATGCTGCGGGGATTCGCGTAGGGGTTAAAAAAGGCGGTTGCGCCGGAATGGAATATACAGTCGCACTGGTAACAGAGCCTAATGCCGCGGATGATCTGGTTGAGCGGGACGGGGCAAAGGTTTATGTCGCGCCGGAGGCGGCTTTGTTCCTGCTTGGCACACAAATGGATTTTGAAGTGACAACACTGCGAACCGGCTTTGTCTTCAATAATCCCAATCAGTCTTCGGCCTGCGGCTGTGGTGAATCGGTTGAACTGACGCCGGTTTCACAGGAGGCGCTCGATGCGGCGCATCGTGCGGCCTGATTTCAGTTATTTACGTAACAAGCTGAAAAATCACTATAATCACCCCGATAGCCGACCAAAGCCGGATTTCGGGGTTTTTATATGATTAGAACCGTATTATTGCGGATAGCTGCCGAATTGCGTTTTCTTTCTGTGCGGGCGCGTGAGGGGCTGAACTTTTTGGAATTAATTCATTTTTTGCTGCTGGCTTTTTGTTGCAGGCGTTATACTCTGTCAAAACGGAGGCGCGGAAATGAACCTGTCAGCTTATTTATTTGCGGGGCTTAACATTGCCGCGTTTCAACCTACATAATAATCTGCAAGCTGCGGCAGAAGCTGCGCTTCAGAATTTGAGAAATACCAATGAGATCAGGACGGATGTGATCGGGAATGTGGGCAGCAGATCATTTTATAAAAGCCAGGCTTTCTGCAGGGGAAGAGGGTGAAGGTGATCATCAGGGAACCGGAAATGGTACAGCTGTTATTACGCGGACAAAAACCCGCCTGAAACGGCCGAGCCTGTACCGCGTCCTGTTGCTGAATGACGATTACACCCCGATGGATTTCGTCATTCATGTACTGGAGAGATTTTTTCAGAAGAACCGTGAGGATGCGACACGCATTATGCTGCATGTTCATAATCACGGGGTCGGTGAGTGCGGTATCTATACATATGAAGTAGCAGAAACTAAAGTAACACAGGTGATGGATTTCGCCCGTCAACATCAGCATCCGCTGCAATGCGTGATGGAGAAAAAGTGAGGTACTATGCCAACATTCTCCCAAAGCCTAGAAAAAGCTCTTCATCAGGCGCTGACCATCGCCAATGAGCGTCACCATGAATATGCAACGCTTGAGCATCTTTTGCTGGCGTTGATTGATGACCGCGATGCCGGTGCGGTGATGCGCGCCTGCAATGTGGATATTGCACAGCTCAGAAAAACCGTGACCGATTATATTGACCGCGAGCTGGATAATCTGGTGACCGGTTATGATGAGGATTCCAAGCCGACGGCTGCTTTTCAGCGGGTGATCCAACGCTCGGTTATCCATGTGCAGTCATCCAACCGCGATGAGGTGACCGGCGCAAATGTGCTGGTGGCAATTTTTGCCGAGCGGGAAAGCCATGCGGCCTATTTCCTGCAGGAACAGCAGATGACGCGCTATGATGCCGTTAATTATATTTCGCATGGTATTTCCAAACGTCCCGGTGCCGGTGATGATCTGGCAACAGGCAAGGCGCATGAGGCCGATGAAACGGCGGCGCCGGAAAATGAAGAAAACAGCAAGAAAAAAATTGATGCGCTGACGGCCTATTGTGTCAATCTTAACGAAAAAGCACGTGCCGGCAAGATTGACCGGCTGATCGGACGGGACAGCGAGATTAACCGCACCATTCAGGTTCTGTGCCGCCGCTCCAAGAATAACCCGCTTTATGTGGGGGATCCGGGCGTGGGTAAAACCGCGATTGCTGAGGGGCTCGCCAAGCGCATTGTGGATGGCGATGTGCCGGAAGTGTTGCGCAATGACACGATCTTTTCGCTGGATATGGGCAGTCTGCTTGCTGGCACCCGTTATCGCGGCGATTTTGAAGAGCGGCTGAAACAAGTTGTCAAAGAGCTGGAAGAATATCCGGGCGCCGTGTTGTTCATTGATGAAATTCACACTGTAATCGGTGCAGGCGCCACATCGGGCGGCTCGATGGATGCCTCCAATTTGTTAAAGCCTGCCTTGTCTTCAGGGCAGATCCGCTGCATCGGCTCTACAACCTATAAAGAGTTCCGCCAGTTTTTTGAAAAGGACAGGGCGCTTGTGCGCCGCTTTCAAAAAATCGACGTGGCAGAACCAAGTATTCCCGATGCTATTGAGATTATGCGCGGGCTCAAACCTTATTTTGAAGACTTCCATAAAGTGAAGTTCTCCAATGATGCTCTGACCGCTGCGGTGGAGCTTTCTGCCCGCTACATTACCGACCGTAAATTGCCGGATAAGGCAATTGATGTGGTGGACGAAAGCGGAGCAGCCCAGATGCTGCTGCCGGAGGATAAGCGCAAAAAGGTAATTGGCGTTAAGGAGATTGAGGCAACCATTGCCACAATGGCGCGTATTCCGCCAAAATCAGTTTCCAAGGATGATGAGCAGGTGCTTGCCAGCCTGGAAAAGGATCTCAAACGGGTGGTCTATGGGCAGGAACTGGCGATTGAAGCACTCAGCTCTGCGATCAAGCTGGCGCGTGCGGGGCTGCGTGAGCCGGATAAGCCGATTGGCTCTTATCTGTTTTCAGGGCCGACAGGCGTGGGCAAGACAGAGGTTGCGCGACAGCTTGCCAGCACTCTGGGCGTGCAGTTGCTGCGCTTTGATATGTCGGAATATATGGAGCGCCATACTGTCTCCCGTCTGATTGGCGCACCTCCGGGTTATGTTGGTTTTGAACAGGGCGGTCTTTTGACCGATGGTGTTGACCAGCATCCGCATTGCGTGTTGCTGCTCGATGAAATTGAAAAAGCCCACCCGGATTTGTTCAATATTTTGTTGCAGGTGATGGATCATGGCCGCCTGACAGATCATAATGGCAAGCAGATTGATTTCCGCAATGTTATTCTGATTATGACAACCAATGCGGGTGCGGCAGATATGGCAAAGGCTGCGATTGGTTTTGGCTCCGCCCGCCGCGAGGGCGATGATATGGAGGCAATCAATCGTCTGTTCACGCCGGAATTCCGCAACCGTCTGGATGCGATTATTCCGTTTGGTCCGTTGCCGGTACCGGTTATTCACAAAGTGGTGCAGAAATTTATCATGCAACTGGAAGCCCAGTTGGCCGACCGCGGCGTGACTTTTGAACTGGATAAAAAATCAATCAGTTGGCTGGCCGATAAAGGCTATGATGAGCGTATGGGCGCTCGACCTCTGGCGCGTGTTATTCAGGAATATATCAAAAAGCCGCTGGCTGATGAATTGCTGTTTGGCAAGCTTAAACATGGCGGTACGGTAAAAGTCACAACCGGCGAAAAACCGGATGGAAAAACTGGTCTGGTGCTGGATGTGGTGAAGGCCAGACCGGTGAAACCGCAGAAGGAAAAAACGGAAGACGAAGCGGAAGAAACAGCAAAAACTGACAACAGGCCGGTCAAGGTTACGGCCGGAGCCGGTTCGGCGGCGGCAGAGCCAAAGCGCAAATCGGCATCCGTGCCAAAAGTGCCGCGCAATAAAGAATAAAGCGTGGTTTTAAAATTAAATTTGCAAAATAACGGCGCTCAACATAGAGCGCCGTTATTTTTTATGATGCGTCAACCTTATTTTTTGAGACTTACGGAAATGGAGCGCACCTTGTTTTTGCTGACAGTGCATTCAACCGTAACGGAATCCCATCCTGTGTCACCACTGCGTTGGCGTGCCTCACCGCTTAGTTTGACAGTGGTGGTGCCATTGGCGTTGCGGCTGGTTTTTACCGCGTCATAATCTCCCTGAGTAAAACCAAACCGGTCATATTTATAGGTTTTGTTTCTGGTCAGGTCATGTGTGGTTGCTGAACAGAGCGCAACCGCCGGTGCAGCCTTGTTATCATTGATGGCAATTTTATAATTGGCTTTGAAATCAGGGCTTTGCTTTGGCAATGTCTCAGCAGCTGCAAGGGTGGAAAGACCAAGGAGCATAAAAAATACAGCTGAACTTTTATAGGTTGTTTTTAACATGAAAAATTCCTGTTTGTTAGCTATAGGTGTTTTTAGCATCGGATTATGGGCAATTTCAGCCTGAACAATGTTGAAAAAGCGTGAAACTATTATGTTTTGTATAATATTGCGCCGGATTTTTGTGCCGGAGCGATGAAATGCGGGCAACTTATATAGCGGGGCTTGACAAGACATGCCTTCACTCCTTAAAAGCCGCCCATGATTTCGGGGCATCCTGCCGGATTCCCTGCGTCTGTTGACGTGTCCCGTGAATAATTGCGGCTTTCGCTGTAGCATTATTCTGTCAGTCTTTCTGAAAAGAAAGGCAGAGGAGGGCGCGTTTCCTTCAGCATGGCGGAGAGGCTGCCATGCGGCTAACATTTATTTTAAGGGAAATGCGATGAGTAAGCGCGAATCTTCCAAATATAAAATTGACCGCCGTCTTGGCGAAAATATCTGGGGTCGCCCTAAATCCCCGGTTAATCGCCGTGAATATGGCCCTGGTCAGCATGGTCAGCGCCGCAAGGGCAAATTGTCTGACTTTGCTATTCAGCTGCGTGCAAAGCAGAAGCTGAAAGGCTTCTATGGCGATATTTCTGAAAAGCAGTTCCGTAAAACTTACGAGGAAGCTGCACGCCGCAAGGGTGATACCGGTGAAAACCTGATCGGTCTGCTGGAAAGCCGTCTGGATGCAGTTGTTTACCGCGCAAAATTCGTGCCAACCATTTTTGCTGCCCGTCAGTTTATCAACCACGGCCATGTTAATGTGAATGGTCGTCGCGTTAATATTCAGTCTTACCGCCTCAAGGCCGGTGATGTTGTTGAAGTTCGTGAAAAGTCGAAGCAGCTGGTTATTGTTCTGGAAGCTGTTCAGCTCGCAGAGCGTGATGTGCCGGATTATATCGTGGCAGACCACAATAAGATGACCGCAACCTACAGCCGTGTTCCTTCCCTGTCTGATGTGCCATATGCCGTTCAGATGGAGCCAAATCTGGTTGTTGAATATTACTCCCGTTAATCCGGAGTATGGCGGTGTTACCGCTATAGGCAATATAGCCGCTGCGAATTATCGCGGCGGCTTTTTTGTTGTGGAAAATTCTATGCAGGCAGGCATAGTTTGCCATGCTTCTGTATGGTAGCGTAAAATATTGAAAAATGCGGAGTGCAGATCTATGGCAGGCTCAGTTAATAAAGTTATTCTTGTCGGCAATCTTGGTGCGGATCCTGAAATCCGGCGCCTGAATTCCGGCGAGCCGGTTGCAAATCTGCGTATTGCAACATCGGAAAGCTGGCGCGACCGCCAGACAGGTGAGCGCAAGGACAGAACCGAATGGCACAGTGTTGTGATTTTCAATGAAAATCTGGCCAAGATTGCCGAGCAATATCTTAAAAAAGGCGCCAAGGTTTATATTGAGGGGCAGTTGCAAACCCGTAAATGGCAGGATCAGAACGGGAATGACCGTTATACAACGGAAGTGGTGCTGCAAAAATTTCGCGGTGAGCTGCAAATGCTTGATAGCCGCGGCGAGGGTGGCAGCCGTTTTGAAGGCGGTTCATCACGCGGCAGTTTTGAAGGCGGCTCATCACGCGGCGGCGATTATGGCAGCAGCAATGATTTTGGCCGTACAAGCCCGCAACAGCAGTCCGGCGGTTTCTCCCATGATCTGGATGATGATATTCCGTTTTAAGGATTGTATGAGATTGCCGGCCTGATGGCAGATTGCTGATTTGCCGGCACTTTGTTTGCAGATTTATATAGTGAGATAAAGCCCGCATCAGTTCAGGTTGCGGGCTTTTTAACCTTTCAGGCGCTGCCAACCAGTGAGCGTACGCCATCTGCCACAAATTGCACCGCAAGCGCGGCAAGGATCACGCCGAGCAGACGGGTGAGGATGGAGCGGCCTGTTTCTCCTAAAAAGCGATCAACGCGCTCAGCCAGCAAAAACACAATATAGGAAATGAGGATACAGGCGAGCAGAATGCCAAGCAGGGCAAGGCGGGTGCTGATTGTGGGAAATGTTCCGCCAAGCAGTACCGTTGCCGAGATGGCGCCGGGGCCTGCAATCAGCGGAATGGCCAGCGGAAAAGCTGCAACATTGCGGATATGATCTTTAGTGATTGCAACCGTGGCGCTTTTTTCATGGCGCTCCTGACGGCGCTCAAAAATCATTTCAAAGGCAATCCAGAACAGAAGCAGGCCGCCCGCCACGCGAAAAGCGCCAAGCGTAATGCCGAACATCATCAGAATTTGTGCGCCGGCAATGGCAAAAAGAGCAAGGATAATAAAACCGATAATACTGGCGCGCTTGGCAACCTGCGCGCGTTCGCGCCGGTCCATGCCCGTGGTGACTGCCAAAAACAGCGGCGCAAGCCCGGGCGGATCAATAGTGACAAGTAATGTAACAAAGGCGCTGAAAAGATTGTCAAAAAAACTCATATATAATTCCGCTCCGGTTTTCCCGTTCAGATTCTTATTGTTATAAATGCCGGGCTGCTTGTGCCGAAAATTTTTTGATATGGCATAGTATGCCTGCCTTTATTGTGAATGTGCAAGACAATGCAAAGGCATATGAACTGTTTTTAAGACAGATACTGATCTTGGTGCAGATTATCGCTCTGTTTTGCTGTGCCGGCACATAGAAAAGCAAAATTACCGTTTATTCTGCTGTACAGATTTTAAAACTGGTGATTTAACACGATTTGATGTGTATGAATGGCACTTGGAAACAGTCGAAATTTCGTGATTTTGATGTTATGCGATAGAGTGCAATCTATCAAAACTAATCGATTCTTTAACGAAAGATTTTTGAATAGTGACAGACCTTACTCCGCCGCCCGGTTCTGAAGATTCTAATGGCATTGAACCGATTTCCATTGTGGAGGAGATGCAGCGGTCATATCTCGATTATGCAATGAGTGTGATCGTCAGCCGTGCGCTTCCGGATGTTCGTGACGGGCTGAAACCGGTTCACCGGCGCATTCTCTATGCTATGAATGAGATGGGCCTTGCCTGGAACCGCTCCTACCGTAAATCTGCCGGTGTTGTCGGCGAGGTGATGGGTAAATACCACCCGCATGGCGATGCTTCGATCTATGACGCATTGGTGCGCATGGCGCAGGATTTCTCCATGCGTGAGCCGCTGGTGGACGGGCAGGGCAATTTCGGTTCCATTGATGGTGACGGCGCTGCGGCGATGCGTTACACCGAATGCCGCCTGGAAAAATTATCCTCCGTGCTGCTTGAGGATATTGATAAGGACACGGTTGATTTTCAGGATAATTATGACGGCCGCGAACAGGAGCCTAAAGTGCTGCCTGCGCGCTATCCTAACCTGCTGGTCAATGGTTCCGGCGGTATTGCCGTTGGTATGGCCACCAATATCCCACCGCATAATCTGGGTGAGGTGATCAATGGCTGTATCGCACTGATTGATAATCCGGATATGACGCTGGAAGAGATGATTGAGATCATTCCGGGGCCGGATTTTCCAACCGGCGGTTTGATTCTCGGCCGTTCCGGTATTTATTCCGCTTACAGCACCGGCCGCGGCTCTGTGCTGATGCGCGGCCGCGTGGCGATTGAGCCCATGCGCAATGAGCGTGAAGCCATTGTGATTACGGAAATTCCCTATCAGGTCAATAAAGCGACCATGATTGAGAAAATGGCCGAACTGGTGCGCGATAAGCGGATTGAGGGCATTTCTGATCTGCGTGACGAATCTGACCGTGAAGGTTACCGCGTGGTGATTGAGCTCAAGCGCGATGCCAATGCCGATGTGGTGCTCAACCAGCTTTATCGTTATACGCCGCTGCAAACTTCGTTTGGTTGCAATATGGTGGCGCTCAATGGCGGCAAGCCGCAGCTCATGACGCTGATGGAAGTGCTGGGTGCCTTTGTGCATTTCCGTGAGGAGGTTGTCAGCCGCCGCACCAAATTCCTGCTGAACAAGGCGCGTGAACGTGCGCATGTTTTGGTTGGTTTGGCCATTGCGGTTGCCAATATTGATGAGGTGATCGCGCTCATCCGTCGTGCGCCGGATCCTTCAGCCGCGCGGGAAGAACTGATGACGCGCCGCTGGCCTGCGGCGGATATCGCGCCGCTGATCCGCCTGATTGATGATCCGCGCCATGTGCTGAATGATGATAATACCTATAATCTTTCTGAAGAGCAGGCACGCGCTATTCTTGAACTGCGCCTGCAACGCCTGACAGCGCTGGGGCGTGATGAAATCGCCGACGAACTGTACAGGATTGGCGAGGAAATTCGCGATTATCTGGATATTTTGGCATCGCGTGAGCGTATTCTTGGCATTGTCAAGGATGAGCTTGCGGCTGTGCGCGATGAATTTGCCACGCCGCGCCGTACTGAACTGACCCTTGGCGGCGCTGAAATGGATGATGAAGACCTCATCGCCCGTGAAGATATGGTGGTGACTGTCAGCCATGCCGGTTATATCAAGCGTGTGCCGCTCAATACCTATCGTGCACAGCGCCGCGGCGGCAAGGGGCGTTCAGGCATGGCAACCAAGGATGAGGATTTTGTTACCCGCCTGTTTGTTGCCAATACACACACGCCGGTGCTGTTTTTCTCTTCACGCGGTATTGTCTATAAGGAAAAGGTCTGGCGCCTGCCGGTCGGCACGCCGCAATCCCGCGGCAAGGCATTGATTAATATGCTGCCCTTGCAGCAGGGTGAGCGTATTACCACAATCATGCCATTGCCGGAGGATGAGGCAAGCTGGGCAGAGCTTGATGTGATGTTTGCCACAACGCGTGGCACGGTGCGCCGTAACAAGCTGTCTGATTTTGTTCAGGTAAACCGCAATGGCAAGATTGCGATGAAACTGGATGAAGAGGGCGATGAAATTCTCTCGGTTGAGACCTGTACGGAAAATGATGATGTGCTGCTTACCGCTGCCGGCGGCCAGTGTATCCGTTTCCGTGTGGATGATGTTCGCGTCTTTGCCGGCCGCAACTCCATTGGTGTGCGCGGTATCAACCTTGCTGAAGGCGATAAGGTTATTTCCATGGCCATTCTGGCGCATGTGGAAGCAACACCGGCTGAGCGCACAGCCTATCTTAAGCGCGCTGTTGCTGAACGCCGCAGCCTTGGTTCCGATGATGTTGAGGATATTACCGTTGTCGGCGAGGAAATTGCGGAAGATGCCGAGCTTAATGATGAACGCTATGAGGAGCTGAAAGCACGTGAGCAGACTGTGCTGACAGTCAGTGAATTTGGCTATGGCAAACGTTCCTCATCGTATGAATTCCGCATTTCCGGCCGTGGCGGCAAGGGTATTCGTGCAACCGATACTTCCAAAACCGATGAGATCGGCAAACTTGTTGCCTTGTTCCCTGTTGAGGCGAATGACCAGATCTTGCTGGTATCTGATGGCGGCCAGCTGATCCGCGTGCCGGTTGACGGCATAAGGATTGCCGGCCGCTCTACTAAGGGTGTAACAATCTTTAATACTGCTGATGGTGAAAAGGTTGTTTCAGTCGAGCGTATTTCGGAAGCTGATGACGAGGAAGACGGTCAGGAGGATGCACCGGTTGCAGAAACTGCGGATGCTTCCCCTGATTTGCCGGAAGAAGGCGCAACAGAATAATCGCTGTTTAATGATTCACTAAGGTCATATCCCCCGCGGCTATCCGGTTGCGGGGGATATTTATTTGGGCAACAGGCGCAATATTGAGCGCGGCATAAATGCGCCACAGAAGATTGATAAAGTGCAGTTTTGATAAAGAACAGGCTGTGATAAAGAAAAAGGCGATGTCTTCTCACATCGCCTTTTAACAAGAGCCTGGACTGGAGGTTCCGGCTATATATATCCTCTTCATTAAAGAGGGATTTTGTATCTAATCGGGCCTGATTGGGGCAAAATCAGGAATTTATTTTACGCAGGCCATATTCAGGCATGCGTAATATGTTTTGTGCGGGGGCGGCTGGCAATGCGCCGCACCGTGCGCAGGTCAAAAGCGGATTGCTGATCATTCAGCCGCCTGGAGGCGCTTTCTTCGATCATCAGGATAATGGTTGCAAACATCATCGCAATGATCATTGAGACTGCGAGAAGAAATAGCATCATCATTTTATCCTTTCGCTTATAATACGCACAAGCGGGACAAAAGTTGCATAAAACAATAAAAGCCGCCGCGTTCAGACACTCCGCATAAATTTGATTTTCAGCCAATATAAAAGCTGTGGGGTGAATTGTTACTGAGTGTCCTATTCATGTTACGTTCATCTTTGCATGGCGTAAATTTATGCTTTTGATGTAAGTCCAAGGCATAAATTGCGTTTAATTGGCCTTGAACAGACTTGTTTATAGAGAATGAAAATGCTCAGGTGATTGAAATCCGTTGCTATAAAGATTAATTCAAAGCCTATGAAAACAGCTCTCTATGCAGGATCATTTGATCCGGCCACCAATGGCCATCTGGATGTTTTGCGCGGCGCGTTGCAACTGGCGGACCGGGTTATTGTTGCTATTGGCATACATCCTGGCAAAAACCCGCTTTTCAGCTTTGAAGAGCGCGTGGCGCTGTTGCGGGAGGCGGGGGCAGAGGCGTTTGGCAAGGATAACAGCCGTATTGATTATACCAGCTTCAGCGGATTGGTGGTGGAGACAGCCAGTGCATATAAAGCAGGCATTATGGTGCGCGGGCTGCGTGATGCCACAGATTTTGACTATGAAATGCATATGGCCGGTATGAATGCCGGGCTTGCACCGGCAATTCAGACCGTGTTTTTGCCGGCATCCCCGCCGGTGCGTTTTATTACTGCCACACTGGTGCGCCAGATTGCGGCAATGGGCGGCGATGTCAGTGCATTCGTGCCGCCTGCCGTTGCAAAAGCACTTGCAGCTAAGTTCAAAAAATAAATCTCACCTTCAAACAGGAAATATCATGTCCCTTTTGCGTAAATTTCTGGCTATCGCTGCCTTTGTCGCATTTTCCGCAACGGCCGCATTGCAGCCGCTCAATGCACAGGCCGCTGATCCTGAAAATACTGTGGTTCTGACCTTGAAAGACGGCGATGTTGTAATTGAGCTGCGCCCTGATCTGGCACCCAAACATGCCGAGCAGATCAAAAAACTGGTGCGTGACGGCGCTTATGACGGCGTTGTGTTCCACCGTGTGATTGATGGTTTCATGGCGCAGACCGGCGATGTGCAGTTTGGCAATGCCAATAAGGATTATAATCCGGGTCGTGTTGGCACCGGCGGTTCTTCCTATGGCAATCTTCCTGCAGAATTTTCCAAAGAGCCATTTGTGCGCGGCACAGTTGGCATGGCGCGCAGCTCGGCTCCGGATTCTGCCAATTCGCAGTTTTTTATCATGTTTGATGACGGTTCATTCCTCAACGGCCAGTATACAGTTATCGGTAAGGTAACAAGCGGCATGGAAATCGTCGATAAAATCAAAAAAGGCAGCAAATCTGCCAATGGTGCGGTTGATAATCCTGACCGTATTGTTAAAGCCGTCATATTGGCAGACCGCAAATAATTTATTTTCAAAAAGCTGCCTCATAGCAGCCTGAAACCCTACAGGAGAAGCCCGATGGCTTATAAAGACCCGGAAAACACATTGGTATTGGAAACCACCAAGGGGGCAGTTGTAATCGAACTCTATCCGGATCTGGCACCGGCGCATGTTGCCCGCATCAAGGAACTGGCACGTGAAGGCGCATATGATGGTGTTGTGTTTCACCGTGTGATTGATGGCTTCATGGCGCAGACCGGCGATGTGAAATTCGGCAAGCAGGGCGGTGCAAGCTTCAATCCTTCACGCGCTGGCATGGGCGGTTCTGACAAGCCTGACCTGAAGGCAGAATTCTCCAATACCAAACATGCCCGCGGCACTTGCTCTATGGCGCGCAGTCAGAATCCGAACTCTGCCAATTCACAGTTTTTCATCTGCTTTGCTGATGCCCCCTGGCTGGATCGCCAATATTCCGTATGGGGGCAGGTGATTGAAGGCATGGAAAATGTTGACAAGATCAAGCGCGGCGAGCCGGTAACCGATCCGGATTCAATCACGTCCGCCAAGATTGCCGCAGATCTTTAATTTATCATTTTGTTGCTTTAAAGGGCGTGTCAGGGCTAATAGCCGCAACACGCCCTTTATTTTTTGCCGGCTGTTCTGTAATGCAGGGCAATGTCAGGTTCTGAATATTTAAACTCCCTGAAATTTGAGGCTTTGGATGCGCGTTGATCTGTTTGATTTTGATCTGCCGGAAGAGCGTATTGCGCTGCGCCCTGTAACACCGCGTGATCATGCAAAATTGCTGCGCATTGTGCCGGATCAGCCCTTGCAGGATCTGCATGTGGGCGATTTGCCGGATTTGCTGCGTGAAGGCGATGCACTGGTCTTCAACGATACCAAGGTTATTCCCGCACAGCTGGAAGGCATGCGCGAGCGTGATGGCTCTGTTGCCTCGGTAAGCGCAACCCTGCATATGCGCACCGGCGCTGACCGCTGGAAAGCATTTTTGCGTCCGGCAAAGCGGGTAAAACAGGGGGAGCGTATTCGTTTTGGCCATTCCGGCTCCAGTTGTTTTCTTGGCACGCTGGATGCAACGGTTGCAGAGAAAAATGACAGTGGTGAAGTGCTGCTGGTGTTTGATGTGTCGGGCGCATTGCTGGATGAGGCTATTGCTGCTGTTGGCCATATTCCATTGCCGCCTTATATTGCATCCAAACGCGCGGAAGATGCGCAGGACAGGCAGGATTATCAAACGGTTTATGCCCGTGAAGAGGGGGCGGTGGCAGCACCAACTGCCGGCCTGCATTTTACGCCGCAGCTTCTGGATCGCATCCGCGCTAAAGGCGTGGAAGAGCATTTTGTAACATTGCATGTGGGGGCAGGCACATTTTTGCCGGTTAAGGTTGACGATACGGATGACCATAAAATGCATGCGGAAATCGGCTATGTCTCTGCGCAAACCGCAGCAGCACTCAACCATGTGCATGAGCGGGGCGGGCGGATTATCTCCATTGGCACCACATCTTTGCGTTTGATAGAAAGCGCGACCGGTGAAGATGGCATTATCCGGCCATGGTCAGGCGCGACAGATATTTTCATCACGCCTGGTTATAAATTCCGTGCGATTGATATGCTGATGACCAATTTCCATCTGCCGCGCTCGACATTGTTCATGCTGGTTTCAGCTTTCAGCGGTTTTGAGACAATGCAGGCGGCCTATGCCCATGCTATTGATGCCGGATACCGGTTTTATTCCTATGGTGATGCCAGCCTGTTAACGCGCCGTGATTAAAGAGTTTGTTTGATATGAGCAGTGAAAATTTTGAATTCAGGGTGCTGACAACAGACGGCAAGGCACGCCGCGGTGAAATTACCATGCCGCGCGGCACAATCCGCACACCGGCCTTTATGCCGGTTGGCACCGCCGGCACGGTCAAGGCTATGTATATGAGTCAGGTCAAAGAGCTTGGCGCAGATATTATTCTTGGCAATACCTATCACCTGATGCTGCGTCCGGGCGCCGAGCGCGTGGCACGCCTTGGCGGCTTGCATCAGTTTGGCGGCTGGCAAGGGCCTATTCTCACCGATTCCGGCGGGTTTCAGGTGATGTCACTGGCGCAATTGCGCAAGCTGACCGAGCAGGGGGTAACTTTCCGCTCTCATATTGACGGCAGGCCCTATGAAATGTCGCCGGAGCGTTCCATTGAAATTCAGGGGCTGCTTGACAGTGATATTCAGATGCAGCTGGATGAATGTACCGCGCTGCCGGCTTCTTTTAATGTGATGCAAAAGGCAATGGAGCTCTCACTGCGCTGGGCAGAGCGTTGCAAGGTGGCTTTTGGCAATCAGCCGGGCAAGGCAATGTTTGGTATTGTGCAGGGCGGCGACAATGCGCAATTGCGCGAACAGTCTGCGCTGGCTTTAAAAGCGATGGATCTTAAAGGCTATGCTGTTGGCGGTCTGGCGGTTGGCGAGCCGCAGGAAGTGATGCTGGATATTCTGGATATCACCTGTCCGTTGCTGCCTCATAACAAGCCGCGTTATCTTATGGGGGTTGGCACGCCGGATGATATGCTGAAATCCGTTGCCCGCGGTATTGATATGTTTGACTGTGTGATGCCAACCCGCGCCGGCCGCCATGGTCTGGCCTTCACCCGCCGCGGCAAGGTGAATTTGCGCAATGCACGCCATGCGGAGGATCATCGCCCGCTGGATGAAATGTCAAGCTGTCCGGCCGCGCGGGATTATAGCCGCGCTTATCTGCATCATTTGGTAAAATCCAATGAGGCGCTGGGCGGCATGCTGCTGACATGGAATAATCTGCATTATTACCAATATCTTATGCAGGGTATCCGCGATGCCATTGAGGCTGGCCGTTTCAATGATTTTTTTGAAGAGACAGTGGCGGAATGGGCCAGAGGAGATATATCTCCGCTATAACGGATATTGCGGATATATCCGCTCTGTCATTGGTAAATAAGGACAGGCTGCCCAAGTATAAGATGCCCGGGGATGAACTGCCATTGTAATAAATGCTGAAAAGCCCGCTCATTGAGCGGGCTTTCTTGTATGATTACTATCTGCAATCAGTCAATATCGAAGGATACGCCCTGTGCAAGCGGCAGTGCCTTGGAATAATTGATGGTGTTGGTTGCACGGCGCATATAGGCCTTCCATGCATCCGAGCCGGATTCACGGCCGCCGCCGGTTTCTTTCTCACCGCCAAATGCGCCGCCGATTTCAGCACCCGATGTGCCGATATTGACATTGGCAATACCGCAATCTGAGCCGGATGCAGAGAGGAAACGCTCAGCTTCCTGCAGGTTGAGTGTGAAGATCGATGATGACAGGCCGGCGCCAACCGCATTATGCAGTTCAAGAACCTTGTCGAAATCGCTATATTTCATCACATAGAGGATAGGCGCAAAAGTCTCTTCCAGAACCGGGCCTGTCTGTTCCGGCATTTCAACAATGGCCGGCTGTACATAATAGGCTGTATCCGGCCCTGCGGAAACACGGTCACCGCCAATAACCTTGCCGCCATGGGCTTTGGCTTCAGCAAGGGCTTTCTGCATACCGTCGAAAGAAGCCTTGTCGATCAGCGGGCCGATCAGTGCAGGGGTTTCCAGCGGATTGCCGATGGAAACGCTCTGATAGGCTTTGATCAGGCGTGGTACCAGCGTATCATATACGCTTTCATGGACAAACAGGCGGCGCAGGGTGGTGCAACGCTGGCCGGCAGTGCCCATGGCACCGAAGGCAATGGCGCGCAGAGCCATATCAAGATCAGCTGACGGGCAGACGATACCGGCATTATTGCCGCCAAGTTCGAGAATGGCGCGGGCAAAACGCTTGGCAAGACGCGGGCCGACATCACGCCCCATACGGGTGGAGCCGGTGGCTGAAACCAGCGGAACCTTAGGATGATCAACCAGAACTTCACCGATTGTGCGGTCGCCGATGAGCACGCAGGACAAACCTTTAGGGGCATCCGCGCCAAAACGGGCCGCGGCACGTTTGAAGATTGCCTCACAGGCGAGGGCTGTGAGCGGTGTTTTTTCTGATGGTTTCCACACAACCGCATCACCGGCAACCAGCGCCAGGGCTGCGTTCCACGACCATACGGCTACAGGGAAGTTGAAAGCGGAGATAACGCCAACAACGCCGAGCGGGTGCCAGGTTTCCATCATGCGGTGGCCGGCGCGTTCTGTTGCAATGGTCAGGCCGTAAAGCTGGCGGGACAGGCCGACCGCGAAATCGCAGATATCAATCATTTCCTGCACTTCGCCAAGGCCTTCAGAGATGATTTTACCTGCTTCGATGGAGACGAGACGGCCGAGGTCAGCCTTGGCCGCACGCAGCTCCTCGCCAAGCAGGCGGATCAGCTCGCCGCGGCGCGGAGCCGGCACTTCGCGCCATTGGCGGTAGGCAGCATCGGCTTCTTCAATCATGCGGGCAGCATCGGCAGCCGAATGAGTTTTGAGAGCGCCGATCTGTTCGCCGGTAACCGGGCTGAATGAGGCAAGATCGCCGCCTGTATAAGCGGCACTGTCAACGCCAAGCTTGGCCAGCAGATCGGCAGCTTCCTGTTTGACGTTCACTTTTTTGTTTTCGGTGCTCATAAATCGCATTCCCTATCTGTTTATCGTTCAGAGCATCGTGGTGAATTCCACCTCCTGTAGCGGGGCAGAATGATGCTCTATCTGGTGCCTGTCCCTGCAATGGCCGCTATGGCCTTTGGCTGCAAAGAAGGCGTTGTCTTGATACGGTTCGGGTTGCGGCCATAATTTAAAAAAACAAACGGCCGCAAGCCTGACCGGTATAAACAGTTTGGCGGCAAGCTGCGGTGAAAGGCAGCTTGCCGCTATATTTATTATTCTAGTTATTCTGCCGCAGCGGTAAAGGCGAGTGCCTTGAGAGCTGCTTCAACAGATTCGCGCTCAATGCGGGCATAATGCTCAAACTCATTGAGAACCTGTGCACCAAGATCAGCTTCAAATCGTTTCTGGTTCGGGCTTTCGGTGAATTCCTGTGTTTCGTCATCGCCCAGATTGGACTGGAAGATACCGGCCGCACTGACCGGCAGGAAATCTTCATAGATAATAGGATCAAACTGGATTGCGCCTTCGGCAATCAGCTTGTCGAGATTGGCGGCAGAAAGCTCGCTTTTGGCTTTGGAGCGGTCTGCTACACTATAGGCGAAATAGCCAAGACCTTGTTTGCGGATTTCTGCCCATGTGTCCGGAAACTCTGCAAAAACTTCGCTCAAAATACGCATATATTCGGCAGCATTTGAGCCATCCGGCGCCGGACGCACGCGCTCACGTGTTTTATTGAGCAGCTTATCATAAAGGCCGCGGCCTTTTGGTGTCAGCGCAATGCCGCGTTGTTCAATTTCGCCAAAACGGGCAGTGTGGGTGCCGGCTTTCCACGTGCCGGATGCATCAATGAAAGACACGGCTTCTTCCAGCGCCTTGAACGAGGTCTGACGCAGCAAAATGGCACATTTGCGGGTTGGCGGGCCTTCCACCACTGCTTTGGGCGAAATATTGCGTTCAGGCATTTGCACCTGCACGGCATCAATATCGAGGGTGCGCGGTGTGAGATGGTTGATATGCGGCCCCTTGAAGGACACAACATCAGCAATCAGGCGATGGGCATCATGCAGGCGCTGGTAAAGCTCTGCACTGACATTGGCCTTGTCATGCCAGCGGAAAGTTTCCAGAACTTCCGCAACAAACTGGTCAGCCTGTTCCTGAGTTAAGCCCCCTTGTTTTTCAGCGGTCTCAATCAGCTCAACCGCGCCGGCTGTGAAGATATTACGCTTGGCAAGGGTTTCTTCAGCCTCTTTGCGCAGGGCTTCATCGGCAATGAGATCAAGGCGCAACAGCGAGGTGAAAACGCGGAACGGATTGATTTTCAGCGAGGCATCCGCAACCGGACGGAAAGCGGTGGAATGCACAGGAACACCCGCGGCTGAAAGATCATAATAGCCGACAGGGAACATGCCCATAACCGCAAAGGCACGGCGCATCATGGAAAGTTCCGCAGCAGTGCCAAGACGAATTGCCCCGTGGCGCTCTTCAGAAATACGATCCAGAGAATCAGTTTCCTGCAGGCGTTCCAGCAATTGCGGCTGGGCTTTGAGGGTGGCAGCATTGACGTCTGCCACCAGTTCCATCAAAGTGCCGTAGGCGGGCACTTCTGTGCGGTACATGGCAGACATGGAAGCCGAAAACGCGGCGCGGATGCTGTCGGCTGATACGAAATTCATTGGGTTGCCTCCTTGGGGGCTTTCCGTGAGAGCGCGCTGCCATGCGGCGGCAGGCTCTGTTTTGTGCCAGTTTTTGCTCTTGTCGCGCTGCCATAAAACAGAATGTGTTTTACGCCTTGCATTGCGGCAAGCTTCAGGATGCGTTTTGCGCAGGCCTTCAGGGCGCACAAAACCATTCCGATGGTTTAAAATGATGCATAATTTCTTTTTAAATCGATTTCGATCGCCGGAAATTTGCATCAGATATTGATATCATGACTAAAATTGATCATATCAGCTCTGGTTACCGCATGATTGCGACGAAACAGACTATGTTTATGCGAGGCAGGAATGAAGCTTAGTCGCCGGCTGATACCGGATATCGCCATTTTGCAGGCTTTTGAATGCGCTGCACGTCACGGAAGTTTTACACAGGCAGCCCATGAGCTGAACCTGACGCAAAGCGCGGTCAGCCGCCAGATCAAGGATCTGGAGAGCCAGCTTGGTGTTTTGCTGTTTGAGCGGATTCGTCAGCGTATCCTGCTTTCTGATGCGGGACGCAAATTTTTGCCGGAGGTGCGCCGTCTTCTTAATCAGACGGAAGATACGATGTTGCGCGCCATGGCCTCGGCGCAATCGTCATCTGCTTTCAGCATTGCCACTTTGCCAACATTCGGCGCGCGCTGGCTGATGCCGCGTATTCCCAATTTTATTGAAGAAAATCCGGGCGTGGCTTTCAATGTCGGCTCCCGCACCGGCGTGTTTGATTTTGAGGAATATCCGTTTGATATGGCTATTCATTACGGCCAGCCGATATGGGCGCATGCGACCTGTAATTATCTGTGCAGTGAAATGGTGGTGCCGGTAGCAAGCAATGCGCTGATTGAAAGCCACCGCATCGTCGAGCCGGAAGATTTGCAAAAAGAGCCCTTGCTGCATCTGACCACACGCCCGAAAATGTGGACGCAATGGTTTGAACTTTGCGAGGTGGATGCGCGCAGTACTTATAGCGGTCATCGTTTTGATCAGTTTTCCATGGTAATTGAAGCGGCGGCTGCGGGGCTTGGCGTGGGGCTTCTTCCGGTTTATCTGATTGAACAGGAATTGCAGGACGGAAGACTGCGTATTTTATTTGACAAGCCGATGCGGACAGAAAATGATTATTATCTGGTTGTGCCTGAAGGCAAACATGAAAACCCGCTGATTCAGACATTTTCCAGCTGGATACGCGGGCAGGTCGGTCAGCATGATTATATGGCGCTGGTGCATCTGAACGCGGAATAACCTTGTAAGTCAGGGGCTAAAAATAAGGTGCGTATAACAGATCATTCCGGAAATGAATGATCTGTTGCGCAGAAATTGCTACATTTACCAAGGCTTTAAAGTATATGGCTTGGGATACGAGTCATAAGAAAAATACTGTTAAACTGACTGACAACATAGCGGATTTATTTTCCGTGTTGTGCTTCAAATTTCAAACACGCAGAGTGTTGTGTGTGTATCCGCATTATATATACGGCGCTCTTTATCTGTTTGGTCCGTTGATCTTTTATTTCGGCACGATTGCGTGATGTGCATTTTTCAGCGCGGTATAATCATATGCCGCAATGTGAAAAATGGTATGATTGTTGCAAGGCGTTTGGTGTCAACTTGCCCGATATAAATGACAGCGTCGTTTTTGAGAAATGAACTGACATGTTGAATAATCCCCGTTCACACGGTCTTTGGGAAAAATCTGCTCCGGCCGCGCCTGTTACCTTAGCTCTTAAAGGTGAAATAAGCGTGGATGTGGTTGTTGTCGGCGGCGGCTTTACCGGTCTTTCAACGGCATTGAATTTGAGTGAGCGCGGCACAAAAGTGGCTGTGCTTGAAGGTATTGAAATCGGTTTTGGCGGTTCCGGCCGCAATGTCGGTCTGGTTAATGCCGGCATGTGGGTGATGCCGGATGATCTGCCTGGTGTGCTTGGCCAAAAATATGGCGACCGTTTGCTGGAAGCACTCGGCAACGGCCCGAAAATGGTTTTTGAACGCATTGAAAAACACGGCATTGAATGTGAGGCAACACGCACGGGTACATTGCATTGTGCTGTTGGCCAAAAGGGCTTGCGTGAATTGCAGGATCGTGCGGAGCAGTGGCAGCGCCGCGGTGCGCCGGTGACATTGTTGAGCGCAGAAGAAACTGCCAAAAAAGTTGGCACCAAAGCTTATACAGGCTCACTTCTGGATATGCGTGCGGGCACAATTCAGCCATTGGCCTATGTGCGCGGCCTTGCCCATGCGGCTATTGCCGCCGGTGCGCAGATTTTTACCCGCTCACCTGTAATCGCAACAGAGCGGCAGGGCAATGACTGGGTGGTAAAAACAGTACAAGGCGCAGTGCGGGCGCAATGGATTGTTGTGGCAACCAATGCCTATACACAAGCGCCATGGCCGCAGATCCGGGCAGAAATTATGCATTTGCCTTATTTTAATCTGGCCACCAAACCACTGACCAAAGAACAACAGGCACAGATTTTGCCGGAACGTCAGGGAGCCTGGGATACCAGGCAGGTTTTGTCGTCTTATCGTTATGATAAATCCGGCCGTTTGGTATTTGGCAGTGTGGGCGCATTGCGCAATACCGGCACCGGCATTCACACTGCGTGGGCCAAGCGCGAGATGAAGCGTTTGTTCCCGCAGCTCGGAGCAGTTGAATTTGATTATGAGTGGTATGGCCTGATTGGTATGACCAATGACAGCCTGCCGAAATTCCACCGTTTTGACAAAAATGTGATCGGTTTCAGCGGTTATAACGGCCGCGGTATTGCCACCGGCACGGTTTTTGGCAATGTGCTGGCGCGTCATATTTGTGGTGAGATCAGCGAGGCTGATTTACCTCTGCCGGTCACTGATCCGGAAAGGCAATCTTTCCTTGGTATCCGCGAGGCTTATTATGAAGCCGGTGCACAGATTGCGCATTTTGCCGGCGCGAGATTTTGAGCGCCATTTGCTAAATGATGCGCGAGATTTTGAGCGCCATTTGCTAAATGATGCGCGAGATTTTGAGCGCCATTTGCTAAATGATGCGCGAGATTTTGAGCGCCATTAGCTGAATGATGCGCGAGATTTTGAGCGCCATTAGCTGAATGATGCGCGAGATTTTGAGCGCCATTAGCTAAATTATGCGCGAGATTTTGAGCGCGCTGAACAGAATTGAGTAAAATTCTCACAGGGCATTGTTGATTCAATGCCCTGTTTGCTTTTGTTTTCTGTGATGATTTTATGCTTTGTCATAAACTTGTAGTGTTCATTGAATAGATGGACGGCAGCACATCGGCTATCCGGTGTTGGGTAAATGCTTTTCAGGGATTAGGAATCATGGTGCAGAAACGCACATCGCAAAACACAGTTCTGGCTACGGCTCTGGCTTTTTTTATGGGGGCGGCAGCGGTAAATGCAGAAACGCTTAATCTTTATACCTCCCAGCCGGAAGCTGATGCGACAAAAACGGTAGAAGCATTCCGCAAGGCCAATCCCGATATTGATGTGCAGGTGTTTCGTTCCGGCACCAGCGATATTCTGAGCAAGCTGGCTGCAGAATTTGCTGCCGGCGCGCCGCAGCCGGATGTGCTGCTGATTGCCGATGCCGTGTCGATGGAGCTTCTGAAAAAAGATAATCGCTTGAAAGCCTATGAGGGTGCCAAAACAGAAGGTTTGGCAGAAGGATCTTTTGACAAGGACAAAACCTATTTCGGCTCCAAGCTTATCACCACTGGTATTGCCTATAATACACAGGCGAAAGCCAGGCCTGAGAGCTGGGCTGATCTTGGCGGGCAGGTATATAAAGGCCAGATCGTGATGCCAAGCCCGCTTTATTCAGGGGCTGCGGCCTATCTTTTATCCGGTTTTGCGCTTAGTCCTGAGCTTGGCTGGGATTATTTTGAAAAACTTAAAGCCAATGATCTTATCAGCGTGCGCGGCAATGGCGCGGTATTGAAATCTGTTGCCAGCGGCGAAAAACCTTATGGCATTCTGGTGGATTTTATGGCGCTTAATGCCAAGGCCAAGGGCTCGCCGGTGGAGTTTGTTTTCCCGAAAGAGGGCGTGCCTGCGGTGACTGAGCCGGTTGCAATCATGGCAACTGCCAAAAATGTTGCCGCGGCAGAAAAATTTGTTGATTTTATCCTTTCCGATGATGGCCAGAAGCTGGCGCTGGAGCAGGGTTATTTGCCCGCAAAAGAATCTGCCGGCCGCCCGAGCTGGTTGCCGGAGGGCACAAAAATTAACATTATGCCGATTGATACGCAGAAAGTACTTGGTGTAACTGAAGCCGATAAAAAGCGCTTTTCTGAGCTGTTTGGCGGTTAAGGCATTCGCAAATGATATTCAGAAAATCAGATCAGAGCCGGGATACGGCTCTGATTTTTCTTGTGGCGGCGGTTGTGTTCTTGCTGTCGCTATGGCCGATGCTGCGGCTGGCCGGTGAAATTATTATACCAAACGGACAGGTTGCAGACAGTGCGCTGCATTCCGCTTTATCCGCATCCTCCACATGGATTGCCACCCGTAATTCGCTGATCACCGGTTTTGGCGGTACTGCGCTTGCGGTTATTCTTGGCAGTGCGGTGGCATTGCTGGTCGGACTTACCAATATTCGCGGCCGCGGTATTTTTGTGTTGCTGTTTGTGGTGCCGCTGCTGATTGCGCCGCAGGTTACAGCTTTGGCATGGCTGCAGCTTTTTGGCCCCGCAAGCCCGTTTCTTAAATTGATTGGCATGGCGCCGGAGCTTGGCAGCCGTCATCCGCTATATTCCGCAACCGGCATTATTGTGTTGCTTGGCATTCAATATGCGCCGCTGGTGTTTTTAATTGTGCGGGCAGGCTTGCGCAAATTGCCGCGCGAGCTGGTTGAGGCGGCTTTAAGCAGCGGTGCCAGCAAATGGCAAGTGGTAACCACTATTATTATGCCGCTGATGACCCCTTCGGTCATTGGTGCTTCAGCGCTGGCTTTTGTCTCCTGTGTGGGTAATTTTGGCATTCCGGCATTTTTGGGCATTCCGGCAAATGTGCTGGTCTTGCCTACATTGATTTACCAAAAACTGGCTGGCAGCGGTCCTTCCGTTTTGTCGGAAGTGGCCGTGCTTTCCCTGCTGATCGGAATTATCGCCATGGCTGGCATTTTCTGTCAGGATTATATGGCGCGCCGCCGCGATTATCGCATTGCATCCACCTCACTGCCTGCGGCGCCTTTTGCGCTTGGGGCATGGCGGTTGGCGGTTGAACTGGCTTGCTGGCTGCTGATTGCCGTGGTGCTGGTGCTGCCAATGTTTGGCCTGCTTCTGACCGCGCTTGTGCCTGCTTTTGGCATTCCCCTGAGCCTGCAGACAGCAACATTGGATAATCTCAGATTTGTGCTGTTTGAGCATGCTGCGGTGCGGCGTGCATTGTTCAATTCTTTCATGCTGTCGCTTGCCGCTGCTGGTTTTGCGGTGCTGTTGGCCGTGCCGCTTGGCTATCTCATAACGTGGCGGGCGCGCTGGTGGACACGGCTGCTGAACCTTGCGGCAGAGCTGCCCTATGCCCTGCCGGGCGTGGTGCTCTCCATTGCGGCATTGCTGATGTTTCTCAAGCCTTTACCGGTTTTGGGGCTGCATCTCTATAATACAATCTGGATCATTCTTTATGCCTATCTGGCGCGGTTTCTGGTGTTGGCGCTGCGCCCCACCATAACCGGCCTGCATCAGATTGACCGCGCATTGGAGGAAGCCGCACAGGTGGCGGGTGCGGGGCTGATGACACGGTTGCGCAGCATTGTGTTTCCGCTGGTGGCACCGGCAACGCTGGCCGGTGGCGTGCTGATTTTTATGACTGCTTTTTCGGAGCTGACAGTTTCGGCGCTGTTATGGTCATCCGGATCGGAAACACTAGGTGTGGTGATTTTTTCTTTTGAGCAGGGTGGGGATTCACCCTATGCGGCGGCCGTTTCTGTGCTGGTCGTGCTGATTACATTCTTGCTGATGCTGGTGACCAATATGTTTGCCAGATATCTGCCTGACGGAGTTCTGCCATGGCGGGATTGAATATTTCACGGATTTCCAAGAGTTTTAACGGCACAAAAGTGCTGCAGGACGTGTCACTGGATATTGCCAACGGGGAGTTCATTGCGGTGCTCGGGCCTTCCGGCTGCGGCAAAACCACTTTGCTGCGCATGATAGCCGGTTTTGAACAGGCCGATGATGGCGTGATTTATGTTGGTGATACTCTGGTAACCGGAAAAGGGCAATTTGTACCGCCGGAAAAACGCCGTGTCGGGATTGTGTTTCAAAATTATGCCTTGTGGCCGCATATGACCGTGGCAGAAAATGTCGGTTACAGCCTGAAAATTACCGGAGTTGAAAAAGCCGAGCGTGCGCGCCGTGTGGAAGAGGCATTGAAACTGGTTGATCTGCAAGGCTATGGCACACGCCGTCCGGCCAATCTCTCCGGAGGGCAGCGCCAGCGTGTGGCCTTGGCGCGTTGTTTGGTTGCTGCGCCGTCATTGGTATTGTTTGATGAGCCGCTGGCCAATCTGGATGTGCATTTGCGCGCATCAATGGAAGATGAGTTTGCCCGTTTTCATAAGCGCACCGGCACAACTATTGTTTATATTACCCATGATCAGGCCGAGGCGATGGCTTTGGCCGATCGTATTGCCGTGATGGACAAGGGTAAGTTAGTGCAGTTTGCAACGCCGCAGACGCTTTATAATGAGCCTGCCAATGCAATGGTGGCCTCTTTTATTGCGCAAGGCATGGTGCTGCCAGCAGAAATTCTGAAGGTGAATGGCAGCGGAGCCTGCGAGGCGCTGGTGCTGGGTGAGCGGGTGCGCCTGCGCTGCCGGCCGGATGAGGTTGTGCGCAAAAATGCGCAAATCTGTGTGCGCGAGGATGATCTTGAAATGGTGCGGCAGGGTGGCTTTGCCGTGCGTGTGCGGCGTTCTGTTTATCAGGGCGGCGGCTCGCGTATTGAGGCATATGCCGTGCAGGCGCCGGAACTTAGCCTGCATTTCAAACGTGCAGATCCCTTTTATCTCAAGGCGGATGATGTTGCGCATTTAACCATCCGTTCCGGCTGGGTATTGCCGCAATCTGTTGCGCAGGCAGGTGCATGATGGAAATTAAACTTTATGGTGGTTTTGGCGAAAAGGGGCGCCTTGGTGCGGGGCTTGCTGCGGGGCAGACCCGGCTGTTGTTTGATATTGGTATCAAGGTCGGGGCAACAGGGCGCGATTATTATCCGCTGATTGAGGCAGATGATATTGCCGCACTGGATGCGGTGCTGCTTTCTCATGCTCATGAGGATCATGTGGGGGGCTTGCTGTGGCTGCTTGAACAGGGTTTTCAGGGGCGCATTTTCATGACTGCGGCAACCGTGGCAGAAACAGAACAGACCCTGAAAAACTATGCAGAACAACATCATCTGGTGCGGGTGGCATTGCCCCGTCAGCGCATTTCATTGTTTGAGGCCGGAGATATTCTGACCATTAAAGATGCACGGATTGCCACAGGCCGCTCCGGCCATGTGGCTGGAGGTGTGTGGTTTTGCACCAGTCTTGAAGGGCGCAGGATTATTTATAGCGGCGATGTGGTGCCGGACAGCCCTGTGCTGAAAATGGATGCTTTTCCGCAATGCGATTTGTTGCTGCTGGATGCCTCTTATGGCGCTGATCCGGTATCAGGGGCAATGCGTGCGCAGCAAGTCCGCGAATGGATTGTAAAAAATCGTGATGGCTGTTTGTTGCCAACCCCGCTTTCAGGCCGTTCACTGGAATTGCTGGCGCTTATGGCATCTGTATCCGGCAATTATGCCATTCACGCAGATATGCGTGCTGCACTGGCCGGCCAGATTGCACAAAGCGATGCGCTGCAGGATAATGCTGCGGTAAGGCTTAAACAATTTTTGCATCAGGCGCAGGATTGGCGGGAAGATCAGGCTTTGCCGCGTTGCCCGCTTTTGACCTTTGATGCTATGGGCCGGGCCGGGCCTTCCGTTTATGCCATGAACCGTGCGGTCAAAACCGGCTGGCCGGTATTGCTGACCGGCCATGTGCCGGAAGATACGCCGGCTCATGCAATGCTGCAGGATGAGCTGGCAGACTGGATACGCCTGCCGACACATCCGACCTTGAGCGGCATGGTGGAGTTGTGGGAACAGGCGGGCAGGCCTGTGCTCTATGGCCACTCCTGTTCTGCGCAATTGCTGGCAGAGCTCAAAGAGCATATAGCTGCCGTGCAGCAGAATGCAAAAAGCGGCGATATTATAAATCTGGGAGCGGTATGATGCGCATTCTTATTTGCAATGATGATGGTATTGATGCGCACGGGCTGACTTTTCTTGCACAAGCCGCCCGTTCTTTAAGCGATGATATTTGGGTGGTGGCACCCGATGGCAAGCGCACGGCTGCTGGGGCATCAATCACTATCGGCAAACCGCTGACATTGGTAAAGCGTGCAGAGCGGCAATATGCCTGCTCCGGCACACCGGCAGATTGTGTTGTCAGCGCAATGACATGGCTGTTTAAAGATCAGGCCAAACCCGATCTGGTTTTGGCAGGGATTAATGACGGGCGCAATGTTGCGGAAGATCTGGCCTATTCCGGCACGCTTGGCATTGCCCGTGAGGCGGCATTCTGGGGTATGGCCGCAATTGGTTTTTCACAGGTCAAGCAGCCGTGCCGCAATGAAGAGGACAGACAGGCGCTGGTGCATCTGTTACAGGAACTTTGGGCACAGCGTGGAGACTGGCACTGCGAAGGCCATTGGCTGAGCATCAATCTGCCCCACAGCCTGCCTGCACCGGTGGCACAACCGCGTATAGGACGGGATAAGATTGCCTCAACCGCAGATGTTATAAGCATGAAAGGTGATGAAACAGTGCTTATGGTGCCGCGCGGCCGCCCGCATTCCTCATCTGAAGGCGATGATAATGATGTGATAGATCGCGGTTTTATCTCTGTTAACCGGCTTAACTGGTTTGGCGGGACGCTGTTAGACGATCACTTTATTAAGGCCTTAGCGCCTGATTAAGGCTTTAGCCTCTGACTGAGAATAACCGCCTGATATAATTCAGGCGAGAAGCCGTTGTTATTATTCTGCTGCTTGTCTGGCCTGCGCCATAAGATCGTCTATCATATCCTGTGTCAGCTCATCATAATGCGAGATGATGCGGCTTGGTTCATAATGCGAGACATGAAGATCCGTATAGCCGAAATCCACCGCAATTACCGGAATACCGGCGGCTTTGGCCGCATCAATATCTGCGCGGCTGTCTCCCACCATAAGAGCCTGATGCGGGTTGCCTTGCGCCAGCGCAATGGTGCTGGTGATATGGCGCGGATCGGGCTTGCGATAGGGGAATGTATCCTGCCCGCAAATGGCGGCAAAACGGCGGGCTTCCCCCATGCTTTCGAGAAGTTTTTTGGCGCTGACTTCAAATTTATTGGTGCAGACGGCGAGAATATAACCTGCGGCATGCAACCGGTTGAGGCAGGCCGCAACACCGGGAAAATAGGCCGAGTGCCCGGGCATATTGCCGTTATAATGCTCCATGAAGAGGGCAAATAATTCCTGTAATTCTTCCCCGTTCAGTACTTTATTCTGTGCCTGACAGGCGCGTTCAATCATGACTTTTGCGCCCGAGCCGACAAATTTGCGCAAGGATACAGGATCTGCCGCTTGCAGGCCGCAGGCAATAAGGCAATGATTGAGGCTATCCAGCAAGTCGGGTGCGGTATCAACCAGCGTGCCGTCGAGGTCAAATACAATAATCGGCTTTGCTGTGGTTGCCGGCGCGGAAGAATGAGACATATCTGCCCCTCATGTCATATTCAATAATTGCTGCTGCATAATATGCAACTCGTTGTCAAACTTATCTGAAATTGCATTTATAGATAGTATTTTGTCATAAATAGGTGAACCATATGCAATATTATATTTGCCGTGCGTGGCGCTCGTGCTACATGCAAGGCAGAAATCACTGTACATTCTGAAAATGTGAAGCGATTTTTGGAAAAGATGCGCGTCGATACCGGAAGACAGGGCTTTGTCCGTGTATTTATATGGACGGAAAAAGCTTCTTAGCTTTTGTTGATGTTTTGCGCTTAGATACGGGAAGCAGATTATGAGTTCAGTTGATCCGCGTCAGTTGAAAATTGCCGCTGCCGCAGAGGCTTTGACCCATGTGAAAAGCGGTATGAAGCTTGGTATCGGCACCGGCTCCACAGCTGAGGAATTTGTGCGGTTACTGGCTGTAAAAGTGGCTGAGGGCTTTGATATTATCGGCGTGCCAACCTCGGAGCGCACTGCGGCATTGTGCCATGAGCTGGGCGTGCCGCTCACAACTCTGGAAGAAACCCCGCATCTTGATCTCACCATTGACGGCGCGGATGAAGTGGACAGCAAATTATCGCTGATCAAGGGCGGCGGCGGCGCTTTATTGCGTGAGAAAATTGTCGCTGCCGCATCCGATGCTATGATTGTGATTGCTGACGAATCAAAAATTGTGGAAACACTTGGCCGTTTTCCGCTGCCGGTGGAAGTGAATCGCTTTGGCCTTGCAGCGACAAAACTGGCTATTGAAAAGGCTGTTGCTGATCTGGGGCTTGAGGCACCGCTGGCCTTGCGCAAGCAGGGCGATGAAGTTTTTGTGACGGATGGCGGGCATTATATTCTGGATGCATCTTTTGGCCGCATTCCGGATACAGAAGCATTATCCGATGCGTTGTTTGCTATTCCGGGGGTTGTGGAACATGGTTTGTTTATCGGGCTTGCCCGTGCCGCAATCATTGCCGGAAAATCCGGCATACGCACCTTAACACCGGCGTGGAGATAAAGCACCAGCGTGAAATTGAGATGCCCGCTGTCTCATATTTGTCAGCGTGGCGGATAAGGATATTGAGCCTGTTCCGGAAAAAGCGCAGGTTTTGGTAATAATATTTCTGTCTGGCAACTGGCAGAACCTGATTTTGCACCGCTGAGCCGGTGCTGCTTGAATAGAAAACGGAGTATGAACCATATGACCAAGGCAATTGGGTATCGCCGTCTTTTTGCGCCGGCACTGGCGCTTACAATGCTGGCAGGTGTCAGTTTCGCACAGGCGCAGGAGGTTTCACAGTCGCATCTGGCTGCTGCGCGCGCTGCGATTTCAGCAATTGGCGCTACGGAGCAGTTTGATGGTATTCTGCCGCGCGCCGCACAGGCGCTGAAGGCAGAACTGATCCAGAAAGACCCGAACCTTGAAGCCATTATCACCAAGACCGTTGATGATAAGGCACTGGCTTTGGCATCACGCCGCGCGGATCTGGAAGCTGAGGCTGCCCGCGTTTATGCTAATTCCTTCACGGAAGATGAGCTGAAGGCGATCAGCACTTTTTACACATCGGAAGCAGGCAAGAAATTGATTGCCGAAGGCCCGATCGTTACCCGTGAAGTGCTGAAAGCTGCTGAAGTGTGGCAAAATGGCGTTGCCCGTGATCTGGCTGTGCAGGTGAGTGAAGTGCTCGCCAAGGCTGCAGGCAGTGCAGCACCGGCTGCCGCAGAATGAATATTTTCTTAAAGCCTGTATAAAGGCTTGAATATTATAGTATGAAAAGGCCGGCGCAGCATCATCCTGCGCCGGCCTTTTATGTGTTGAATATAGGGTGTAAGCCCGCCGGTCTTTTAGCCCGTCAATTTTTTAACCCGTCAACTTTTTAACATTGTGCCGGTTGCTTCACGCAGTGCATACCAGGACATGGCTTCTTCCAGAATATGCGGTGTTTGCCCGCCACGCGCACAGGCACGGGCAAAATAATCACGCAATTGCGGACGATAATCAGGATGCGCGCAGTTCTCAATCACCACAACCGCACGCTCGCGCGGAGCAAGGCCGCGCAGATCGGCAAGACCGTGCTCTGTTACCAGAATATCCACATCATGTTCCGTATGGTCAACATGGGGCACCATAGGCACAACCGAGGAAATTGTGCCGCCTTTGGCAACGGATTTGGTTACAAAAACCGAGAGAAAGGCATTGCGGGCAAAATCGCCTGAACCGCCTATGCCATTCATCATATGTGTGCCGGCCACATGGGTGGAATTGACATTGCCGTAAATATCAAATTCCAGCGCGGTATTGATGCCGATAATGCCAAGACGGCGGATAACCTCCGGATGATTGCTGATTTCTTGCGGGCGCAGGATCAGCCTGTCCTTATAGCGTTCAAAATTTCCGAAAACGCGTTCAGCACAAGCCTGACTCAGAGTGATGGAAGAGGCGGAGGCAAAGCTCAGCTTGCCTGCATCCATCAGGTCAAATGTACTGTCCTGCAGCACTTCGCTATACATGCGCAGGTCGTGAAAAGGGCTGTCCGTAAGGCCGGTCAGAACCGCATTGGCAATGGTACCAATTCCGGCCTGCAACGGGTTGAGCGACAGGTCAAGACGGCCTTTTTGAACCTCACTTTCCAAAAAACGGATAAGATGACCGGCAATAGCTGCGGTCTCGCTGTCTGCCGGCTCAATCAGCGAGGCGCTGTCTGATTGCTCGGTAATAACGATAGCGGCAATTTTTTCCGGCGGAATGGGAATATAAGGTGTGCCGATGCGGCTTTCACAGGAGACAACCGGTATAGGATCGCGGGAAGGGCGCTTGGTCGGAATATAGACATCATGCAAGCCCTCAAGCGTCAAGGGATGGCTGAGATTGATTTCCACAATCACTTTCTCGGCCAGAATGGCAAAGCTTGCTGAATTGCCGATTGAGGTTGTCGGAATAACACCGCCATCTTCATTAATGGCAATGGCCTCCACAATCGCATAATCAACCGGCCCGATCTGATTGGAGCGCAATTGCTCAACGGTTTCAGAAAGATGCTGGTCGATAAACATCACTTCACCGCGATTAATGGCAGCGCGCAATGTGCGGTCAACCTGAAACGGCATGCGGCGGGCAAGCACGCCGGCTTCAGTGAGAATCTTATCAACATCATGACCAAGCGATGCACCGGTGATCAAAGTGATTTTGAACGGGTTTTTGCCGGCCTGTTCGGCCATGGCAACAGGCACCGCCTTGGCATCACCTGCACGGGTAAAACCGCTCATGCCGATGGTCATTCCGTCTTTGATCAGGGCTGCGGCCTTTGCCGGCGTGACAACTTTTTCAAGCAGGGAGGAATTGCGGATACGATCTTCTAGCATGGTAAACCTGTATTCGAAGGATCTTTGACGGGAGGTTCAAAGACCGCACGTATAAGAACGCTGTTAATACGCAATCACGGCGTATTGATAGATGTTCAAAACTAACCTGTACGTAAACTGCGCTGAAATGCTTATCCCTTATCGCAGGCTTTGGCCAGTATTGCTGAAAGAGAAGACGGTTATTATCGAAGAAAAGGCATTTTGTCGCTATTTTACATCTGTTTGTCTTGATTTGAACAGATATAGCAGGATTGGCTGATGCAGTTCATGCCGGTTGGGAATGAATGCTTTTCACTGCGTTGCCAAGTGAGTTTGACGGGTTTAACAATACTGCCAATAAAATGAAACATGCAGCCTGAATGACAGACAGTGCCTTATGCCCGATCATCCGTCCCCGTTAACGCAAGCAACATCACCGGACGTTCAGCCGGCAGATCACTCTTTACAAACTTCTTTGCATAATTCTGGGCATAATGCTGGCCGCGATATCCAGACATCTTTTGCCTTGCGGTTGCGCTGGTTTGGCCGCGGAGCGCGTAATATTTTCAGCATACCGGCATTATTGCTGATCAGTTCTTTTATCGGCTTTGCCGGTGTGGCGATTGAGAGCGGCATCACCATAGGGCAGGCGGTGTTTATGACGCTGACCATCTGGGCTCTGCCGGCCAAAGTGGTGCTGATCGGCGCTATTTCTGCCGGCAGTTCCATTGCCGCAGCGGCGCTGGCGGTGGCTTTGTCTTCTGTGCGGCTGATGCCAATGGTGGTGGCTCTGCTGCCGGAGCTTAAAGGCACACGCTCACGCAAAATCACCTTGCTGCTGCTGTCGCATTTTGTGGCTGTAACCGCATGGGTTATGGCTATGGAGCAGTTGCGCCATATTCCGCGTGATTTGCGCACCAGCTATTTTGCAGGCATCGGCACAATACTGGTTCTAATCAATAGTGTTGTGGTGGCGCTGATCTATCTGTTATCGGCTGGCTTTCCGCCGTTTTTATTTGCGGCATTGTTTATGCTGACGCCCATGTATTTTCTCACCTCCCTGTGGCGCTCATCACGGGAGCAGGCGGGCAAGGCGGCCTTGCTCGGCGGCCTGCTGATTTTTCCGGTAATGCATGCATTCGCACCAGGTTATGATTTATTGCTCACCGGCCTTACCGGCGGCGCATTTGCATTCAGCTTTCATCTTTATGTGCAGCATCTGCGCCGCAAGGAGGCGCAATCATGAATTTTACCAGTTATGATACATGGTGGTGGCCATATTTATTCATCCTTATTGCCGGTGCGCTGGCAACGGATATATGGCGTTTTCTCGGTGTGCTGATTGGCGGTCGCATGAGCGAGGAATCGCAGGCTCTGGTGCTGGTGCGTTGCGTGGCAACAGCACTGGTGGCTGGCGTGATTGCCCAGCTTGTGCTTTATCCGACGGGGGAACTTGCCAATTCCCCGATGTGGCTGCGTGCAGGCTCTGCGGCAGCCGGCTTTGCGGCTTTTTTGCTGACAGGGCAGCGGATGCTTGTGGGAGTGCTTGTGGCAGAAGCCCTGTTAATGGCCGGGCTTCTGTTGTTATAGCAGGCTTTAAAAGCGCAATATAAGAAAAGATATAAACCTTATAAATTAAAGACTTGCGATAATTTTTTGACAATTATCCGCAAGAACAGCCGGATCTTCCATTTTGCCGGTATGGCCGGTAAGCGCAACGCCTTCAAAACGCGGAATAACGTGAAAATGCAGGTGGAAAACTGTCTGCCCCGCTGCCGGTTCATTAAATTGCATAATGGTTACACCATCTGCGTTAAAGGCCTTTTTCACTGCAACGGCAATTTTCTGTGTGGCGGCAATCAGTTTGGCTAAAACGGCGCTGTCCGCATCCAGAAGATTGCGTGACCCCTGTTTGGGGATCACAAGGCTGTGGCCTGTGCCCTGCGGCATCACATCCATAAAAGCATAGACATCATCATCTTCATAAATTTTATGGCTTGGAATCTCACCGCGCAAAATTTTTGCAAAAATATTATCGGCTGCATAAGCGGCTTGCTGATTATCTGGCATGTCTTGCTCCCTGATCCGGTTGATGAATTTTGCGGAACGGATTGTGTTCCGCATAATAATGGCGGGCCATTTCAACCTCCCTTGTTTCGCGGCGCAAATATTGCGCCACCGCATCACGAAAGGCCGGATGGCTGATATAATGCGCTGAATGGGTGGTAACCGGCTCATAGCCGCGGGCTAGTTTGTGCTCGCCCTGAGCACCGGCCTCCACCACAGATAATTTATGCGCTATGGCATAATCAATTGCCTGATGATAGCAAACCTCAAAATGCAAAAACGGATGATCTTCAATACAACCCCAGTGGCGGCCAAATAGCCTGTCGCCGCCAATAAAGTTAATGGCACCGGCAATATAGCGCCCGTTGCGTCTGGCCATGATCAGCACAATATCATCCGCCATACGCTCGCCGATCAGCGAATAAAATTTCCGGTTAAGATATGGCCGCCCCCATTTGCGGTTGCCGGTATCCATATAAAAGGCAAAGAACTGATCCCAGATATTTTCAGTAAGATCGCTGCCTGTCAGCCAGTCAATGCTGATATCATTGGCCAGCGCCTCGCGCCGCTCACGCTTCAGGACTTTACGTTTGCGGGAAACAAGTTCTTCCAAAAAGTCATCATAATTCTGGAATCCGTTGTTTATAAAGTGAAATTGCAAATCCTTGCGATGCAGAAAACCATGTGCTGTCAATGCCTGAATATCAGCCATTTCCGCAAATGTTACATGTGCGGATGAAAGGTGGTTCTGATCGGTAAATTGGGTAATCGCAGTGGCAAGCATTTGCTGCAATTGCGGGTTATGCCCGTTGGTGAGCAGGCGTGCGCCGGTTGCCGGTGTAAACGGAATGCCAAATTGCAGTTTGGGGTAATATTGGCCGCCGGCGCGCTCATAGGCTTCAGCCCAGCCGTGATCAAAAACATATTCGCCTTGACTGTGGGTTTTCAGATAGGCCGGAGCGGCGGCCAGCAAGTTACCTTGCGCGGTTTCAAGGCGCATATGGCAGGGCTCCCAGCCTGTATCGCCGCCAACACAGCCTGAATCCTCAAGCGCGGAGAGATAGGCATAGGATAAAAACGGATTATAGGCCTTGTTGATTTGGGGCGCAGAAGATGCGGGGATAAATTTGCGTGTGGCAGAAAACTGAGCCCATTCCTCACGGCTAAAATCCTGCATTGAGCTGATATTGCGCAAAATGATGCCGGCTTTTTCCTGTGCTTCCTCTTGCATGGCAAATAACCATTTCCGCCTGAAGGTTAACCTGTCTGTTCTCAGGGATTATGAGCACATATTGATAGCGGTTTATACCGGATGGCTCAAATTACGGGAAATGTTTCTGCCGGTCTTGATACACCGGCAGAAACTGCATTGATCAGGCAAATGCACTGTCGGGAATAAAGCCTTCAAAGGTGATTTGCCCGGCATGCAGGTCACTCACCGCCTTTTCTTCCTGATTGCGCACTGTCCATGTGATGACCGGGCGCTTTAATATATCGCGGAAAAAGGTGATGAACGGATTTGGCAAATGGTGGAAATTGTAGGAAACAAAATCCACATCATAAGCGAGCATGGCAAAGTGCTTTTCCATATCCGCTGCGTGAATGCCTTCCGCTGTCAAGCCTGCCGGAATGCCCGGTGCATCGCTGCGGAACCGGCGGATGAGATGGTGATCAAAGGACATGATTGCCGCTTGACCCTGATAATTTTCCAGCTCTTTTGCAACAGCAGCAACAAGGCCTTCATCCTGCCCCTGCACGCCTTTGAGCTCAATCACCAACGGCACGCGGCCGGCAACCAGATCAAGCATTTGCCGCAGCGACGGCGCGTGATCCTGCGTGGTGCCGATTGTCAATTGCTGTGCTTCTGCCAGTGTGAGATCGCAAATGCGGCCTTCACGGCCAGCCAGACGATCCAGCACATCATCATGAAAAACGATAACTCCGCCGTCTTTGGTCAGATGCACATCGCATTCAATGGCATAATTGCCCGCAATTGCTGCGCTGAAAGCCGGGAGCGTATTTTCCCAGACCTGTTTGTTCATATCATGCAGTCCGCGATGGGCGACGGGTCTGCGGGTCAGCCATTGCAGATCAGCTTGCTGCACTGCACTCATGATCAGGCGACCTCGATAACGGCTTCAATTTCAACCGGCGCATTGAGCGGCAGACCGGCCATGCCCACAGCGGAACGGGCATGTTTTCCGGCTTCACCCAGCACATCAATAAACAGCTGTGATCCGCCATTGGCAACCACGTGCTGATCGGTAAAATCAACAACGGAAGCAACAAAAACAGTAATTTTTACAATACGCTTGATGCGGGAAAGGTCGCCGTCAAGTGCTGCCTTTGCCTGTGCCAGCACATTGATGGCGCAATATTTTGCAGCTTCCTGTGCCTGTTCAATAGTTAGATCGCGGCCAACAAGACCGGTGGAAACGAGCTTGCCGTCTTTAAGTGGCAATTGGCCGGATGTGTAGAGCAGATTGCCGCTGCGCATAAATGGCAGATAGGCTGCAGCCGGTGCAGCTGAATCTGGAATGGTGATGCCGAGGTCTTTAAGGCGGGTTTCAATTGTTGAGGTCATGGCGCTCTTTCCGGTTTTTGCCGTCACCGCCTTTTTACGGGCATATGAACGGCAGGGTCATAAATGTGCGGTGATAAAACCGCAGGAATTCTTTATTCTGTTCCGGTTCATTCTATCTGACAGCGCCGGATATAACACGATTATAATATAGCCGGTGCTGCTGTTTTATGCATGGATAGGCTGTGCGTTTTCGGACACGCCAGACATAAAAAATAAACCGAAACGAATAGAATCAGTGGAGCATAGCAAAAGCTGTGATTTTTGCCTCGCTTCCGCCATGAGTTATTTTAACATGGCGATAAATTTATCGGAGAATCTCTATGCGTTTTTTGCAGGCTCTGTCGTTCAGGTCCGGTTTTATGTCTGTTGCGGTGTTTGGCGTTTCGGCTGTGAGTGTGGCGTTGTCGGTCACTGTGGCCAGAGCAGGCAGCACATTGCTGCCGCATCGTGCTGTTTATGACCTGACCCTGGAGCGCGCGGATGAGAAATCCGGTATTAATGGTGTCACAGGGCGCATGGTTTATGAGTTTAATGGTTCTGCCTGTGAGGGCTATACCACGAATTTTCGCTTTGTAACGCGCATCGATATGGAAGATCAGGAGCAGCGCATTACCGACCAGCAGGCAACCACTTTTGAGGCGGGTGACGGCAGCCGTTTTCGTTTTGTCAACAAAACCTTTGTGGATAAGGAACTGGTCAAAGAGGTGCGCGGCAATGCAGTGCTGACAGACAAGCAGACAGATGTTGTGCTGACAAAGCCGGAAAAGAAAAATCTTAAATTGGCGCTTTCGCAATTTCCGACCCATCACATGGAGGAAATGCTCAGAAAAATTGATGCAGGGGAAACCTTCTATCAAACCACACTTTTTGACGGTTCTGATGATGCTGATAAAATTATGGCGACAACAGCTGTAATTGGCAAGGGGCAGACTTTTCCGGCAGATGATGAAACCAAAATTATGGGCGAGGTGGCCAAACAGGAGAGCTGGCCGGTTACGGTTGCTTATTTTGATGATGAGGAAAATGTTGAAGGGCTGCCGGTCTACCGGATTAATTTCAAATTATACCGCAATGGCGTTACCCGTGACCTGAAAATGGACTATGGTGATTTTGCCATGAAAGGCACTCTGGTTAATCTGGAAATGTTCAAACCATCGCCTGATAATGCGCCCTGCAAATAAACCTTTTCCTTGTTGTAAATGGCAGAAGCCGGCCACAAGGCCAGATTGAGCTTGCATTTTGCGGCGATATGCGTTAATCGCCGCATCATTCCACACACGGGATTTGGGTTATGTGCGGGAGAAATCCGCACAACACCTCCGGTGGCACAATGTGCCTCAGCCCGTGGAGGTTCAACCGGAAAAGGAAAATTGACATGGCATTGCCTGAATTCAGCATGCGCCAGCTTCTGGAAGCTGGTGTTCACTTCGGTCACCAGACACATCGCTGGAACCCGAAAATGGCACCTTTTATCTATGGTGCGCGCAACAATATCCACATTCTTGATCTGGCTCAGACCGTTCCTTTGCTGCATAATGCGCTGAAAGTTGTTTCTGACACGGTTGCCCGTGGCGGCCGCGTGCTGTTTGTCGGCACCAAGCGTCAGGCTTCGGAAATTATTGCGGATGCAGCCGGCCGTTCGGCTCAGTATTATGTTAATTCCCGCTGGCTCGGCGGTATGATGACCAACTGGAAAACCATTTCCAACTCGATTCAGCGTCTGCGCAAGCTTGATGAATTACTGTCGGGTGAAGCGCAGGGTTATTCCAAGAAGGAACGCCTGACACTGGAACGTGAACGTGAAAAGCTCGATCGCGCTCTTGGTGGTATCAAGGATATGGGCGGCGTTCCAGATCTGATGTTCATCATCGATACCAATAAGGAAGCAATCGCCATTCAGGAAGCCAAGCGTCTTGGTATTCCGGTTGTTGCTATTATCGACAGCAATTGTAACCCTGATCAGATTGATTATCCGATCCCGGGCAATGATGATGCCGCACGCGCCATCTCGCTTTATTGCGATCTGGTTGCCAAGGCTGCGCTGGATGGCATTATGCGCCAGCAGGGCGCATTGGGCATTGATATTGGTGCGGCTGTTGAAGCGCCTGCAGAGCCGGCGATTGAAGCTGAAGAAAACGCTTAAGCTGTTTTTGATATCTTCCGGATCTTAAACCGGGTCCGGAAGATTTTTTCTTATAAAGACATGATTTGCCGGTGATGACAGGCCTTCAAAAAACTGAAGCTTTTAACCGGTAAACCGGAGCGGGAAAACCGTTTTTGATTCCCATAAATACCGGAATCCGTGTCTTGAATAATGAGAGTCTTTTACGACTCCTGCTATCCCGTTTGTAGAGGCCGGCGCAATGCAGTATATGCGGCGCGGGATGTAATGATTAATCGGTCATTGGTTGAAAAAGGACAGATCAGCTGTCTGCACAATGACCCGTGGCGGGCAGGCCGCTTTGCCGGATGTCTGCTGCTTATCTCAAAGAGGCGACAATGAGCATTACCGCAGCAATGGTTAAAGAACTTCGTGAACTCAGCGGCGCAGGCATGATGGACTGCAAGGCTGCCCTGAACGAAAATAATGGCGATATGGAAGCTGCCATGGACTGGCTGCGCAAAAAAGGTATTGCCAAAGCCGATAAAAAGGCTGGCCGCACTGCCGCAGAAGGACTGGTCAGTGTTGCGTCTGAAGGCAAAAAAGCTGTTGTTATTGAGGTTAACTCTGAAACAGACTTTGTTGCCCGTAATGCGGCTTTCCAGGAAATCGTTGCGAATGTAACCAAGGTTGCACTGGGTACTGATGGTTCAACCGATGCGGTTGCAAATGCTATTTATCCGGGTTCCGACAAAACAGTAACCGAAACCATCAAGGATGCTGTTGGCACGATTGGTGAAAATATGGCTTTCCGCCGTTCCGCTGCCCTGAGCGTGGAAAACGGTGTTGTTGCTTCTTATATCCATAATGGTGTTGCCGATGGCCTTGGCAAGCTTGGTGTTCTGGTTGCCATTGAAACCACTGGCGATGTGGAAGCTGCAGGCGCTATCGGCCGTCAGATTGCCATGCATGTTGCCGCAACCAATCCGCTTGCTCTGACCTCTGCTGATGTTGACCCTGCTGCGGTTGAACGTGAAAAGGCAATTTTTGCTGATCAGGCTCGCCAGTCCGGCAAGCCGGAAGAAATTATTGCCAAAATGGTTGACGGCCGCATGCGCAAATTCTTTGAAGAAGTTGTGCTGCTGTCGCAGGCTTTTGTTATTAATCCTGATCTGAGCGTTGAGGCTGCCCTGAAGGAAGCTGAAAAGGAAATCGGCGCACCAGCCAAGATCACCGGTTTCGTGCGTTTTGCACTGGGCGATGGCATTGAAAAAGAAGAAACAGACTTTGCGGCTGAAGTTGCAGCCGTTAACAAAGGCTGATTTTTTGTAATATGCCTTTCTGCATTTGCGGGGAGTGCAATTTGTAAAGCTTGTTTAAAACGAATGTTTTGCATTCAAAAATGCCGGTCTGGCTCTGTCAGGCCGGCATTTTTATTGTCTTTGCCACAAAACCTGTCAGTTATGCAGGCCGCGGCGTGACAATGGCGCGTCCTTGATGTATGCGGTGCATATTCATGCTTTTTCTTGTCATTTGCGCCGGTCATGCAATTATGCCTGACAACGGCTGCTTGCGGCGGAAAATCAACAGCCTGTTTCATGTTTTTTTTAAAACATTGAAATGCTCTTGAAATATCCGCGCTGCTGCCTGAAATGCCTGCGCAATGATGCAGTAAAAACGCAAAACTGTTTGAGGAACATGTCCGCTTGCCGGTGGGGCAGATCGGGCCGAAAATAAAAAGGGATCCCATGGCTGGTAAGACTTTATATAAACGGGTTCTTCTCAAGGCGTCAGGTGAGGCGCTGATGGGCGAGCAGGGCTTTGGTATTGATGTATCCGTTGCTGATCGTATCGCGGCCGATATTGCTCAGGCGCGGGCGCTTGGCGTTGAGGTGGGCGTGGTTATCGGCGGCGGCAATATTTTTCGCGGGCTTGCCGTGGCTTCCAAAGGCGGGGACCGCGTGACCGGTGATCATATGGGAATGCTCGCAACGGTGATTAACTCGCTGGCACTGCGCACATCTCTGGTTAAGCAGGGCGTTGATTCTGTGGTGCTGTCGGCGATTGCCATGCCGGAACTGTGCGAAAGTTTCTCGCAACGTCAGGCAACGGCCTATATGGATCAGGGCAAGGTTGTGATTTTTGCCGGCGGTACCGGTAATCCGTTTTTTACAACCGATTCTGCCGCCGCACTGCGCGCTGCGGAAATTGGCGCCGATGCCTTGTTTAAAGGAACGCAGGTTGATGGTATTTACAGTGCGGATCCTAAAAAAGACCCGTCGGCAACCCGTTTTGATCGTCTGACCCATAAGGAAGTGCTCGATAAGGGGCTGGCGGTGATGGATGTGACGGCTGTGGCTCTGGCGCGCGAAAATCACATTCCGATTGTGGTTTATTCGATCCATGAAGCAGGCGGTTTTGCGCAGATTTTGCAGGGCAAGGGCCGTTCCACTGTGGTAAGCGATGCCTGAAGATGAATGGCTTGATGGCGGGATAAGTCAATTCAATGCTGCGGGTGCTGCGTTTTTTGCTTATCATTTGCCTCAAGCTGTTTTAAACAAAAGATGAATTATGCGGATATGACCTGTAATCCGCACCATAAACATATCTCCGTTTGCCGGTATTTTGCGGGCGGCGGAGGCTGTGCAAAACGATAATCCGGAGCGGTTGAGATGATTGCTTGCTGTTTCGGCAGTGATAATGCATCCGGATGCTATGAGACGTAAGGCGTGCGTGCCCAAGGAGAAATGATATGAGCGACGCTCTGGATATAAATGATCTGAAACGCCGTATGGAAGGTGCTATTCAGTCCTTCAAGCATGATCTTGGTGGCCTGCGCACCGGCCGCGCTTCGGCAAGTCTTCTGGAGCCTCTGACAATTGAGGCCTATGGTTCGGTTATGCCGATCAATCAGGTTGCGCAGATTACTGTTCCTGAGGCGCGTATGCTTTCGGTTTCAGTTTGGGATAAAAGCATGGTTGGTGCGGTTGAGCGTGCTATTCGTGATAGCGGCCTTGGCCTTAACCCGATTACAGACGGCCAGACTTTGCGCGTGCCATTGCCGGAGCTGAATGAACAGCGCCGCAAGGAGCTGGTCAAGGTTGCAAGCCAATATGCGGAAGGCGCCAAAGTTGCGGCGCGCCACGTGCGCCGTGATGGAATGGATCAGCTGAAAAAGTTGGAAAAAGATGGCACAATCAGTCAGGATGACAGCCGTGTCTTGTCTGACAAGGTGCAGAAAATGACCGATGAGACAATTGCAGAGGTTGATAAGCTTCTGGCTGTGAAAGAAGCTGAAATCATGCAGGTATAATTCTGCATTTGCTTTATTTGCAAAAAATGCGGTTTGCACATCCTGTAAAGAATGTGCAAATCGTGTTCTTTTGTCTGAAAATCGTAACCTGTTGCCTTAAAATGTGACCGATTGCTTTTAAAATAGTGTTTGTGGTGCGACATTTCCGGTTTTAATAAACCATCCGGCGTTTTTGTTGCCCAGCTGCCAAGAAGAGGAAGTGTCCTGAATGTCCGATCCGCGCCACATCGCCATTATCATGGATGGCAATGGACGTTGGGCTGAAGCGCGTGGCTTGCCCCGTGTTGCAGGTCATAAAGCGGGCGTGGAGACGCTGCGTGATATTGTGCGTGCTGCCGGTGACAGCGGGCTGGATTTTTTGACGCTGTTTGCATTTTCTTCTGAAAACTGGTCGCGGCCGCAGTCTGAAGTCAGCGAGCTTCTGGGGCTTTTGAAATTGTTCATCCGTCGCGATCTGCACAAATTGCATAAAAGCAATGTGCGGGTGCGCATTATCGGTGCGCGTGCTGATCTGGCAGCGGATATACGGGCATTGCTATATGAGGCGGAGGCGTTAACCGCCGCCAATACCAGCCTGACATTGGTGATAGCCTTTAATTATGGCGCGCGGGATGAGTTGACGCGCGCCATGCAGGCGCTGGCGCAACAGGTGGCATCAGGAACATTGCTGCCGGAGGCGATAACGCCGGAGCGGATTGGCGCACAGCTTGATACGGCAGATATTCCTGATCCTGATCTGATTATCCGCACCAGCGGAGAAATGCGGCTTTCTAATTTTCTGTTATGGCAGGCGGCTTATTCTGAATTTTATTTTGTGTCGGACTATTGGCCGGATTTTAAACCGGTGCAGTTTTTTTCCGCAATTGAGGAATATCGCAAGCGTGTGCGCCGTTTCGGCGGCCTACCGGAAGAGAATATACCGGAATTTTCTGATAAAGCAGAGGCCGATATTGTGCCATTGCGTCATAGCGCGGGATAGAGGATATAGAAAATTTCAGGCTGCCGGATACTGGCAGATGACATGATATTTCAGGGGCGAGGGTATTTGTGTCCAATTTACAATTGCGTATCATAACGGCGGCTGTGCTGGCACCGGTTACGATTTTGCTGATCTGGCTCGGCGGTGTGAGTTTCCGCATTTTGGCGGTGGCAATCGGTTTTGCGATTTTTTATGAATGGACAACATTGAGCGCCTCAAAACAAACGCGCTCCGGCCTGATTACCGGCTGGGCGGTGCTGATTGTGGCGGCGGCTCTGCTGTTTATGAAAATGCCGGCCATTCAGGTGCTGGCACTTATTGCTGCCGGCAGTGTTTTTCTGGTTCAGCGTGCCAATTGGGCTGCAGGCGGGCTGCTTTATGCCGGCGTGCCAATGGTGTGTCTGGCTATGTTGCGCGGTGATACAACCACAGGCCTGATAGCAATTATTTATCTTTTTGCCCTTGTCTGGGCAACGGATATTGCAGCCTATTTTACGGGGCGCGCATTGGGCGGGCCCAAGCTTGCGCCGCGCTTTTCGCCTAATAAAACCTGGTCGGGCGCCATTGGCGGTGTTGTAGCAGCCATGATTGCCGGAGCTATGGTGAGTTATCTCAGCTTTGACCGCATCAAAATACCTATGATCATTCTGGCTGCCATGCTCTCTGTGGCCTCGCAGGTGGGTGATCTTGGAGAATCATGGGTAAAGCGGCGTTTTGGCGCCAAGGATTCCGGAAAATTGCTGCCGGGGCATGGCGGTGTGATGGATCGTGTGGACGGGCTGATTATTGCCGCTGTGATGCTTTATATTATCGGCGCTCTGGTTACCGGTGCTGATTCACCTGCAACCATGTTTGTCGGCGCGATCTTGCGGCCGCTGTAAGATTTTTGATTATTGAATGACGGGAGACGGATTTTGAGCGATCCCCTGGGATATTTATTCGGCAGTGAAAGCCTGCTGGTTGGTACATTGCTTCCGTTTATTCTGGTTCTGGCCGTAGTGGTTTTTGTCCATGAGATGGGGCATTTTCTGGTCGGGCGTTTGTGTGGCATTGGTGTGCAGGCCTTTTCTGTTGGCTTCGGGCCGGAGCTGTTTGGCTATACGGCACGCAATGGCACGCGCTGGAAAATCTGTGCGATTCCGCTTGGTGGTTATGTTAAATTTGTCGGCGATATCAACGCTGCAAGCGCGCCTGATGGTAAAGCCATATCATCTTTAAGTGAAGCCGATAGCAAGGTGGCATTCCATACGCAGGCCTTATGGAAACGCGCTGCCACGATTTTTGCAGGCCCTGCGTTTAATTTTCTGCTGACAATCGCGATTTTAAGCTTTTTCTTTGCCAGTTACGGGCGTGTGGTCGCTGATCCGACCATCGCGGAAGTGATGCCGGACAGCCCCGCAGCTGCGGCCGGTTTTAAGCCTGGCGACCGCTTTCTTGAAGTGGAAGGCACAAAGGTTGATACATTTTCCGATGTTCAGCGCATTGTAAATGGCCGCAGCGGCGATGAATTGTCATTTTTGATTGAGCGTGACGGACGCAGGATACAGCTCCATGCCGTGCCGGAAGTGAAGGAGCAGACCGATGCGCTCGGCAATAAAATCAGGATTGGCCTCATCGGTGTAACCATAACCAGAGACAGCGGTAATTATCGCCGTGTTGAATATACGCCGCTCGAATCGGTGGGGGCGGCAGTGGTTGAGACCGGTCATATTATCAGCCGCACCGGTACATTTTTAAAAAGAATGGTAATGGGGCGTGAGGATAAGTGTCAGTTAGGCGGGCCGGTAAAAATTGCTAATATGGCAGGGCAGGCCGCACAACACGGCTTTGAATGGCTGGTTCAATTGATTGCAATGCTGTCTGTTGGTATCGGCTTGTTTAATTTATTTCCGCTGCCCCCTCTTGATGGCGGGCATCTGGTGATCTATGCCGGTGAGGCTGTGTTGGGGCGTCCGGTTCCGGTTGCAATGCAGGAAATGTTCTTCCGGGTCGGTTTTTTTGTGGTGCTGGGCTTTATGGGATTCGTTTTCTACAACGATCTGTTTGCCTGCTGAGGCAAATTTGCACCAAAAGCCGGTTGATGGTTGAAGCATAGAGCTATTCATGTTTGCATAGGGCATGAATGCGGGAGATTAAGAGAATCTGCAGCTGTTTGCAGGATTGTGCGCCGGTTTTACTGAGGGCAAAGATGTAAAACCAATGGCAAAGATGCAAAAATGCAAAGCTTTGCGCTGGACACAGCCTATGCTGTTGAATTAAAAGATTAACAAACTGTGTAAACATATCGGGGGATTATACGGAAAGCGCAAGAATTTGTTTACCATAGTGTTGGATTTGCGTGGCAGCTGTGCCACGTTGGCAGATGAAGTAAACAGATTTTAATCGCGGCGCTTGCTTGTATATGAAAACCGGTTATTACAAAAAGCATTATGCACTATTTTCTCGGATTACGGGCCGGGACAACGAAACGAAGGTTAAATAGACCTATGACGGCAAATTCAAAGTTCTTTGGTGCTGCTTCTGCGGTCGCTATGTCGGTGGCAATGCTTGCTTCCGGTACGGCAGCGATCTCTTTTGCCACTGTCAGTGTTGCACAGGCAGCAGTCGTTAATCGTATTGATGTTCGCGGCAATAAGCGGGTGGATGCGGCGACAATTCGCGGTGCAATCAATATCAAGCCCGGCAAATCCTTCACCAATGCTGATATTGATGCGGCTGTTAAGAGCCTCTTCAATATGGGGTTGTTCTCTGATGTCCGTATTCGTCAGGCGGGCGGGGCGCTCATTGTTAATGTAACTGAATTTTCGGTTGTTAATAATGTGCTGTTTCAGGGGAATAAAAAGATCAAGGATGCTGATCTTGCCCGCGCTGTTGAGCTGAAGTCGCGCAGCCCGTTTGATCCGGCGCAGATGGAATCAGATCGTCAGGCTATTGTTGAGGCCTATCGCCATGTCGGCCGCAATGATGCGGTTGTAAATGCCCGTACCATTGATCTTGGTCAGGGGCGCGTTAATGTGGTTTATGAAATCACAGAGGGCGGCCGCACAAAAATCGCCAATATTGATTTTGTCGGCAATGAAGCCTTTGGCGGTCGTCGTCTGCGCGATGTTATTTCAACCAAACGCACCAATCCGCTGTCATGGCTGACCCGTGGCGATATTTATAGTGAAGATCGTCTGCAGGCTGATGAAGAGGCGCTGCGCCGTTTCTACTATAATCGCGGTTATGCGGATTTCCGCGTTGTTTCTTCTAATGCAACGCTTGATCCGGCAACCAATGCCTACACAATCACCTTCACGGTGGATGAGGGACAGCGCTATACTTTTGGTGATGTGCAGGTTGAGAGCTCTATTCCGGGTGTGGATACGCAGGCTCTTGACGGCATGCTGAAGACGCGTCCGGGCAAGGTTTACAGTGCGCGGGATGTTGAGCAGTCGGTTGAAGCTGTAACCGAGCGCGTGGCTGGCAGTGGTTATGCTTTTGCCAAGGTGGAGCCGCGCGGCGATCGTAATTTTGAGAATCATACAATCTCGGTTGTCTATAATGTGGAGGAAGGTCCGCGCGCTTATGTGCAGCGTATTGAAATCCGCGGCAATGATAAAACCCGTGATTATGTAATCCGCCGTGAATTTGATCTGAGTGAGGGGGATGCCTTCAATCAGGTGATGATCACCCGTGCAAAACGCCGTCTGGAGGCGCTGGATTTCTTCCAGACAGTCAATATTTCCACCGCACAGGGCTCTGAGCCGGATCAGGTTGTGCTGATTGTGGATGTGGTTGAAAAGCCGACAGGGGAATTCTCGATTGGTGCCGGCTATACATCAGGCGGTGAAACGCCGGGTGCTTCAGTTGAGGGCTCGGTTGCAGAGCGCAACTTCCTTGGTCGCGGCCAGTTCATTCGTCTGAGCGCAGGTGCCGGTCAGGATAGCGCACGTAACTATGGCTTCTCCTTTACCGAGCCATATTTCCTTGGTCAGCGTATTTCTGCGGGCTTTGATGTTTTCCGCAAATCCTACCGCGTCAAGGATCAGTATGACGTAGAGCAGACCGGCGGCACAATTCGCTTTGGCCTGCCAATTACCGATAATTTCGGTGCCAGCATTGGTTATAATCTGGTGCAGGAAAAATATAAGCTGAAGAGCAGTGATATGAATATCTATGCTCCGGCTTTGATTGAGGCTGCGGAATTTAGCCCGTGGCTGCGTTCCTCGATTTCCTATGCGCTGACCTATAACAATATCGACAATGTGAACAATCCGCATGATGGTCTTTTTGTGCGTTTTGGTCAGGAATTTGCCGGTCTTGGCGGCGATGCGAAATTTATGAAAACAACCGCAACAGCCAGCTATTACAAAACCTTGTTGCAGGAAGCTGATGTTGTAGGTCTGCTGCGCGCCGGCGGTGGTTATATCCATTCCTTCTCTGATGACGGCACCCGTATCTTCGATATGTTTAAAGGTAACACGGATATGATCCGCGGCTTTAAATATAATGGTATCGGTCCTTGGCAGAAGGCAAATAACGGTGACATGTACTGGATCGGCGGTACAACTTATTTCAACGCCAGTGCTGAAGTGCAGTTCCCGATGCCGGTTATTCCAGAGAGCCTTGGTATTCGCGGTGCCTTGTTTGCCGATGCGGCAACGCTCTATGGCACCAAATATGACGATGCTCACGGAACGGGCAGTGCATGGCGCGCTTCTGCCGGTGTGAGCCTGATGTGGGCTTCTCCGTTTGGCCCGCTGCGCTTTGATTATGCAGTGCCACTTAAGAAAGAAGATTCTGATAAGGTTCAGAACTTTAACTTTGGTATGTCGAGCAAGTTCTGATAACTTTGCTTTTTCCTGAGGCGGCTTCACAATCTGTGCCTTCCGCCTCAGGGCAGAAAGTATGTTGATGGCAGATCCTGTATTTTATACTCTGTCCTGCGCACTCAACGTCGCTGATATTGCTCAATTAACCGGTTCTGAATTGCTTACAAAGCAATATGCAGACCGGAAAATTGAGCATTTGGCGTCTTTGGACAATGCAACGCCGGGCTCACTTGTTTTTATTGAAGGCAAAAAGAGCGGCGTGGATCTGGGTTCACTGAAAGCTGCAGCGGTTTTATGTGCTCAGGCGCAGGCTTCCCAGATTCCTGATGGCGTGGCTGTGCTGGTGAGCAATGCGCCGCATCGCGATTTTGCTGCTATTGGCCGCAAATTATATATGCAGGCTGTGCATCCGCGCTCCTTGCTTGGCGTGCCGGGCATTTCCGAACACGCAACCATTCATCCCACAGCTGAAATCGAAGGCACGGTGACGATTGAGCCGGGCGCGGTTGTGGGCGCGCATGTGTCTGTCGGTTCCGGCACAACAATCAGCGCCGGCAGTGTGATCGGGGCAGGCTGCAAGATCGGACGGGATTGTATTATCGCGCCGCATGTTTCTCTCACTTATGCGCTGATTGGCAATCGCGTTTATTTGCATCCTGGCGTGCGCATTGGCCAGGATGGTTTTGGCTATGTGCCGGGGCCTGCGGGGCTTGAAAAAGTGCCGCAGCTTGGCCGCGTGATTATTCAGGATGATGTTGAGGTTGGCGCCAATACAACAATTGATCGCGGCTCATTGAGCGATACGGTGATCGGTGAGGGCACAAAAATCGATAATCAGGTGCATATTGCACATAATGTTAAAATCGGGCGGCATTGCATTATCGCCGGACATTGCGGCATTTCCGGCAGTGTGACTATTGGCGATATGACAATGCTGGGCGGGCGCGTTGGCCTTGCCGATCATATCAATATCGGATCGCGTGTGCAGATTGCTGCGGCAAGCGGCGTTATGAATGATATTCCCGATGGTGAAAGATGGGGCGGTCTGCCAGCCAGACCGCTGAAGCAGTGGTTCAGGGATATTGCGACCTTGCGCAGTATCGGACAATCTAAAAAGGAGAAATCCTGACATGAGTGAAAATGCTGAACGGAGTGCGCTTGGTGCTGCCGATATCCAGAAATTACTGGCAGTGCTTCCGCATCGCTATCCGTTTTTGCTGATTGACCGTATTGTTGATATTGATGGTGATGAATCGGCAACCGGTATCAAGAATGTTACTTTTAATGAACCGCATTTTACCGGACATTTTCCTGCGACGCCGATTATGCCGGGCGTGTTGATTCTTGAGGCTATGGCACAGACTGCCGGCGCAATTTCAATGATGAAACGTGGCCTTGAGGATACCGGTACTGTTTTTTTGCTGACAATTGATAATGCAAAATTCCGCCGTCCGGTTGTTCCCGGTGATCAGATGCTGCTGCGTGTTAAAAAGATGAAACAACGCGGCAATATTTCAAAATTTGCCTGTGTGGCCGAGGTTGATGGTGTTAAGGTCGCTGAAGCTGAAGTTTCTGCGATGACTGGTGAATAGCAGCTTAGTGCTCTGTGCTGCGGCATAATTTTTATAAATAAACCAGAGCTTGTATTTTTGCTCTGATGCAACCAAAGAAAAGCGTGATTTGAATGCGTGAAACCTTTATTCACCCGACAGCCTGTGTGGAAACGGGCGCAAAACTTGGTCAGGGGGTTTCCATCGGAGCGTTCTGCCATGTGGAGGCAGGAGCCGAGATCGGTGACAATTGTGAGCTGATGAGCCACGTTGTTGTGACCGGCTACACGACTTTGGGTGAGAATGCCAAGGTTTTCCCGCATGCCATTCTTGGCTGTGAGCCGCAGAACGGCAAACATAAAGGCGGCCATACCAAGCTGATAATCGGCAAAAACTGTATGATCCGTGAGGGGGTAACCATGCATCGCGGCTCAGATACCAGCCGTGGTTATACTCAGATTGGTGATAACAGCTCGTTTCTTGCCTATGCTCATGTGGCGCATGATTGCGATGTGGGCAATCATGTTACCTTTGCCAATAATGTGATGATTGGCGGCCATTGCGAGATTGGTGACTATGCTATTCTTGGCGGCGGTGCTGCGGTGCATCAATTTGTGCGCATCGGCCATCATGCATTTGTTGGCGGCATGGCTGCTGTTGTGCAGGATCTTATTCCGTTTGGTATGGCTATTGGCGTTCATGCCTATCTTGGCGGCCTCAATATTATTGGCATGAAGCGCTCCGGCCTGCCACGTCAGGAAATTCATGCGGTGCGTCGTGCAACGCGCATGTTGTTTGACCGCAGCAAACCTGTGAAGGATCGGGTGGAGGATCTGCGTGCGGAATTTGCAGATTCTGCCGCGGTCGGGGATATGATTGCGTTTATTACCGCAGATGCCAAACGCACATCATTCACAACGCCGCCTCTGCATGGCAAACATGCAAGCCCGGAAGATCAATCATAATATGATGACGACAGATGCCGTTCCCGCCAAGGCAATTGATGCCAAAGCCCGGACTGCTATTATTGCCGGGAACGGTCTTTTGCCGCAAGTGGTGGCAGAAGCCCTTGAAAAAAAAGGCAACCCGCCTTTTGTAATCTGCCTGAAAGGTGAGGCGGATGAGGCGCTTAAACGCTATGATCATGATACAATTTCGGTTGTGGAATTTTCCCGTCTGATCCGCTTGCTCAAACAGGCAAATATCAGCAATGTTGTTCTTGCCGGTGGCGTGCGTCAGCGGCCATTGCTCAGCGATATCCGGCTGGATATGACAACCTTGCGCGCCTTGCTGTATGTGTTTGGCGCTTTGGGCAAGGGTGATGACGCTCTGTTGCGCGCATTTATCAGGCTGCTGGAATCCTATGGTTTTCATATGGTCGGCGCTCATCAGATTGTGCCGGATATTCTGGCGCCCGCTGCATCGGTGCTGACATCCGTGAAGCCGGATAAAAAAGAACAGCATAATATTGATCTGGCACTTGAGGCCGCGGTGATGCTTGGCAAACTGGATGTCGGGCAGGGCGCGGTTGCTGTTGGCGGGCGTGTTGTGGCGTTGGAAGGCGTTGAAGGCACGGATAATATGCTGTTGCGTGTGCAGCAAATGCGTGGTGAAAAGCGCATTCCGCAGCATGGCGGTGTTTTGGTTAAATGCGCCAAGCCGGCGCAGGATGAACGTGCAGATTTGCCGACAATCGGTGTTGATACTGTGACGAATATTGCCGCTGCGGGGCTTGCAGGCATTGCGATTGAGGCCGGACGTACGGTTATGTTATCCTATCGCGAGACAATTGATGCCGCAAATGCGCAGGGTCTTTTTATTGTGACATTTAACAGTTCTCGCGTGGCGGATACTTTGTGAGTTTTGCGGACAATAAACAGGCCGGATTGGGTGCTGCAATAATGGCAGGCATGGTGCCGCAATATTGACAGGCCGGAAATGTGAAGCGGCTTGGGATGCCTGTAATGCGATAATCTAAAGCGCGGTGACACAAGATGAATGAGAATTTTCCATTAAAAATTGCGGTTGTCGCCGGTGAAGAATCGGGGGATTTGCTTGGTGCTGACCTTATTGACGCATTGCGGGCCGGCACAGATCGCCTTGTTGATCTTGTTGGTGTGGGCGGCGTGCATTTGCAGGAACGCGGCCTGAAAACCCTGTATAATCCTGATGAGATTGCATTGATGGGAATTGGTGCCGTGCTGGCACGATTGCCCAAATTGATGATGCGCATTCGCCAGACTGCCAAAGCCATTGTTGAAGCAAAGCCGGATTGTCTGTTGATTATTGACAGTCCGGATTTTACGCATCGCGTTGCCAAAAAAGTACGTCAGGCTGATCCGTCAATTCCGATTGTTAAATATATTGCGCCCAGTGTCTGGGCGTGGCGGCCGCAGCGCGCCAAGGAAATGCGCAAATTCATTGATCATGTGCTGACGGTGCTGCCTTTTGAGGTTGAGGTGATGGCGCGTCTTTCAGGGCCGCAATCCACCTATGTTGGCCATCGTCTGACAAGCTATGCCCCGTTGCTGGAAGTGGCAAAAGCGCGCAAAAACCGCAAGGCTCCGCATGCGGAAGCTGAAAAGACAGTGCTGTTGCTGCCGGGTTCGCGGCGTTCGGAAATCAATGCCCTGTTGAAAGAATTTGGCAAGACCCTGCAATTGCTTGATGAGAGATGCGGCTCGGTGCAGGCAATTTTGCCAACATTGGAGCGTCATGAACCTTTGATACAGGAATTGACAAAAGATTGGCCGCTAAGGCCGGTTATTGTAACCGGCGAGGATAAAAAATGGGAGGCTTTTGCCAAGGCTGATGCGGCACTGGCGGCATCGGGCACGGTTTCTCTGGAATTGGCGTTGGCAAAAATTCCTGCGGTGATTACCTATAAGGCTGATTTTGTCAGCCGTTTGCTGATCACGCGGCTGATCACAATCTGGAGTGCATCACTGCCCAATATTATTGATGACAGGCCGGTTATTCCGGAGTTTTTTAACGAGTTTGTGCGTGCAGGCATGTTGAGCCGCCAATTGGAGCAATTATTGCGGGAAGGGCCGGTGCGGCAGGCACAGATGGAAGGCTTTAAACGGATTGCAGAAAAAATGCATACCGATAAACCAGCCGGAGAGCTGGGTGCTGCAGTATTGCTGGAACTGGTTGAGAAACACAGAAAAGCACCCGCGCATTAATCAGCAAATTATTGCATATTCTGTTTTTACAAGGATACCGCCGTGGCGGTATCCTTTTTTGTAAAGCTTAGCGGATAAGGTGGCTAACGGATAAGATGGATTGTAATCCTGCGCTCAATCCATTCAATAATATTGCGCAGCACTTCCACAATCAGCAGATAAATGATTGCCGCCCACAGATAGGTCTGGAAATCAAAGGTGCGGGAATAGGCACGTCTTGTTTCCCCCATCAGGTCGTAAACAGTGATAATGGCAACAATAGCGGAGCCCTTAATCATCAAAATCACTTCATTGCCATAGGGGCGCAGCGCAACAACCAGAGCCTGAGGCAGGATGACTTTGCGAAAAGTCTGGATTTTTGACAGGCCGAGCGCATGAGCGCCTTCCCACTGGCCTTTGGGAACACTGAGAATGGCTCCGCGCAGAATTTCTGCCTGATAGGCTGCCGTATTAAGCGTAAAGGCCAGAATAGCGCAATACCATGCCTCGCGGAAAAAGCCCCACAGTCCCAGGCTCTCCAGAACCGGGCGGAATGTGCCGAAACCGTAATAGATCAGAAAAACCTGCGCCAGCAACGGTGTGCCACGGAAGAAGTAAACATAGGCATAGGCGATATTATTGATAAAACGATTATCCGACATACGCGCAAGCGCCACCGGTAATGAGAGCAGGGCACCAAGAAAAATGGATATAGCCACCAGTATCAGGGTGGTTTTTAAACCATTCCAGTAGCGCGGGCCGTAGGTCTCAATAAGGTCAATCTGCCATGCATTATACAGATAAATGGCCAGACCGGCGAACAGCACCAGCCAGAATGCCAGCAAAATATGGCCGGTTATGCGCGCACCTGTCCACGGGCGCGGAGGCTCGGCAGGGCGAAAAACCCGATCAGTCTGAGTATTGTTTGTCATGGTCATGAGCGCGCCACACTTGCTGTTGATTTTTTATTGCTGCCTTGTGCCCAGTTTTCAATCCGGCCGATGAAATAGGACGAGATGATTGCAAGGATAAGATAAAGCAGGCAGGCTACCCCGTAGAACAGAAACGGCTCTTTGGTAACGCGGGCGGCAACCGATGTCTGGCGCAGAATATCGGTGAGGCTGATCACCGAAACCAGTGATGTATCCTTTAAAAGAACCAGCCATAAATTAGCCAGACCCGGCAGGGCTATTTTGATCAGTTGCGGAAAAATGATTTTGCGCATCGTCTGGAAAGAGCTGAGACCAACGGCATAGGCGCCCTCATATTGCCCTTTGGGAATAGCGCGAAAGGCAGATAAAAAGACCTCACTTGAATAAGAGGAAAACACAAAGCCCAGCGCCAGCATACCGGCCGCAAAAGCATTAACCTCAACCGAGCCTTGTATGCCAATGGCGGCAAATAATTTTTGAATAGCCAGCGAACCACCGAAATAAACCAGAAACAGGGTGAGAAGCTCCGGAAGACCGCGAAATATTGTGGTATAGATATTAGAGGCCAGACGCAGGGAAGGTTCTGAGGACTGCTTACCCAAAGCAACAAGGAAACCAAGTAACAAACCGACAGGTAATGTGGCAAGCGCCAGCATAACGGTTGTTAAAAGTCCCCATGCTATGCTCAGCCCCCATCCCTCCGGACCAAAGCCAATCAACACAGCATATTTTTCCATATAATAAATCCCTGTAAGGACGGACAACAAAATGCACTTATAGCCCGTCGAAATCAGTATAAAACCGTATCAGGTAAAGCATATACGGTTTGCGGTTTGTTATTCGCCGTAAATATCGAAATCGAAATATTTATCGTTGATCGCCTGATATTTTCCGTTTTGTCGCAGAGCGATTATGGCCTGATTGAATTTTTCAACAAGATCGCCGCGGCCTTTTTTAACGGCAACACCCACACCAGGGCCGTGAATTTCAAGATCAGCCTTGACTGTGCCAATCAGCTTGCAGCACTCACCTTCCGGTGTTTTTAGCCAATCGGTGAGTGAAACCACATTATCATTCACGGCATCTATGCGGCCATTGGCCAAATCCATGCGTGCCTCATCCGCACTGCCATAGGATTTGATCGTGCTGTCTTTATAGGTATGTTCGGAATAAACAGCATGAATGGTTGATGATTGCACGCCGATGGTTTTGCCGGCCAGATCCTCTGCGGTTGTGCCTTTAAGATCAGAATCTTTAAGTGCGGCAATGCCCGCTGCCGGATTATAATATTTATTGCTGAAATCCACCTGTTCCTTGCGGGCAGGCGTGATGGACATGGAGGAGATCACAGCATCCAGCTTGCCCGATTGCAGGGCGGGGATCATGCCATCCCAATCCTGCACGATGATCTCACATTTTGCCTTCAGCTCCTCACAAAGAGCATTGGCAATATCAACCTCAAAACCGGCAACCGTGCCGTCAGACTTCACAAAATTATATGGAGGATATGCGCCTTCAGAGCCGATTTTCAGCACCAGCGGCTCCTGTGCGCGGGCAGGGGCAGACAGGCTGACCGCCGCGCAAAGCACCATCATGCCGGCTGCAGCAAAATTGTGCAGGACAGCGCGTGAATTGCGGGAAGTTCCCTCGCTTGTTCTCATTCCTTGTTAACCCCCATTATAAGAAACATTTATTTATTTTATCCGCCCGTTGCCCATTTTGTTATTTGTAGAGCGGAAATTGGTTGGCGGCGATAATTCCACTATTCCGGCTCTAAAGGCAAGCCTTGCAAGCAAATTGTACATACATAAAAATCTTGAAAACCGGACATGATATTGCTGAAACCAACTTGCACTCCATTTAAGGTTTTTTGTTTAAAAAATTATTCTATATTATTGTTTTTTATATATTTTAATGCTTTTCACGTTTATTTTCTTGTCATTTTTGGCAATGCTATATCATGCAATAAAGGAATAGGGCTATGATAAAGCATCACCGGACAGCGGCAAAGCCACATCCGGAAATTGTGGTTCAGAATGTGGCTTTGCCTGTTATTCTGCCGCTTTTAACGACAGGTAATCAGTTCTCGGCGCCATAGGCATCGAAATCAAAATATTTATCGTTGATTTCCTTATATTTGCCATTGGCACGGATAGCCTTGATCGCATCATTGAACTTGGCGATCAGCTCCGGATTGCCTTTTTTGAAAGCCACGCCGGCACCCGGGCCGTGAATTTCAGGAACCGGAGGCCATGTGCCAATCATTTTGCAACATGCGCCATCTTCGGTCTTGAGCCATTCAGACAGGGTCACACTGTCATCACTTGCCGCATCCAGCCGGCCATTGGCAAGATCAAGGCGATATTCCTCTGCTGTGGGATAGGCTTTGATCGTGCTGTCTGTGAAGGTCTTTTCGGCATAATTGGCATGTGTTGTGGAAATCTGAACGCCGATGGTTTTGCCTGCCAGATCAGCCTTGGTTATGCCTTTGATATCTGTATCCTTAGGCGCAACGAGCCCCGGAGGGGTATTGTAATATTTATCGCTGAAATCCACCTGTTTTTTGCGCTCATCGGTAATCGACATTGAGGCAATAAAGGCATCAAACTTACCGGCCTGAAGGCTTGGAATAGCGCCGTCCCACTCAATAGTGATGAATTTGCATTCGGCCTTCATCTCTTCACAAAGTGCCCGGCCAATATCAACATCAAAGCCTGAAAGTTCTCCGGAAGCGTTGATAAAATTAAACGGAGGGTAGGCGCCTTCTGTCGCGATTGTCAGTTTCAGAGGCTCCTGTGCCTGGGCAGCACTCATATCAAAAGTGGTTGCGCCCGCAGCAACGAATGCCGCCAGAGCAGATCCGGTAATCATTCTGGTAATTTTCATAGACTTCCTCACTCCGTTAACCCATTCAAGTAAAAATTACAGCCGAAGCGGAACCGGCATTATCTCGATAATTTTGCGCCGGATTCTGGCGTAATTATTGTGCGCAATGATAATCCCATCATTTTTGCGACAAAGGCAAGAACAAAAAATATTTTAAAATCCGGCAAGCTTGCAGAGATTGATAAACAAGGCCGGATTGCGTGTTTTATAAGAGTAATTTAATTTTAAAATATATATAAATCATATTGTTATGATTGTTTTTTTATTTTTTAATTTAATGATGATATAAAAATCATCCGGATTTCAACTGGCAGTAATCTTCCACAAAATCAGCAATTTTCTTAATGTCATCAAGATCAAAAACCGGTACGCTCTGGCCGCTCAATGGTTCATCACAGGTGATGGCGACAATGGAATATTGTTGCGGATCAAGCGGCAACTGTGTCGGGCTCTCTTTGCGGCGCACTTCAATTTTTGGGTGTTTGTCGTTTTTATACCCTTCCACAAGAACGAGATCGCAGGGTTGCATATGGCTGATTATTTCTTCCAGTGGGGGCTCTTCATCGCCGCGCAATTCATGCATCAGCGCCCAGCGGCTGAAAGAAACAATTGCAACTTCGCCGGCGCCGGCCGCGCGATGGCGGTAGGAATCTGTGCCTTCCTTATCAATGTCAAAACTGTGATGGGCATGTTTAACGGTCGAGATTTTATAGCTGCGTAGTGTAAGTTCACGCACCAGCCGTTCTGCCAAGGTGGTTTTACCGGCATTTTTCCAGCCGGTAATGCCAAAGATTTTTTGTGTCATCAGCTATTCCTCAAAATCTGCCGGCTGATGCAATTGCCATGCAGATCTTGCCTGTGCCAGCTCCTGATAGGTGTTGATGTTAAAAAACGGATCAAGTCCGCTGATTGCATCCGGCATATCAAAATCCGCATAGGCACAGCTGTGGCCGGCGGCGAATATGCGGATACTGCGTCTTTTGCTTTGTTGCAGCCAGCTTTCCAGCGGATTGGCTATGGCTGCCGGCCACAGGGCAAATGTTGGGTGTATTTCATTGCCGGAGCGGGCGAAGATAATTTCTGCATTGCTGTCCGTTTGTTTCTGAACCAGTTTTTGCAAAAGATCTTCAGGAAAAAATGGCGTATCAGCAGCAACACTTAATATATGGCTGTAGCCGTGTTGCGCGGCATGGCGGCAGCCGGCCAGAATGCCGGCCAGCGGGCCGCTGCCGTGCCATGCGCCATCATCAATCACAGGAAAGGCAAAACGAGAAAAAAATGCCGGCTCGCTGTTTGCGCTGATAATAATATCAGCAAGCTGTGCCTGCAGACGGGTGCATACCTGATGCAAAATGGAAGCATCGCCCAGCGGGCGCAGTGCTTTGTCGCCGCCGCCAAGCCGCCTGCTGTGGCCACCTGCCAGAATAAGCCCCAAAACCTTATGCTTCATTTCATATCTGCTCCGGAGTTTAAAAAAAGCCGGTTTTTGCAAGAATTGTTTTAATCCGGCGACGGCAGATCTATGGCATATTGCCTGCGTAATGCCCGTTTTTTACGATAGCCGGTGATAGCTTCACGATAAAGCATATAGCAGCCGCTGGCGACCACAATTGCAGAACCGGTTAATGTATTTTGATCCGGTATCTGGTTGAATACAACATAGCTTAAAGTAATAGCCCAAAGCAGGCTGGTATAACGAAAGGGTGAGGCAAAGGAGATATCACCGCTGCGGGTGGCCAGAATAATGCAGTGATAGCCAATAATCAGCAAAACTGCTGCAATGCTGACATGTATAATATCCTGCTTCTGTGGGGAGACCCAGCCGCTATCTGCCTGCATCATGATAAAGCCGGTGATGGTAATCATGGTTGAGGTGATGACAGAAATCAGCATGGTCGGGATGTGCGGATTGATGCGCCGCGTGCTCAGATCACGCAGGGCTGTAAAGCCGATGCCGATGAGAAGAAGCAGCGAATAGGCGCTCATGCCATCGCTTCCGGGGCGGATAATAATCAGCACCCCGATAAAACCCGCGGCAATGGACAGCCAGCGCCGCCAGCCGACCTTTTCCCCCAGAAACAGCACAGCGCCCAGCGTAACGGCCAGAGGCACTGCTTGATAAACGGAAGAGACAAAGGCAAGTGACAAATGGGTAAGGCCGATAAGATAGCAGGTGGTTGCGCCAACCTCGCCAAGGCCGCGCATCAATGTCATTCTGTCAAGCGCGCTGCGCCATTGCGATAATGCGCCCTGCCGCCCTGCCACAAACAGCAACAGGATGATGCACAACAAACCGCGCATAAAAATAAACTGGCCGAGATTAAGCGTTTGTGTGGAATATTTGGTCAGTGCATCACCAATGGTAAAAATTCCCATGCCGAGGCACATATAAAGAGCAGAGCGGATATTGGCTGAAAATGTCACGATGATGATCCTGTAAGGAAGCCGGATCAGGCTTCCTTTTGCCGGATAATGTAGCAATTATTTTTGCGACATGGTTACAGCTTTGCGTCATCTGCAGCCAAATAAATGATAATTTTTAGCGGAAAATCCGCTGCTTGCCATAAACAGGGGCTTTAGCCGCCTGTCACGCTCATATGGCGGGCAAGGGCAGGCGTTTTATTGCGCCGGTCGATGATAAAATCATGGCCTTTCGGCTTGCGCAGAATCGCCTGATCAATTGCTTCTGACAATAATTGATCATCTGCACTTGCACGTAGCGGCTTGCGCAGATCTGCGGCATCTTCCTGTCCGAGGCACATATAAAGCGTGCCGGTGCAGGTGACGCGCACACGGTTGCAGCTTTCACAGAAATTATGGGTCAGCGGGGTGATGAAGCCAAGCCGGCCGCCGGTTTCGGCAATTTGCACATAGCGGGCAGGGCCGCCGGTTTGCAGCGCAATATCTGTCATGGTGAACTGGCGCGCAAGAGCCGCCCGCAATATAGAGAGCGGCAAATATTGATCTGTACGATCATAATCAATCTCACCGAGCGGCATGGTTTCAATCAATGTCATATCCATGCCGCGGCCATGCGCCCAGCGCAGCATATCCGCAATTTCATGATCGTTAAAACCTTTTAGCGCAACAGCATTGATTTTAACCTGCAAGCCGGCATTTTGTGCGGCATCAATACCGCGCAAAACCTGCGCAAGCTCGCCCCAGCGGGTAACAGTTCTGAATTTTTGCGCATCCAGCGTATCGAGAGATACATTAATACGCCGCACGCCGTGTGCTGCCAGCTCATCTGCATAGCGCGCCAGTTGTGAGCCGTTGGTTGTCAGTGTCAGCTCATCCAGATTGCCGGCTTCAAGATGGCGCGCCAGATTGCCGATAAGATGCATAATATTTTTGCGTACCAGAGGCTCACCGCCGGTAAGGCGGATTTTACGCACGCCTTTTTTGATAAAACATGTACAGAGCCGGTCGAGCTCTTCAAGCGTGAGCAGTTCTTTTCTTGGCAGAAAGGTCATATGCTCGGCCATGCAATAGGTGCAGCGGAAATCGCAGCGATCTGTCACTGAAACGCGCAAATAGGTGATTGCCCTGCCAAAAGGGTCGATCATTGGCGGTCGCACATCTTCCATTTGGTTTTTCAGCATAATATTCCCGCCCTGCAACTGTTTGTTATTTTGGTTATCTCAGGAGATAAGATCAAGTTTGCGCTATGTCCAGTTTCATAATGTCACGCAGCCTTGATCTGCCTGTTAAATATTCTGACACAGGAATATACAAGGCATATGGTGCAAACTTATGGCAGGGCTGAATTATGGGTGATATCTGGCCGGAAGAGCTGCGGGTTTCCAAAGACCGCAAAACATTATCTGTAACATTTAATAACGGGCATAATTATTCATTTCCCGCCGAGATGCTGCGCGTCTTGTCACCTTCGGCAGAGGTGCAGGGGCATGCGCCTGAGCAGCGGGTAACTGTGCCGGGCAAGATCAATGTTGAAATTATGAAAATTGATCCGGTGGGTAATTATGCAGTACGCATCACATTTGATGATATGCATGATACAGGCCTTTATACATGGCCTTATTTGCATCAGCTGGGTGAGGAATATGAAACCCGCTGGCAGGCCTATCTGGATGAGCTGAAAGCCAAAAATCTCAGCCGTGAGTCCAAGTTTTAGCGATAGACTTATTAGCGATAGACCGGAAAAGTCGCGATAAAATGTGAGATGAAAGAAAAAGCCGGAGGCAACTCCGGCTTTTTTACAAGATCTTACGAGAGGTTCAGTTCCTTGAAAAAATCATTGCCCTTGTCGTCAATAACGATAAAGGCAGGGAAATCTTCCACTTCAATGCGCCAGATGGCTTCCATACCCAGTTCCGGATATTCAACCACCTCAACTTTTTTGATGCAGTCCTGCGCCAGACGGGCGGCAGGCCCGCCGATGGAGCCAAGATAGAAACCACCGTGTTTTGCGCAGGCATCGCGCACCTGACGGGAGCGGTTGCCTTTGGCCAGCATCACCATGGAGCCGCCAAAAGACTGGAACTGATCAACATAGGAATCCATGCGGCCTGCCGTTGTGGGGCCGAAAGAGCCGGAGGCGTAACCGGCCGGGGTTTTGGCAGGGCCTGCATAATAAATCGGATGATTTTTGAAATAATCCGGCATGGTTGCGCCATTTTCCAGCCGCTCACGGATCTTTGCATGTGCCAGATCGCGTGCCACAATGATGGAACCGGTTAATGAAAGGCGGGTCTTTACCGGATATTGCGACAAGGTCTTGAGGATCTGTTCCATCGGCTGGTTCAGATCAATCCGCACAACATTATCTGATAATCTGCTTTCATCAATATCCGGCATATATTTTGCGGGATTGGTTTCCAGCTGTTCAAGGAAAATGCCGTCTTTGGTGATTTTGCCCTTGGCCTGACGGTCTGCCGAGCAGGAAACGCCCATGCCGATCGGCAGGGATGCACCATGACGCGGCAGGCGGATAACCCGCACATCATGGCAGAAATATTTGCCGCCAAATTGCGCGCCCACACCCAGAGACTGCGTGAGTTTGTGGATTTCCTGCTCCATCTCCAGATCGCGGAAAGCATGGCCGTCCGGCGAGCCTTTTGTCGGCAGGCTGTCAAGATAGCGGGTGGAGGCCAGTTTGACGATTTTGAGGTTTTGCTCCGCCGATGTGCCGCCAATAGCAATAGCCAGATGATAGGGCGGGCAGGCTGCGGTACCGAGCGTCAGGATTTTTTCCTTAAGAAAAGCGATCATCCGGTCATGTGTCAGCAGCGATGGTGTGCCCTGAAACAAAAAAGTTTTATTGGCAGAGCCGCCGCCCTTGGCCACAAAAAGGAATTTATAGGCATCCTCGCCTTCCTGATAAATATCAATCTGGGCGGGCAGGTTATTTTTTGTGTTTTGCTCCTTGAACATTTCCAGCGGCGCAAGCTGCGAATAGCGCAGGTTCTTTTTATTATAAGCATCCATCACACCCTGACCGAGCGCATTTTCATCGCCGCCTTCAGTCCACACGCGGCGGCCTTTTTTGCCCATAATAATGGCCGTACCGGTATCTTGGCACATTGGCAGCACGCCGCCAGCGGCAATATTGGCATTTTTCAAAAGATCATAGGCAACAAAGCGGTCATTATCGGTTGCTTCCGGATCTTCCATAATCTTGGCCAGTTGTTGTAAATGGCCAGGGCGAAGCAAATGGTTGATATCCGCATAAGCGGTTTCAGCCAAAAGGCGCAAGCCTTCCGGTTCAACGGTCAAAATTTCCTGGCCTTTAAAAGTATCGACTGAGACATAGTCCGAGGTCAGTTTACGATAGGGGGTTGTGTCCTCACCAAGCGGAAACATATTGGTATTGATTTGCTCAGTCATTTGTCACCTTGATTTTTCCCTGCGCAATGCAGCAATTCCATGCCGCATCCGGATCAGTGTTTTAAAATAGGATGACCGGCTTTTACCCCTTGTGATCCGCCTTGCCACTGCGGCAGATTGCTCATCCGGCCTGTTTTTAACCGGCATTATGGCTTGTGAAGAAAACTTATGCTTATTGTTAAAAGTTTCTAAATCACCATGATGCATAATTTCTGGCAGTGGATCGCGCCAGAACCAGCCGGACAGCATGAGTCTGAAGCGATATCTTTGCCGGATACGCCGCGTATCCTGATCAATGGCTTTATATTGGGCTGATGAGCTACGGACAAATTATGACTTTTCCGCTGAAAACCCGCTACTCACTTATAACAGTTTCAAAGCGTAAGGCATGCCTTGCCACGGCGCTTGCGCTGATCGGGGCAATGGCCGTTCTGGCACCGGCGCAAGAGGCTGCGGCTGCAAGCAATTTGATGGAATTATTCCGCCAAAAACGGGAAGCCCGTCAACAGGCTCCCCGGCAGGAGATACAACCTGCACCAATGCCGCAGGGTGGCAATGCGGGGCAAAAGGCGCAAATATCCAGAACAGCACCGGCGCCAAAACCGGCAGCTCCTGTGAAGACGGTTACCGTGAAAGGCCCGCAATTTTATGATTATCGGCCGGAAAAGCTGGTCAGGATTGATTTTTCGCCGGTGGATATGCAGCTCACTTCCTCGGTTTCAGAGGATGAAGGGCATGTTGTGGCTGATCAGGCGGCGGCTGATAATGCGCCGCTGTTCTCGCCGGTGCGTATACTGGGTGAGGCCGGGCATCTGTTTGGTGATTTGCAACAACAAAGTGTAAAACTAATCAATCAGGCAGGTGTGCCTGCGCAAGCCGGCGGTTCAGATATTGTTGCGCCAAAGACAGGCGGCAAGATTGATCAGGCGCAGGTTAATGCCGTGCTGGAAGCGATGAAGCTCACCAATGTGCAGGCCGAGCAGCCGGTGGCCGAGGCTATTCTTGCTTTTTACGCAACAGAGCATAGGCTTTTATGGTCAGACGGGCTGCATGTATCGCAAAATGCTCAAAATGTGCTCAATCTGTTTGAGCGGGCTGAAGAGGACGGATTGTCTTCTGCCGAATATGCGGTGCGCGAGCCTGAAGCACAATTTGATATGGCAAATAAAGCGCAGCGTATCCGCGAAATGGCGGATTTTGAACTGCGCATGAGTGCCCGCGCCTTGCGCTATGCGCTGGATGCCGGAGAAGGGCGGGTGATCGCCAATCGCCTGAGTGGTTTTCATGATCTGCCGCGCAACAGGATTAAGCCGGATGTGATGCTGAAAGCTCTTGCTGATGATGCTGATCCGGCCGCAATATTGCGCGGACTTCACCCGCAAAGCCGCTATTACCAGCAATTGAAAGCGCAATTGGCAGCCATGAAACCGGCGCAGGCAGAGGATATCCGTATTGCACCGGATACGCTGATCAGACCCGGGCAGAGCAATCCGGAATTGCCGAAGATTCTGGCGCTGATTTCCAAAAAAGCGCCTGCCGGTTATCTTAATTCCTATCAGGAGATATTTGACCGCCATTATATGTCTGAGCTTTATGATCCGGAACTGGTGGCTGCGGTTAAGGATTATCAGAAGCTGATGGGCAAGACGCCGGATGGCATAATCGGCCGCGCAACCATTGCGGCTTTGCAGGGGGAGAGCCCTGCTGTCAGGCGTGAGCGTATTCTCTATGCCATGGAGCGGTTGCGCTGGCTGCCGCTCGATTTTGGTGAGCGTTATGTTTTTGTCAATCAGCCGGCTTATCGGGCGCAATATTTTAACAAAGGCAAAGAGCAGCTGGCGATGGATGTGGTGATCGGTTCACCACGCAATCAGACGCATTTTTTCTATGATACGATCAGCACTGTGGTGTTTAATCCGTCATGGGGCGTGCCACGCTCAATTGTGATGAATGAGATGATGCCGCGCATTATGGCTGATACAAATTATCTGAGCCGTAATAATTATGAGGTTATCTCCGGCGGAAAATCTGTGCCGGCATCAGCGGTTAACTGGTCGGCGGTGGCTCAGGGCAAGGCGCATGTCGGAATCAGGCAAAAACCTGGCCCCAATAATGCTTTGGGTGAGCTGAAGATCCTGTTTCCGAACAGCCATGATATTTATCTGCATGATACGCCGTCAAAGGCAACTTTTAAACGTGATATGCGTGCGGTAAGCCATGGCTGCATTCGTCTGGCAGATCCGCGCGCTATGGCATCTGCGGTTATGGGGACGGAACAGGAAAAGCTCAGCCGGTATTTTGGTAAAAGCGAGCGTGGAATCAAGGTGCCGCAAGGCGTGCCGATCTATCTGGCCTATTTTACGGCATGGCCGGATGAGGCAACGGGAAAAATCCGTTATTATGATGATGTTTATGGCCGTGATGCGGCACTTGCAAAAGCTTTTGCCAAAACAGGGCAAAGCCGCATGGCGGCAATGTGAACGCAATACGGTTTAAAAACAAAAGGGGCGGGCAATTGAACTGCCCCTTGAGGGCTGTATTGGTATCCGCCTATCAGGGGCAATGCAAACCGCCTCTTTTTTAATTTATGGGGTGTTTTAGTGCTGCAATATCAATGGCGGTTTTATTCTCCACTTTAATATCGTTTTAAATTGCGAAAAATTGCCGTTGTGGGGGCGCAAGGCCTTTGCGTCCGGCGGTATGATTGGTTATCAATAGCGCGAAATTTTTTGATCATGCCGTTTCTGCTGAGATAGTGGCGCGGTATTGGCTCTACCGTTTGTTTCACGCATTTGCTTATGTCCGGCAACTATGCAAACCGGCAGTGCAAATGCTTTATGGAAGGATACTCCCAATGACTGCGATCATCGATATTGTCGGTCGTGAAATTCTTGACAGCCGCGGTAATCCGACTGTTGAAGTTGACGTAACACTGGAAGACGGGTCTTTTGGCCGTGCGGCTGTGCCAAGCGGCGCTTCAACGGGCGCTCATGAGGCGGTGGAACTGCGCGATGGCGGCAGCCGTTATCTCGGCAAGGGGGTTGAGCAGGCTGTTGAAGCTGTAAATGGCGCAATTTTTGATGCCCTTGCCGGCCATGAGGCGGAATATCAGATTGAAATCGACCGGATCATGATTGATCTGGACGGCACGCCAAATAAGAGCCGCCTTGGCGCCAATGCAATTCTCGGCGTTTCCATGGCTGTTGCCAAGGCTGCGGCACAGGCTTCCGGCCAGCCGCTTTATCGCTATGTCGGCGGCGCCAATGCCCATATTTTGCCGGTACCGATGATGAATATTATCAATGGTGGCGCCCATGCGGATAATCCGATTGATTTCCAGGAATTCATGATTCTGCCTGTCGGGGCATCTTCCCTGCGTGAGGCTGTGCGCTATGGCGCGGAAGTGTTTCATACCTTGAAAAGCCGTCTGAAAGCAGCAGGGCACAATACCAATGTGGGGGATGAGGGAGGCTTTGCCCCTAACCTGCTCAGCGCGGAAGCTGCACTTGATTTTATTATGGAATCAATTGCCAAGGCTGGTTTCAAGGCCGGTGAGGAAGTGGCAATTGGTCTGGATTGTGCTGCCACTGAATTTTTTAAAAACGGCAATTATGTTTATGAAGGTGAGGGGATTACCCGCTCGCCGCAGCAGCAGGCTGAATATTTGGCCAAGCTGGTGAATGATTATCCTATCATCACGATTGAAGATGGTATGTCGGAAGATGACTGGGATGGCTGGAAAACCCTTACCGATCTTACCGGTAAAAAGGTTCAGCTTGTTGGTGATGATCTTTTTGTTACCAATTCCGCACGTCTGCGTGATGGTATCAAAATGGGTGTTGCCAATTCCATTCTGGTAAAAGTCAATCAGATCGGCACATTGTCAGAGACTATGGATGCGGTGGAAACCGCACATAAGGCCGGATACACCGCTGTTATGTCGCACCGCTCCGGTGAAACGGAAGATTCCACCATTGCCGATCTTGCTGTTGCCACCAATTGCGGACAGATCAAAACCGGTTCGCTTGCCCGTTCTGACCGGTTGGCAAAATATAACCAGCTGATCCGTATTGAGGAAGAGCTTGGTTCGCAGGCGCGCTATGCCGGTCGCTCGGCTTTCAAAGGGCTTTAATCAGCCTGTTTGCGCCAGCCTGAAAGCTTTGAGCCTTTGAATGGCAGACCCGCACATCTTGTGCGGGTCTTTTTTTATAGTGAAGGGGTGAATTGCAGGCATTTTGTAAGCCTCTGTTAAGCTTAAATATGCTTTAAGTGAAAATCGGATCAAATTTATTATAATCTGATATCTGGTCTGGTGTGTTGAGTATGGGTTTGAAGCAAATATCCGTTCAGGCGGCTCAGATATATGCTGATATAGCTGAATTTGCCCTGAAACTACGGATGCGTATTGCTTCTTGAGGTTTATCAATGTGGACAAAGCAAAAGCGTAAAAGCATCAAAGGTCAGCTGATAGTGCCCGCTCTGGCAGCTGCATTTTTGTCCTATTTCGGTTTTCATGCTTATAATGGTGCCTATGGCATTTATTCCAAGGAGCAGTTGCAGGTGCAGGCTGCGGCGCTCAGCCAGCAATTGGAGGATCTGCGTGAACAACGGGAGTCTCTGGAGCGTCAGGTTTCACAATTGCGTGACGGTTCGATTGATAAGGATATTCTGGATGAGCAGGCGCGCCGTGCGCTGAATCTGTCTCATGCGGATGAAGTCACGATTATTGTGAATCGTGACCAAAAGGCCGATTAACCAAATTCAGGTTAATCGTACGATTATTTATTGTTTTCAATAAGTTATATACTGTAAAATTAGCTGTTTTGCTATATTGTAACTTTGGCCGAGGCGGTTTATTCTGCGCCCACTATAACAGGGAGCAAAATATGGCACCTAGGGCTCAAAAAACTGCCGCGGGCAAATCGCAGGCAGCTCTGTCTAACACCCTCAAGGCACCCAAGCCTGCTGATTTTACCAAGGAAGAAGATCTTCACGCTTATCGTGAGATGTTGCTGATCCGTCGCTTTGAAGAAAAGGCCGGTCAGTTATACGGTATGGGTTTTATCGGCGGTTTTTGTCATCTTTATATCGGTCAGGAAGCTGTTGTTGTCGGCATGCAGAAAGCAATGCGTGAAGGCGACCAGACCATTACCGCTTATCGCGACCACGGCCATATGCTGGCTGCCGGTATGAGCGCGCGCGGGGTGATGGCTGAACTCACCGGACGCCGCGGCGGCTTGTCGAAAGGCAAGGGCGGCTCAATGCATATGTTCTCGAAAGAGAAGCATTTCTATGGCGGTCACGGTATTGTTGGTGCGCAGGTGCCGCTTGGCACCGGTCTGGCTTTTGCAAACCGCTATCGTGGCAATGATAATGTATCGGTAACCTATTTCGGCGACGGCGCTGCCAATCAGGGGCAGGTTTATGAAAGCTTCAACATGGCTTCGCTTTGGAAGCTGCCTGTTGTCTATGTGATTGAAAATAACCGCTATGCCATGGGGACTGCTGTTACCCGCGCTTCGGCTGAAACCGATTTCTCCCGCCGCGGCCTGTCCTTTAATATTCCCGGCATTCAGGTGGATGGCATGGATGTGCGTGCGGTAAACTCGGCCAGTGAGGAGGCGCTGGAATGGGCGCGTTCCGGCAAGGGGCCGATCATTCTGGAAATGCAGACCTATCGCTATCGCGGTCATTCCATGTCCGATCCTGCCAAATATCGCAGTAAGGATGAAGTGCAGAAAATGCGCTCCGAACATGATCCGATTGAGCAGGTTAAGCATCGTATGATGGATAATGGCTGGTTCACAGAAGACGAGCTGAAGGAAATTGACCGGCAAGTGCGCGATATTGTTGCTGATTCAGCTGATTTTGCGCAGGCCGATCCGGAGCCGGATGCATCTGAACTCTATACTGATATTCTGTTGTAAGGAGCGAGCGCCATGCCTGTTGAAATTCTTATGCCTGCGCTCTCTCCGACTATGGAAGAGGGCAAACTCTCCAAATGGCTCAAAAAGGAAGGTGACAAGGTCTCTTCCGGTGATGTGATTGCCGAGATTGAAACCGATAAGGCGACCATGGAAGTGGAAGCCGTTGATGAAGGTACAATCGGCAAGCTTGTGGTTGCGGAAGGTACTGAAGGCGTTAAGGTAAATGCTGTCATCGCCATTTTGCTGGAAGATGGTGAAACGGCTGATAATATTGGTTCAGCGCCAGCCGCCGCGCCGGCTGAAACACCTGCCGCTTCCGCTGAAAAACCGGCAGCATCCGCGCCTGTTGCAGCGGTGCCTGCCGCGCCTCAGCTTGAAATTGCCGGCGATCCCGATATTCCTGCTGGTACAAAAATGGTGCCGACAACCGTGCGTGATGCGCTTCGTGATGCCATGGCGGAGGAAATGCGCCGCGACCCGGACGTTTTTGTGATGGGTGAGGAAGTGGCTGAATATCAGGGCGCCTATAAGGTAACGCAGGGGCTTCTGGCAGAATTCGGCGATAAACGTGTTGTTGATACCCCGATTACCGAACATGGTTTTGCCGGTATTGGTGTCGGCGCGGCTTATACGGGCTTGCGTCCGATTGTTGAATTTATGACTTTCAACTTTGCCATGCAGGCGATTGACCAGATCATCAATTCTGCCGCCAAGACATTATATATGTCCGGTGGTCAGATGGGTGCGCCTATGGTATTCCGCGGCCCTTCGGGGGCGGCAGCGCGTGTTGGCGCGCAGCACTCCCAGTGCTATGCTGCATGGTACAGCCATATTCCGGGGCTGAAAGTTGTGATGCCATATACAGCAGCAGATGCCAAAGGCTTGCTGAAAGCGGCTATTCGTGATCCAAATCCGGTGATTTTCCTTGAAAATGAAATTCTCTATGGCCACACATTTGATGTGCCTGATCTGGAGGATTTTGTGTTGCCGATCGGCAAGGCCCGCATTCATAAAGTGGGCAAGGATGTTACCATTGTATCCTTTGGCATTGGTATGACCTATGCGGTCAAGGCTGCTGAAGAGCTGGCACAGATCGGTATTGATGCAGAAATTATTGATCTGCGCACCATCCGCCCGATGGATATGCCGACAGTGATTGAATCAGTCAAAAAAACCGGCCGCCTGGTGACCGTTGAGGAAGGTTTCCCGCAATCATCCGTTGGTACGGAAATTGCCACCCGCGTTATGCAGCAGGCTTTTGATTATCTTGACGCGCCGATCATGACCATTGCCGGCAAGGATGTGCCAATGCCATATGCTGCCAATCTTGAAAAGCTGGCATTGCCTTCGGTTGCGGAAGTGGTGGAAGCCGTTAAAACTGTTACCTACACAGGTTAAGGGGAAGGATAAAACCATGGCTATCAAAATTACGATGCCGGCTCTTTCTCCGACAATGGAAGAAGGCAAGCTGGCAAAGTGGCTGGTCAAGGAAGGCGATAAGGTTTCTTCCGGTGATGTGATTGCCGAGATCGAGACCGATAAGGCAACCATGGAAGTGGAGGCGGTTGACGAAGGTGTTGTGGCCAAAATTGTTGTGCCTGCGGGATCTGAAAATGTTAAGGTCAACAGCCTGATTGCCATTCTGGCAGAAGATGGTGAAGATATAGCAGAAGCAGCACAGGCTGCCTCAGGCAATGCCGCACCCGCTCCGGCTCCTGTTGCCCCTGCGGCAGCGCCAAAAGCTGAAGCTGCATCTGCCGCGGTTGCCCCCGCTCTGGCTTCTCAGCCGGCAGCGCCTGCGCCAAAGGCTGCGGGTGAGCGCCTGTTTGCCTCGCCGCTTGCACGCCGCATTGCTAAAAATGCCGGTGTGGAACTGGCTGCCGTTTCCGGCACAGGCCCGCATGGCCGCATTATTGCCAGGGATGTTGAGGCTGCGATCGCTTCTGGTGTTACATCGGCTGCCAAGCCGGCCGCCTCTGCGGCAGCGCCGCAGGCAGCCGTCTCCGGCCTTTCGGATGAGGCAACCCTTAAAATGTTTGAGGAAGGCTCCTATGAACTGGTGCCGCATGATGGTATGCGTAAAACCATTGCGCGCCGTCTGCTGGAATCCAAGCTCACGGTTCCGCATTTCTATTTAACGATTGATTGTGAGCTGGATGCACTTTTGGCGCTGCGCGCGCAGCTCAATGCGGCTGCACCTGTGGTCAGAACAGAGAAAGGCGAAGTGCCGGCCTATAAGCTTTCGGTCAATGATATGGTGATCAAGGCAACCGCTCTGGCACTGCGTGATGTTCCGGAAGCCAATGTTTCCTGGACGGATGCAGGCATGGTCAAGCATAAGCATTCAGATGTCGGCGTTGCTGTTTCCATTCCGGGCGGTTTGATCACACCAATTGTGCGTGGTGCAGAAGGCAAGGCGCTTTCCGCCATTTCCAATGAGATGAAAGATCTGGCCAGGCGCGCCCGTGACCGCAAGCTGAAGCCTCAGGAATATCAGGGCGGCACCACTTCGGTATCCAATCTTGGTATGTTTGGCGTCAAGGATTTCGCAGCCATTATCAATCCGCCGCATGCAACCATTTTTGCAGTCGGCGCGGGTGAACAGCGCGCTGTTGTGAAAAACGGCGAACTGGCGGTGGCAACCGTTATGTCTGTCACGCTTTCTACCGATCACCGTGCGGTGGATGGCGCACTGGCTGCGGAACTGGCTTCAGCCTTTAAAAACTATATTGAAAACCCGCTTGCCATGCTGGTTTAAGCCAGAACAGGCGCCTCATCATAACGGGGCGCCGGTGTTCTTTCACAAAAGGTGAAAATATGAAGTCTGTTCTGTGTTTTGGCGATTCCCTGACCTGGGGTTATCAAGCTCCGGATGGTTCACGTTTGCCACTGGAAGATCGCTGGCCGTCTGTCCTGCAAAAGGCTTTGGGCACTGGCGTGCAGGTGATTGCTGAAGGGTTGAACGGGCGTACAACTGCCTTTGATGATTATACCGCGCCGGAAGATCGCAACGGCGCGCGTATTTTGCCAACTTTGCTTGGCACACATGCCCCGCTTGATCTGGTGATCATTCTGCTTGGCACCAATGATATGAAGCCGCAGGTTGTGGGGGATGCCTTTTCCAGCAGTTGCGGTATTCGCAGGCTGATTGAAATTATCCGCAAACATCCCTGCCGCGAGGGTTATGATGTGCCGGATATTCTGCTTGTTGCACCACCGCATATTTGCGAAAGCGCGGATCCCTTTTTTGCATCCTTGTTTGCCGGCGGTGTTTCGCAATCGCGCAAGCTTGGCTTGTTGCTGGCTGATCTTGCTGATGAAGAAGAATGTAATTTTTTCGATGCTGCGGGTGTTGCCAAAACCACGCCGCTGGATGGTGTGCATCTGGATGCGGAAAATACGCGGGCGCTCGGGCAGGCGCTTGAGCCTGTTGTGCGCCTGATACTGGGTTTATGATTATAAAAGATAAAATGAATGATGCGCCGGTAACCGGCACAAAAAACATTCAAGGAGAATGAGCGTGTCCAACAATTACGATATTATCGTTGTCGGTTCCGGCCCCGGCGGTTATGTAACTGCAATTCGTGCCGCGCAGCTCGGGCTTAAAACCGCGATTGTTGAACGCGAACATCTGGGCGGTATCTGCCTCAATTGGGGTTGTATCCCGACCAAGGCTTTGCTTCGCTCTGCTGAAGTGCTGCATCTGGGCGAAAACGCCAAGGATTACGGCCTGAAGCTTGAAGGCAGGATTTCAGCCGATATTCAGGCGGTTGTTGCCCGCTCGCGGGGTGTTTCCGCGCGCCTTAATGGCGGCGTTGCCTTTTTGATGAAGAAAAACAAGATTGATGTGATCTGGGGTGAGGCCAAACTCACCAAAGGTGCAGCCGCCGGCAAGCCCGCTGAAATTGTGGTCTCCAAAACCGCCAAGCAGCCGATGCTGCCGCAAAATCCGGTACCCAAAGGCGTGCTGGGTGAGGGCACATATACAGCCAGACATATTATTCTGGCAACCGGTGCGCGCCCGCGTGCGCTGCCGGGCATTGAGCCTGATGGCAAGCTTATCTGGACTTATTTTGAGGCAATGGTGCCGCAGCAATTGCCAAAAAGCCTGCTGGTGATGGGCTCCGGCGCGATTGGAATTGAATTTGCCTCCTTCTATCATGATATGGGCGTTGATGTGACAGTGGTTGAGCTGATGCCACAGATCATGCCGGTGGAAGATGCGGAAATTTCTGCCTTTGCGCGCAAACGTCTTGAAAAGCGCGGTTTGAAAATCATCACCGATGCCAAGGTTGCCAAAGTGGAGAAGGGCGCGAACAATGTGACCGCGCATATTGAAACCAAAGACGGCAAATTACAGACCCTGACGGTTGACCGGATGATTTCTGCGGTTGGCGTTCAGGGCAATATCGAAAATCTCGGCCTTGAGAAACTCGGTGTTAAAACCGATCGCGGCTGTGTGGTGATTGATGGTTTTGGCAAAACCAATGTGGACGGTATTTATGCCATTGGCGATGTGGCAGGCCCGCCGATGCTCGCCCATAAGGCTGAGCATGAAGGGGTGATCTGCGTTGAAAAAATTGCCGGCGTGCCCAATGTTCACCCATTGGATAAGGGGATGATTCCGGGCTGCACCTATTGCAATCCGCAAGTGGCCTCTGTTGGCCTGACTGAGGCCAAAGCCAAAGAGCAGGGCTATGATATTCGCGTTGGCCGCTACCAGTTTGCCGCCAATGGCAAGGCCATTGCGCTTGGTGAGGATCAGGGGCTGGTGAAAACGATTTTTGACAAGAAAACCGGCCAGCTTCTCGGTGCGCATATGGTTGGTGCGGAAGTGACCGAGCTCATTCAGGGTTTTGTGATTGCGATGAATCTGGAGACCACGGAAGAAGAGCTGATGCACTCTGTTTTCCCACATCCGACCTTGTCAGAAATGATGAAGGAAAGCGTGCTGGATGCCTATGGCAAAGTGCTGAATGCCTGATATATCGCCGGCCTGACGGTATTCTGTCAGGCTGGTTTCTTTTCTGTTATTTTGAAAAGGAAACCTTGTGCCGCTGATTAAAGACGGAACAGCCTATCGCAAAGCCGCGCTCACAGTGCTGAAATATGCGACATTGACCGGTCTGGTTTCAGGTTTTGGTGTTTCTGTCTTGAGTTTTTTGTCGGGCAATGTGATTTCAATCAATGGCTATGCACTTTCCGGCTGGTATGGCGTGTGGATTGTGACAGCGGCGCTGGGGCTGGGCGGCTTTTTCTTTGGCTTGATCTGGGCACTGGTACTGAAGGCGATAGGAGAAGCAAGCCGCCGTTAACGGGGCATTTCAGAGTATTTTATTATTTTCACAAATGAAATGCTCCGGAACAAGCAGGTTTGATATGCGGCGTGTTTACCTTGACTGTCCTGCCTGCTATGCAGGCAAATAAAGGCAATCTGCTGCAAGGCGGATTATTCTGGCCGGATTTTCCGGTGAAATGAAATTAGAAAGGCCTCTTCAGGCCGTTTTGGGAAAGACATATGGTTACGCTTCTGGACACTGTTAATGACAGAAAACGCCTTCGTCATCCTGAGAAGGCCAACCGGCCTGATACAGCACTTCTTAAAAAGCCGGACTGGATTCGCGTCAAGGCGCCGGTCAGCAAAGGCTATAGCGAGACGCGTGATATTGTGCGTTCCAACAAGCTGGTAACCGTGTGCGAGGAGGCCGGCTGCCCGAATATTGGTGAATGCTGGGATAAGAAACACGCAACTTTCATGATTATGGGTGAAATCTGCACCCGCGCCTGCGCTTTCTGTAATGTGGCAACCGGTATTCCCACCGCGCTTGACCCAAATGAGCCGGAAAATGTGGCCAAGGCAGTCAAACAGATGGGGTTGACCCATGTGGTGATCACCTCTGTTGATCGCGATGATCTGGCTGACGGCGGCGCACAGCATTTTGCCGATGTTATTCATGCGATCCGTGCAGCCAGCCCGCAAACCACAATTGAAATTCTGACACCGGATTTCCTGCGCAAGGAGGGCGCTTTGGAAATTGTTGTAAAGGCACGTCCTGATGTGTTTAACCACAATCTGGAGACTGTGCCGTCCAACTATCTTAAAGTGCGCCCGGGTGCCCGTTATTTCCATTCTTTGCGGCTGTTGCAGCGTGTGAAAGAGCTGGATCCGTCCATTTTCACCAAATCCGGCATCATGGTTGGTCTGGGCGAAGAGCGCAATGAAGTGCTGCAATTGATGGATGATCTGCGTTCAGCCGATGTGGATTTTATGACAATTGGGCAATATTTGCAGCCAACCCGCAAGCATCATGCGGTTATCCGTTATGTAACGCCGGATGAGTTTAAATCTTTTGCAACGATTGGCAAAACCAAGGGCTTTTTGCTGGTGGCTTCCAGCCCGCTGACACGTTCTTCTCACCATGCGGGTGAGGATTTTGCCAGGCTGAAAGCCGCCCGTGAGGCGCTGATCGCCGGTCGTGCTTAAAAACGGGTATAACTGACAAGACTATGCCGCAATTTACCGCCACACGTCAGGTTAAGCACCGCGCTGAGGAGATGTTTGCCCTTGTCGCGGATATTGAGAATTATCCGCAATTTTTGCCGATGTGTGAGGCGCTGAGCGTGCGCACGCGCAAAGAGCGTGATGGTAAAACCCTGCTGGTGGCCGATATGACGGTTGGCTATAAGCTGATCCGCGAAACATTTACCACTCAGGTATTGCTCAAACCGGATGAGCAGGTGATTGAGGTTAAATATATCGACGGGCCGTTTCGCTATCTCGATAATCGCTGGATATTTGTGCCGGTGGGGGACGGGGCGCAAAGCGAGGTGGATTTTTTCATTGATTATGAATTTAAAAGCCGTGCGCTCGGCTTGCTGATGGGCTCAATGTTTGATCTGGCATTCCGCAAATTTGCTGATGCTTTTGAAAAACGCGCTGATCAGATCTATGGCGTAAAAGCCTGATCCCGTAATTTTTATCCCAAAATTCTTACCCTTGACCCAAAATTCTTACCCTTGAACAGGGATTGACAAAAAGCCGGACTGTTTTGCAAGTCCGGCTTTTTTGCCTCTATCTCTGTTTTTTACTGGGCTGTGTAGCCGCCATCAACCAGAAGTGATGAGCCGGTAACAAAAGATGCCTCATCACTGGCAAGGAACAATACGGCATTGGCCACTTCTTCAGCGCGGCCAAGGCGCCCCATCGGATGCAGGGCAATCAGCTTTTGTTTGGCTTCATCAGGAATATGGCTGAGCAGCGGCGTATCAATATAGCCGGGGCACACCGCATTAACGCGGATATTTTTTGCGCCGTAATCGGTCGCCAGAGTTTGGGTGAGCAGTTTCACGCCGCCCTTAGCAGCGGCATAGGCGGTAACGCCGCGCTTGCCGACATGGCTGTGAATGGAGCCGCAATTAACGATGACACCGCCACCCTGTTTGAGAAATTGCTCAATGGCATATTTATCGCAGAGATAAACACCGCTGAGATTGATATCAATGGTGCGCTGCCATGCGCTTTCATCCAGCTCATCAATAGGGGCATCGGCTGCAATGCCGGCATTGGCAAACATCACATCAAGCCGGCCGAATTTTGCAATTGTTTGTGCAATCATGGCCTGCACGGCGGTGCTGTCCGTCACATCGGTTTTGATGAACAGCGCCTTGTCTGCGCCAAGTTCATCGGCAAGCGCCTGTCCGTGATCGGCAAAATCGGCAATCACCACTTTTGCACCCTCGCGGGCAAAGGCACGCACGCTGGCTTCACCGATACCGCTTGCACCGCCGGTGACGATGACGACCTTATCTTTGAAACGCATGATACACTTCCTTGATCTGTGGGAGATGGATACTGGTTTAAACCCTGTGAACCGTGATGCATTGATGCAAATCAATGCTGCAATGCTTGCAGCACCAGCGCTAAGGCTGCCTGCACCGTGGCCAGCCGGATCGTTTCGCGCGGTTGTGCGCCGAAGCGGCATTCTTGATGCAGTGTGGCAAAACCCTGTCTGGCACAGGCTATATGAACAAGGCCAACCGGCTTTTCTGCTGTGCCGCCGTCCGGACCTGCAATACCGGTAACGGCAATGCTGATGCCCGCTTGCGGGGCATGTTTGAGCGCGCCTTCAGCCATGGCAATGGCAACAGGTTTGGAAACGGCACCAAAATCACGCAGCAGATTGTGCGCAACACCGATCAGGGCTGCCTTGGCCTCATTGCTATAGGTTACAAAACCACAATCCACCACATCCGATGAGCCGGCAATATCGGTGAGTGCTGCGGCAATCATGCCGCCGGTGCAGGATTCGGCAGTGGTTATCATAAGCTGCGCCTTGCGGCAGGCATCAAGAACGGCGTGCGCTTGTTCCTCTGCTATAAGGTGCATGATATTTTCCCTTTTACTTTTTATGCCGGCACTTCACCCGGATAGATGACGCTCACGGTGACAATTGAGGCTATGCCCTCCTTACGGCCGACAAAGCCCATTGTTTCATTGGTTGTTGCCTTGACCGAAATGCGATCGGCGCTGATGCCAAGCATTGCGGCAAGCTCTGCTGTCATGGCGGCGCGATGCGGACCAATTTTCGGCTCTTCGGCAATCAGTGTAATATCGGCATTGGCAATGCGTCCACCGGCTTCACGCACGGTTTTAACCGCAAATTCTACAAATTGCCGTGAGGCGGCACCTTTCCATTGCGGATCTGATGGCGGAAAATGCGTGCCGATATCACCGGCGCCACGGGTGGCAAGCAAAGCATCCGTCAGGGCATGCAGGGCGACATCGGCATCGGAATGGCCATTGAGCTTGTGGCTGTGCGGGATTTTTACACCACAAAGCCATAGATGATCGCCCGCTTCAAAACGATGAACATCATAACCATTGCCTGTGCGGATGTCTGGAAAAACAGCCATATCCTGACGCAAGCGCTGATCTGCCATTTCAATATCCTTTGCCCATGTAATTTTGGTGTTGCCGGCGGAGCCTTCAACTATATGAACGGGAATGCCCTGCCATTCTGCAAGTGCGGCATCATCGGTAAAATCGGTGCGCCCCAGCGCAAAAGCCGCATTATGCGCCTCCAATATTGGCGCAAAGGGAAAACTCTGCGGCGTTTGCGCCGCAAACAGGCCGGCACGCGGTATGGTTTTGATAACCAGAGCATCGCTATCGGCCTGTTTCAGCGTATCCGAGACGGCAAGGGCAGGGAGTATGCCGCTTTGCTGCCCCATGGATTGCCCTGCGGGAGCATTATGAGCGGCGATAATGCGTTTGAGCAGCTCCTGTGTGATAAACGGCCGCACGCCATCATGAATCATCACATAATCAGGTGCATCATCACAAAGAGCCAGAAGGCCGAGGCGCGTTGATTCCTGGCGGGTTGGCCCACCGGTAACAAGCCGTATGCGCGCGGCGTCAATATTGGCGCGCTCTAAGGCCGCATGATAAAGCGCATGGTCATCAGCATGGATGACCACGACAATAGATGATATCTGCCCGCAGGCGAGAAAGCTGCGCAATGTATGCGCCAGCACTGCCTGCCCGCCAATGCGGCGATATTGTTTGGGGCCTTCAATGCTTTGCCCGGCGCGTTCTCCGCGTCCGGCGGCGACTATGACTGCTGCTGTTTTCAAAGTTATATCGCTTTTAATTTAATTAAGCTTTTATAAGGGTTTAAAGCCTGTGCGCAAAAAATGCCAGCCAGAGAACGGATTTAAACTGATTTCTATGACTGTTTTTCAATTTCTGTGATTGTTTTATTGCGCTTAAACCGAGTATTGCTTAAATAATAGGCAATTTTAATTTGCACAAATAATAGGCAATTATCAACCGCGATGACGTCACTTCTCAATCAGCCGCTCTCTGTTGCAGGGGTTATACTGCCAAACCGCGTCTTTCTTGCGCCGATGTCGGGCGTGTCGGATTTGCCTTTTCGTCAACGCGCGGCGGCGGCAGGGGCTGGTGTGGTGGTGTCTGAAATGGTGGCCAGTGCGGAATTGTGCAATCATCATTGTGAGAGCCGCAAACGCATGGAGCGCGGAGCATTGCAAACCCATGTGGTGCAACTGGCCGGCCGTGAAGCGCATTGGATGGGCGAGGCGGCAAAAATTGCTGAGGGGGAAGGCGCCGATATTATTGATATCAATATGGGATGCCCTGCCAAAAAAGTGACGGGCGGCTATTCGGGCTCGGCCTTGATGCGTGATCTTGACCATGCGCTGACATTGATTGAGGCAACTGTTAATGCTGTTAAAGTGCCGGTAACGCTGAAAATGCGCCTTGGCTGGGATGAAAACAGCATCAATGCGCCGGAATTGGCGCGCCGTGCGGTGGATGCCGGTGTGCAGATGATTACTGTGCATGGCCGCACCCGCAATCAATTTTATGAAGGTCATGCGGATTGGGATGCGATTGCCGCAGTGCGGGCTGCCATTAAGGTGCCGCTTGTTGCCAATGGCGATGTTGGCAGTACTGCCGATGCGCAGGAGATTATGCGCCGCTCGGGAGCGGATGCGGTGATGATCGGACGCGCAAGCTACGGCCGGCCATGGCTGGCGGGGCAGATTGTTGAGGAATTGCGCGGCGGAACCGGCAGAACTGCCCCTGCGGATCTTGGTGATTATGTGCTTGGTCATTATCAGGCCATGCTGGAACATTACGGTGAAAAGACCGGTGTGCGCCATGCCCGCAAACATCTGGGCTGGTATATGGAGCGCCATGCGCCGCATGTGCCGGCAGCAATCAAAAAGGCGCTGATGACTTCTGTCAATGCGCAAGAAGTGTCAAATATTCTGGCAGATATTTTTACCGGCCTGTCACCCGTCTGTGGCGCTAGGAAGCTTAAGGATGCTGCTTGATGGCCGGGGATGTCTTGTCTTTATCAGATCATGTGCTCAACACTCTGCCGCAAGCGGTGATCATGGCAGGGCGCGATGGGCAGATCAGCTATGCCAATGCACAGGCCGAGGTGTTTTTTCGCTCCAGTGCCGCACTTATCAGGCGTCACGGGCTTGGCTATTTTTTGCCGCTTGGTTGCCCGTTAAACGGCCTGATTTCACAGGTTTTGCAAAGCGGCACCGCTGTTAATGAATATCATATTGATCTGTCATCGCCGCGCATGGGGGCAGAGCGTATGGTGGATGTGCAGGTAACACCTGTAAGCGAAATGCCGGATCAGGTTGTTATTCTGTTTAAAGAAACCGCCATGGCAGAAAAGCTCAACCGCCAGATGAACCACCGCGGTGCGGCTCGTTCGGTTACCGGCCTTGCAAGCATGCTGGCACATGAGATCAAAAATCCGCTCTCCGGCATACGTGGTGCCGCGCAATTACTGGAAATGTCCGCACGTGAGGCAGCCAATGAAGGGGATTGTGAACTGACAAGGCTGATTTGCGATGAGGCAGATCGTATTGTGGCTTTGGTTGACCGGATGAATGTGTTTTCTGATGAAAGGCCGATCGAACGTTCTGCCGTTAATCTTCACACTGTGCTTGGGCATGTCAGGGCATTGGCAAGCCATGGTTTTGCTTCGCATGTCACAATCCGCGAGGAGTATGATCCCTCATTGCCGCGGGTGTGGGGTAATCGCGATCAATTGGTGCAGGTTTTTCTCAACCTGATTAAAAATGCGGCCGAGGCTATTGAGCCGGAAGAATATTCAGGGCGCAAGGGCGAAATTTTACTGACCTCCGCCTATAAGGCCGGCATGTATATGACCGTGCCGGCAACCGGGGAGCGGCTTTCTCTGCCGCTGGAATTTTGTGTGATTGATAATGGCGGCGGCGTGGCACCGGATATTCTGCCGATTTTGTTTGATCCGTTTATCACAACAAAAACCAATGGATCGGGGCTTGGCTTGCCCTTGGTTGCCAAGATTATTGCCGATCATGGCGGCATGATTGAATGCGAAAGCTATTCAGGAAAAACTATTTTCCGCATTTTGCTGCCGGTTTGGAAAGAGGAGCAATCATAATATTAAATCTAAACATTATAAAACAAATATAACTATTTATAATGTAATATATTTATTGGAGATTTGGCTGTGAGTGAACCGGTGATTATTGTTGCTGAAGATGATGCAGCCATGCGCACAGTGCTGAGTCAGGCGCTGGCGAGGGCAGGTTTTACCGTGCGTCTTGCCAATAACCGTGCTGCGCTCTGGTCGCTGATTACGGGCGGTGAAGGCGAATTGGTCATCAGCGATGTGAATATGCCTGATGGTTCGGTTTTTGAGATTTTGCCGCGTATCCGCAAGGCGCGCCCTGATCTGCCTGTTGTGGTAATGAGCGCGCAAAACACATTTATGACTGCTATTCGCGCATCGGAGGCCGGCGCTTATGATTATCTGCCAAAGCCTTTTGATCTTGGTGAGATGATCAGCCTTTTGCGCCGTGCTTTATCTGAACCAAAGCCGGTTCATGCAAAAACCGGCAATGAGGAACAGGCAGAAAATATGCCGCTGGTTGGCCGCTCGGTTGCCATGCAGGATGTCTATCGCGTATTGGCGCGGATGATGCAGACCGATCTGACATTAATGATCACCGGTGAATCCGGCACCGGCAAGGAGCTTGTTGCCCGTGCGCTGCATGAATATGGCCGCCGCCGCAACGGCCCGTTTGTGGCGATTAATATGGCCGCCATTCCGCGTGATTTGATTGAATCTGAATTATTCGGCCATGAAAAAGGAGCGTTTACCGGTGCGCAGCAGCGTTTTTCCGGACGCTTTGAGCAGGCAAATAGCGGCACGCTGTTTCTTGATGAAATCGGCGATATGCCGATGGAGGCGCAGACACGTTTGCTGCGCGTGTTGCAGCAGGGGGAATATATGACGGTTGGCGGCCGCACGCCGATTAAAACCGATGTGCGGATTGTGGCTGCTACCAATAAGGATCTGCTCAGGCAAATTCATAAAGGCCAGTTTCGTGAAGATCTCTATTACCGGCTCAATGTGGTGCCGCTGCGTATGCCGCCCTTGCGTGAGCGCAGCGAGGATGTGCCGGATCTGGTGCAGCATTTTTTCCGGCTGGTGGAGAAGGAAGGCCTGCCGGCAAAGCAGATCAGTGCTGAAGGCTTTGCCGTTTTGCGCCATTATCCGTGGCCGGGCAATGTGCGTGAACTGGAAAATCTGGTGCGCAGGCTGGCAGCACTCTATCCGCAGGAAGAGATCAATGCGGAAATTATCCGCCATGAATTGCAACATCAGCAATCTTCTTCGTCAGCAGAGCACAGCGCGCTGAAAGCCGGCCGGGTCACCAGCCTGCGCGATGCGACAGAGCTGTATTTGCGCCGGTATTTTGCTTCCTTTAACGGGGAATTGCCGCCGCAGGGGCTTTATGAGCGGGTTTTGCGCGAAATTGAATATCCGCTTCTGGTTGCAAGTCTCACGGCCACATCAGGCAATCAGATCAGGGCGGCCGAGCTTCTGGGCTTAAACCGCAATACATTGCGCAAGAAGATCCGCGATCATGATCTTAATCTTTTTAAGAACAGCTGAATGGCCGGCCTCTGGGCGGGCGGTGATGGCGGGCAGTGATATCGTTGCATATGTGCAACAATCTGTTGCGCGGCGGCAACGCTTTATACTAGATTAACCATATGGATAAGACGAGTCTGCTTGAATGGTTGCGTGAGGTGAAGCCTGCGCGAGGAGGTGAACCGAGACGTTTGCTGGCCTTGCCGGGGGTGGTGGTCGTTGTTCTGTCCATCATTGCTTCGCTTGCATCTTTTCTGATTATGATCGGTGTTACGCCGATTGTGCCGGATCTGCGTGTGACGCTGATATTGATCATTATCAATATGGTGCTGGTGGTTATTCTGCTGGCGCTGATTGTGCGTGAGATTATCCGCATCACACAGGCGCGCCGCCATGGCCGCGCCGCTGCGCGCCTGCATGTGCGCATTGTGGCGCTGTTTTCGCTCATTGCCGCGGTGCCGGCAATTGTGGTGGCGATTGTTGCCAGTGTTACGCTCAATCTTGGCCTTGACCGCTGGTTTGAAACCAATACGCGCAATATTGTTAATTCGTCCATCAGCCTTGCCAACGGCTATATAAACGAGACTGCCCGCAACCTGCAGAGCACAACTTATTCCATGTTGCAGGATATGGATGGCCAGCGTACGCTCTATAGTCTTGATCGCAATGGTTTTGTGCAATTGATGACACTTCAGGCTTTGGGGCGCGGCCTGCTTGGCGCACAATTGCTGCGTGAGGATGGCTCGGTTGCGCTCCATAGCGAGCAGGGAGGCGCTAATCTGCCCCGGCCGCCGTCAGAAGCACTGGAAACCGCTCAGGACGGCAATCCGGTGATTATACCGCCAGGGCCGACCAGCAATTTTGTCGGGGCAATCATTAAAATGCGCGAGATACCCAATGTGTATCTCTATACGGTGCGCCGTGTTGATGCGCAGATTCTGGATTCCATGCGTTTGATGGAGGCCAATACCAAGCGCTATCAGGAGATGGAAGCCAACCGTATTCCAACGCAGGTGATTTTTGCACTGCTCTATTTTGGCCTGATGCTGATTGTGCTGTTGCCGGCAATCTGGACAGGGATTGCCGTTGCTGACCGTCTGGTGCGCCCGATCCGCCTGCTGATCGGGGCTGCAGATGAGGTAACGGCGGGCAATCTGGATGTTTCCGTGCCGGTGCGCTCCAGCGATGGTGATCTTGGAGCCTTATCAGGCACATTCAACAATATGGTTGCCGAGCTGAAAAGCCAGCGCACCGATCTTCTGGCAGCCAAGGATCAGATTGATGAACGCCGCCGCTTTTCCGAGGCGGTTCTCTCCGGCGTGACAGCGGCGGTGATCGGGGTGGATTCTCTGGGGCTGATTAATATTGTCAACCGCTCGGCAGAACAGATGTTTGGCCTTGAGGGAGCGGATGTGATCAGCACAAATCTCAGCGCCGATATTCCGGAGATCGGGCAGGTTTTTGAGGTTGCCCGTGATTCAGGCCGCGCGGTTTATCGCGAGCAGGTATCAATGATGCGCGGCGGGCTGACCCGCACTTTCAATGTGCAGATCACGATTGAGGATGGCACGGGGGAAGAGCGCTCCTATGTGGTGACGATTGATGATATTACCGATCTTGTGCAGGCGCAGCGTTCCACTGCATGGGCAGATGTGGCGCGCCGCATTGCCCATGAGATTAAGAACCCGCTGACGCCGATTCAGCTTTCTGCCGAGCGTATCCGCCGCCGCTATGGCAAGGTGATTACCGAGGACAGGGAGGTTTTTGACCAATGTGTTGAAACCATCATCCGTCAGGTGGGGGATATCGGTCATATGGTGGATGAATTTTCATCCTTTGCGCGGATGCCAAAACCGAAAATGGAGACGATTGATCTGCGCGACTCTCTTAAAGAAGCCGCATTTCTGGTGGAAGTCAGCCGCAGTGAAATCAATTTTGAACAGCGTCTGAGTGAAACGCCGCTTTACGGCCATTTTGACAGCCGTTTGCTGGGGCAGGCTTTCGGCAATATTATTAAAAATGCCAGTGAGGCAATTGAAGCGGTAACGGTGAGTGGTGAGGAAAATTATCACGGTCATATTTTGCTCAAGGCCTATCGGCAAAAAGATCAGCTGATTGTTGATGTGATTGATAATGGCAAGGGTTTGCCCGGCGATAACCGGCAACGTTTGCTTGAACCTTATATGACAACGCGGGAAAAAGGCACCGGACTTGGTCTCGCTATTGTGCGAAAAATTGTTGAGGATCATGGCGGACATATGGAACTGCATGATGCGCCGGCAGATTTTTATAATGGCCGGGGCGCAATGATACGCATGGTATTTCCGGCAACATCACCGGAAGGATGACCGGTGGCGGGGGCTTGGGAGACGTGAGCAGCGCGTTGAAATTAAATCGTAATATCCGCCGATATGGGTTTTTGCCTTTGCGCGGCAGGATAAAAGGAACAAGGCAGGTGGATTAAATGGCTTCTGATATTCTCGTCGTTGATGATGAAACGGACATCCGTGATCTGGTTGCTGGTATTTTGAGCGACGAAGGTCACGAAACACGGACAGCTTTTGATGCCGACAGCGCACTGGCAGCGATTAATGATCGTGTGCCGCGTCTGGTTTTTCTGGATATCTGGTTGCAGGGCAGCCGTCTGGACGGGCTGGCACTGCTGGATGAGATCAAGAAACTGCATCCGGATTTGCCGGTGGTGATGATCTCCGGCCATGGCAATATTGAAACAGCGGTTTCGGCTATTCGCCGCGGCGCCTATGATTTTATTGAAAAACCGTTCAAGGCTGATCGTCTCATTCTTGTGGCGGAGCGGGCGCTGGAAACCTCCAATCTCAAGCGTGAAGTATCCAATTTGCGCAAACGCTCGGGTGAGACATTTGAGCTGCTTGGCAATTCGCTGGCAATGAACCAGCTGCGCCAGACAATAGAACGAGTGGCGCCAACCAATAGCCGCATCATGATTACCGGTCCTTCCGGCTCCGGCAAGGAGATGGTGGCGCGTGCTATTCATGCGCAATCAAACCGGGCAAACGGCCCTTTTGTGACGGTTAATGCCGCGACAATCACGCCGGAACGCATGGAAATTGAGCTGTTTGGCACCGAGATGGATGGCGGTGAGCGCAAGGTGGGCGCATTGGAAGAGGCGCATGGCGGTATTCTCTATCTGGATGAGGTTGCCGATATGCCGCGCGAGACACAAAACAAGATTTTGCGTGTGCTGGTGGATCAGCAATTTGAGCGCGTTGGCGGCACCAAACGTGTGAAAGTGGATGTGCGTATTATTTCCTCTTCCGCACAAAATCTGGAAGGCATGATTGCGGAAGGCTTGTTCCGTGAAGATTTGTTCCACCGTCTGGCAGTGGTGCCGGTGCAGGTGCCGCCTCTGGCGCAGCGCCGTGATGATATTCCCGCATTGGTGGCATTTTTTATGAACCAGATTGCCGAGCAGGCGGGTATCCGGCCACGCCGTATCAGTGATGATGCCATGGCGGTTCTGCAATCACATAGCTGGCCGGGCAATGTGCGCCAGTTGCGCAATAATGTTGAGCGTTTGATGATCCTTGCCCGGGGTGATGATGCGGATGCGCCGGTAACAGCCGATCTTTTGCCGGCGGAAATCGGCGATACGCTGCCGCGCACGCCAACGGATTCCGATCAGCATATTATGGCGCTGCCACTGCGCGAGGCGCGTGAAATGTTTGAGAAGGAATATCTGGTGGCGCAGATCAATCGTTTCAGCGGCAATATTTCACGTACGGCTGAATTTGTGGGGATGGAGCGTTCAGCACTGCACCGCAAGCTTAAGTCCCTCGGAGTCTGATTATGCGCGTTATTATCTGTGGTGCCGGTCAGGTGGGCTTTGGCATTGCCGAGCGGCTGGCCGCCGAGCAGAATGATGTGTCAGTTATTGATACATCAGAAAAACTGATTCATGCCGTGCGCGATCTTTTGGATGTGCGCGGTTTTGTTGGCCATGGCTCGCATCCTGATGTTTTGCAGGCAGCCGGCGCTGATGAAGCGGATATGATCATAGCGGTCACGTTATATGATGAGATTAATATGGTGGCCTGTCAGGTTGCCCATTCGCTGTTTAATGTGCCGACCAAGATTGCGCGTATCCGCGCGCAAACCTATTTGCAGGAGCAATATCGAGAGATGTTCTCCCGCGATAATATGCCGATTGATGTGGTGATTTCGCCTGAGCTGGAAGTGGGCGATATGGTGCTGCGGCGCATTGCCTTGCCCGGTGCCACGGATGTTTTGCGCTTTGCTGATGATAAAGTGGTGGCATTTGCCATTGAATGTCTGGAAGACTGCCCGATTATCAACACCCCGTTAAAGCAGCTTACAGACCTGTTTCCGGATCTGCCGTCAACAGTGGTGGGCGTGGTGCGCAATGATAAATTATTTGTCCCGCATTCTGAGGATCATCTTCTGGCCGGTGATCTGGCCTATGTGGTGACAACGAGTGAGCAGGTGCGCCGCACACTTGGCCTGTTTGGCCATGATAAGCCGGAGGCGCGGCGCATTATCATTGCCGGCGGGGGGAATATCGGCCTTTATGTTGCCAAAAAAATGGAAGAGCGCCAGCCCTATAGCCGCTTGAAAATTATAGAGCATAATCGTGAGCGCGCTGCTTTTGTGGCTGATGAGCTGAACAGGACCGTGGTGCTGAACGGCAGTGCTCTGGATCAGGAATTGCTGCGCGAGGCGGAAGTGCAGGAGGCAGATTTGCTTGTCGCGCTGACCAATCAGGATCAGGCCAATATCTTGTCAGGCATTATGGCCAAGCGTCTTGGCTGCAAATCCAATATGGTTTTGATCAATAATTCCGCCTATCAGGAATTTATTCACACCGTGGGTATTGATTCCTATGTCAGTCCGAAAAATGTGACAATTTCCAAGATTTTGCAGCAGGTACGCCGCGGACGCATACGCCTGGTGCACAGTGTTTATGACGGACGGGCAGAGCTTATTGAGGCCGAGGCGCTGGAAACATCGCCTCTGGTGGGGGCTCCTTTGCGCAATATTGACCTGCCGGCGGGTTTGCGTGTCGGTGCGGTTTATCGTGAGGGCAAGGTGCTCAAACCCCATGGCGACCTGCATATCCGCCGCAATGACCGTGTGGTGATGTTTGCAACCAGTGAAGCGGTTAAATATGTGGAGCAGATGTTCCGCGTCAGTCTGGATTTCTTTTAAAAAGCCGGTTTTTCAGTTTTGTCTATGCCGCTGCCATCGGGGTGAATGAAATGGATATTTGCACATTCTGGTATGGTACAAAATTACGGCCGGTTGATCATATGTGTCTGATTTCCATGGTCAGAACAGGCCAGAGGGTTAAATTATTCAGCTATCAGCCGGTGGAAAACCTGCCTGAAGGTGTGGAACAGCATGATGCCGCATCTATTCTGCCGGCCGAGGCCTTCCGCAGGCTGGATCCCGCTTATCCCGAGTTGAAGGAATATGTGACAATTGTCCAGTTCAGCGATGTTTTTCGCATCAATCTGATGAAGAAAAAACAGGGCGTTTGGCTGGATACGGATGTTTATCTGCACAAACAGTTTCATCCCGATCCGTCCAGACCTTATCTGGCGCGGGAAAATAAAGATCGTGTTGGTGTTTCTGCCTTGTATTTTCCCTCTGATCATCCGGTGATTGCAGAATTTGATGCCTATATGGCAGGCTCTTATCCGCTGCCGCAATGGCTGGGGCTGCGCCGTCGCGTGCTGCGCCCGCTTTGGTTTCGTCTGACCGGCAAAGAGGTAACACCTGCAGCCATTGGCATTACGATTTTTGGCAATGACGGCATATCAAGACTGGCTAAAAAATATGGTTGTTTTGAAACATCCGCGCCGAAAGAAAGTTTCTATTACTGGACGGCGCGCGATTGTTTGAAGATTTTTGAGCCGCAATACGGGCTTGAACCGCTGAACCATCCTGAATTTATCGGTTTTCATATTCACCGTAAAAGTCCGGATGTGCTGGTGGCGCGCAAGGGCAGCTTTTATGAATGGATGCTCAAACAGACCGGAGAACAATCTGCCGAATAGTTGTAATTGCATATTGGCAGTGCATATGTGAGAAAGTTTTTGTTTATAAATATATAAACTATTGTTGAATTTGTATGTGTTTTGGCTGTGTGGCATTTTGTTATTGCGGAAAAAATAGCGGCCTGTTAACCCATTGCAAAATGTGGGATTATCCCCGCAAATATTGATTCTATATCAGGATGCGGGTGCAGTATCAGAGTCAGATGTTGAAACCGGATAAACAGGATATATATCCTGAACCGGCGTTTTGAATTGATCCGTTTATAAAATAATCTGTATTCAGGTTTGTTTTATCAATGGGTTTGCTTATTTATATATCTGTACCGGCTGCGGATCGAATAAAGGAATAAAAAATGGCTGAACGATCGCAAAACCTTCAGGATCTTTTTCTGAATTCTGTACGCAAACAGAAAATTTCTCTGACAATTTTTCTTATTAACGGCGTAAAGCTGACAGGTATTGTGACATCCTTTGATAATTTCTGTGTATTGCTGCGCCGCGACGGGCATTCGCAACTGGTTTATAAACATGCTATTTCAACCATTATGCCAAGCCAGCCAGTGCAGATGTTTGAGGGCGAAGAAGAATAATATCTTCAGGTTTTTACAGCAAATTTTTGAAGTTTTGATTGCGTCTGTATCCGCAGTGCCTTCGGGTCTGCGGATATATTTGTTTGTAAATACGCCAATAATTATCTGCGCTGCGTGCATTGATGCAGGCCGGATTGATGATTATCTGGTGAGTGCAGGGCGGGCTTAAAAGCTTTGCCGTTATATTGAGATGAAATCAGGATATACATTTGAAAAAACGCAATGATCCCGCAGCTGACCAGGCGACAGAGATGAACAGGGCGGAGCGGTATGAATTATCAGCTGATGATAATGGCAGGGAGACTGCCGCTGTAAAAGGCAATAGAAAGCCTTTTACAACAAAAATAGCGCAAACGCGGGCTTTTGTTGTGGTGCCGGTTTTGCCGGAGCGTTATGCACTGGTAACGGATCAGGATGAGAGTGAGCGCCCGAAATATCGCCGCAGTGATGAGGCGCGCCTTGAAGAGGCCGCGGGTTTGGCGCGGGCAATTGATCTCAATATTATTGACAGTTTTTTGGTGCAGACAGCGCAGCCGCGCCCGGCCACTTTGCTTGGCAGCGGCAAGGTTGAAGAAATTGCAGAACGCATTGAGCAGCAGGAAATTGAGCTGGTGATTGTTGATCATCCGCTGACGCCGGTGCAACAGCGCAATCTGGAGCGCGAGTGGAAGGTTAAGGTGATTGACCGTACCGGCCTGATTCTGGAAATTTTTGGCCGCCGTGCGCAAACCCGTGAAGGGAGCTTGCAGGTGGAGCTGGCGCATCTGAATTATCAGAAAGGGCGTTTGGTTCGCAGCTGGACGCACCTTGAGCGTCAGCGTGGCGGCGGCGGCTTTATGGGCGGGCCCGGTGAAACCCAGATTGAGGCTGACCGGCGCATGCTGCAGGAGAAAATCCTGCGTATCAGGCGTGAGCTGGATACGGTTGTGCGCACGCGCCAGCTGCATCGCAGTAAGCGGCGCAAGGTGCCGCATCCGGTGGTGGCTCTGGTTGGTTATACCAATGCGGGCAAGTCAACCCTGTTCAATCGTCTGACCGGCGCGGATGTGCTGGCCGAGGATATGTTGTTTGCCACGCTTGACCCGACATTGCGCCGTTTGCGCCTGCCGCATGGTGATCTTGTTATCCTGTCTGATACGGTTGGTTTCATCTCCAATCTGCCGCACCATCTGGTTGCTGCGTTCAAGGCAACGCTGGAAGAGGTGGTGGAGGCAGATCTTATCCTGCATGTGCGTGACATGTCTGATCCTGATAATGCGGCCCAGGCTGAGGATGTGGAGGCCATACTTGCAGGGCTTGGCATCAAAAAAGGCGATGAACGGGTGATTGAAGTCTGGAACAAGATCGACCGGCTGAGCGCATCAATGCAGGACAGTGCCGAAAATTTAAGCAGCGGCAGCCATGAGAATGTGCGCCCCGTTCCGCTTTCTGCCCTCACCGGACAAGGCACGAAAGAATTGCTGGCTCTGGTTGAAAGCCGCATTTCCGGCGCTATGGAAAAGCTGCAGGTCAGCCTGCGTCCCGGGCAATTCGGCCTGATTGACTGGATTTATCGTCATGGCAGCAATGTGCGCCGTCAGGATGAGGAAGACGGTACGGTCATTATCAATGCCGATATGACTGCCGGTTCAGCGCAGAAATTCCGCGATAAATATGCTTCTGTGGCCAAACGCGGATTGTAATACATAAAAAAGCTGAAATTGTTTAGATTTCAGTAAGTATGAAACAGGAGACTGCTGCGGGCTAGTATGTTTGCGTTTCAACATCTTGCGAAACGGGGCTGCCTCGCCCTATGTATGGAATATTCACGAATCCTGACGGCAGTGCTTTGCTGCGTTCTCCGATAGCCAAAGGCAGTTAATGATGAGAGATCCAATTGAAACCGTTATGAATCTGGTCCCGATGGTGGTTGAGCAGACTGCACGCGGCGAGCGGGCCTATGATATTTTTTCGCGTCTTCTCAAAGAGCGCGTTATTTTTGTCAACGGGCCGGTTGAAGATAATATGGCTATGCTAATCTGTGCGCAGCTGTTGTTTCTTGAGGCGGAAAATCCGAACAAGCCGATTGAAATGTATATTAATTCTCCGGGCGGTGTGGTGACATCCGGTATGGCAATTTATGATACGATGCAGTTTATCAAGCCGCCGGTTTCCACACTCTGCATGGGGCAGGCGGCATCTATGGGCTCGCTGTTGCTGACAGCAGGCGCCACTGGCCAGCGTCTGGCGCTGCCAAATGCCCGCATCATGGTGCACCAGCCATCTGGCGGTTTTCAGGGGCAGGCTTCTGATATTGAGCGCCATGCGCAGGATATTATCAAGATGAAGCGCCGCCTCAATGAAATCTATGTCAAACATACCGGCCGTGATTATGACACGATTGAGCGCACACTCGACCGTGATCACTTTATGACAGCGCAGGAAGCACTGGAATTCGGCCTTATTGATAAGGTGATCGAATCACGTGATATGGGCGAAAAGAAGGATTGAGCAGCCCGAAATCATCTGTTTTGCATAAAACAGATAGGTTTTTAGGATGTCGGGAAAGCAAAAATAAGGATTAATGGCAGAATAAAGCGGCTTTGTATCATTTTGGCCATATTTTATCTGCCATTAGCATTCCTTAACAGCGGACAGGCTGAAACAATGTGTTGTGCAGCTTGTAAAAGCGTCTTTTGCCTGTTTATGTTGTATGCGCGTTAAGTGATTGTTTGGGTCTTGTGCTTAGAAAATATATGACGGATTTTGCGGCTGGCTGGGCGATATCGGGTTTGTCTGCCGCTGCAAATCGGGCGGGCCGGCCTTACTGAATGCCAAAATACAGGCGTAGCGTACCATAGCCGCGTAAGTTTCTGGCGATCAATGAGCGATTCCGCTATCGGATAAAGCATGACGACTGCCGTTTATGTCGGTTTCGGTCGGGAAGACGTAACGGTTAGAACTTGGCGCCTGCCGTTTGAAACAGGTGGCCATTACTGAAAGGAAACTGCGATGAGCAAAGTCAGCAACGGCAGTGGCGATTCAAAGAATACGCTCTATTGCTCCTTTTGCGGAAAAAGCCAGCACGAGGTGCGCAAGCTGATTGCGGGGCCGACCGTTTTTATCTGCGATGAGTGTGTCGAGCTGTGTATGGATATCATCCGTGAGGAAAATAAATCCTCTATGGTGAAATCACGTGAAGGTGTGCCCACGCCGCAGGAGATTATGGCGGTGCTGGATGATTATGTTATCGGTCAGGCACATGCCAAGCGTGTTCTCTCGGTTGCGGTTCATAATCATTATAAGCGTCTGGCCAATCAGCCAAAAAGCGGTGATGTTGAACTGGCAAAATCCAATATTCTACTTGTAGGGCCTACCGGTTGCGGCAAGACCTATCTGGCACAGACCTTGGCGCGTATTATTGATGTGCCGTTTACCATGGCAGATGCCACAACACTGACCGAGGCCGGCTATGTGGGTGAGGATGTTGAAAATATCATCCTTAAACTGTTGCAGGCTGCTGATTATAATGTTGAACGGGCGCAGCGCGGCATTGTTTATATTGATGAGGTGGATAAAATCAGCCGCAAGGCCGATAATCCGTCGATCACCCGCGATGTGTCAGGTGAGGGTGTGCAGCAGGCCTTGCTGAAAATTATGGAAGGCACTGTGGCTTCCGTGCCGCCACAGGGCGGGCGCAAACATCCGCAGCAGGAATTCCTGCAGGTGGATACAACCAATATCTTGTTTATCTGCGGCGGTGCCTTTGCCGGCCTTGATAAAATCATTTCATCACGCGGTGAAAAAACTTCCATCGGCTTCAGCGCCACGGTTAAAGCACCCGATGAGCGCCGGATCGGGGCAATTTTCCATGAGCTGGAGCCGGAAGATCTGGTGAAGTTCGGCCTTATTCCGGAATTTGTTGGCCGTTTGCCGGTTATTGCAACGCTGGAAGATCTGGATATTGCCTCTCTGGTCAAGATTCTGTCCGAGCCGAAAAATGCTCTGGTCAAGCAATATCAGCGCCTGTTTGAGATGGAAGATGTGCAGCTGACATTCCATGACGAGGCTTTGCAGGCGATTGCCGCAAAGGCTGTGGAACGTAAGACCGGTGCCCGCGGATTGCGGTCAATTATGGAAAAAATTCTGCTGGATACCATGTTTGATCTACCAACACTGGAAGGTGTGCGTGAAGTTGTCATCTCCGGTGAGGTTGTGGATGGCAAGGCGCAGCCCCTTTATATCTACAGCGACCGCAAGGATGAGAAGGGAACGGTTTCGGCATAAAATGCCGGAACTTTCCTGATAATTCTTTTGTTAAATTTTAAAGGCGCTCAGGAGAAGTTCTGGGTGCTTTTAATATTCAGCATTGATAATATGAATGTTTTGCGCCCCGTAAAATGCACGGGCAAAACAAATACGGAAATTGCAGTTTGGCTGCAGGGGTATAAATGCGCTGATTTATTCTGCTGTATGAAGCGTAAACAGTGCTTGAAATAGCTGCACCGCGTGGCCAATTATATAGTCGATGCACATAGTGATTTGCTGGTGAACGGGGGTCATTATGGGGCGATCGGGCACTTGCCCGGGAAAGGACTTGAAATGACGGATACAGAGTTGAAGACACCGGACGGGCAGGACGGGCTCTATGCCGTATTGCCGTTGCGCGATATTGTTGTCTTCCCGCATATGATTGTGCCGCTTTTTGTCGGCCGTGAAAGATCAATCCGTGCGCTTGAAGAAGTGATGGGTGTTGACAAGCAGATATTGCTGGCCACCCAGAAAAATGCGGCTGATGATGAGCCGGCCAATGATGCGATTTATGAAATCGGCACCGTGGCCAATGTTTTACAGCTGCTGAAATTGCCTGACGGCACGGTAAAAGTGTTGGTGGAAGGCGTTGCCCGTGCCAGAATTACGCAATTCAGTGCACGTGAAGATTATCATGAAGCCTATGCCACAATATTGGATCTGCCGGAAGAAGAGCCGGTAGAGATTGAAGCGCTGGCGCGCTCTGTAATGAGCGATTTTGAAAATTATGTGAAACTGAACAAGAAGATCTCGCCGGAGGTTGTCAGTGCAGCCAGCCAGATTGATGATCCTTCAAAACTGGCTGATACGGTGGCTTCACACCTGGCTGTCAAGATTGCGGAAAAGCAGGAAATGCTTTCGATCCTGTCGGTTCGTGAGCGTCTTGAAAAAGCTCTGGAATATATGGAATCGGAAATTTCCGTTCTTCAGGTTGAAAAGCGCATCCGTTCGCGTGTCAAACGCCAGATGGAGAAGACCCAGCGCGAATATTATCTGAATGAGCAGATGAAGGCGATTCAGAAAGAGCTGGGCGATGGTGAGGATGGCCGTGATGAACTGGCCGAGCTGGAAGATCGCATCGCCAAGACAAAACTGAGCAAGGAAGCGGCGGAAAAAGCGCAGGCAGAGATGAAAAAGCTGCGCTCGATGAGCCCGATGTCTGCTGAAGCCACGGTGGTGCGCAATTATCTTGACTGGCTTTTGTCCCTGCCATGGGGCAAAAAATCCAAGGTTAAAACCGATCTGGCCTTTGCTGAAGAGGTGCTGGATACGGAACATTATGGCCTTGAAAAAGTTAAGGAGCGTATTGTCGAATATCTTGCCGTACAATCGCGCGCTTCCAAGATCAAAGGCCCGATCATTTGTCTTGTCGGCCCTCCGGGAGTGGGTAAAACCTCGCTGGCGCGCTCCATTGCCAAGGCAACGGGGCGTGAATATGTGCGCATGTCGCTTGGCGGTGTGCGTGATGAAGCTGAAATTCGCGGCCATCGCAGAACCTATATCGGCTCCATGCCGGGCAAGGTTATCCAGTCGATGAAAAAGGCCGGAAAATCCAACCCGCTGTTCCTTCTCGATGAGATTGACAAGATGGGGCAGGATTTTCGCGGTGATCCGGCATCAGCCATGTTGGAAGTGCTGGACCCGGAGCAGAATGCAACCTTTATGGATCACTATCTGGAGGTGGAATATGACCTCTCCAATGTGATGTTTGTGACAACAGCAAATTCGCTCAATATTCCGGGGCCTCTGCTCGACCGTATGGAGATCATCCGTATTGCCGGCTATACCGAGGATGAGAAACTGGAAATCGTCAAACGGCACTTGCTGCCAAAGGCAATCAAGGAACATGCCTTGCAGCCGAAAGAATTTTCGGTTGATGAAGGCGCTATCCTCAGCATTATCCAGCATTACACCCGCGAAGCCGGCGTGCGCAGCCTTGAGCGTGAGATAATGAAGCTGGCGCGTAAGGCTGTTACGGAAATTGCGCGTAAAAAGGCTAAATCTGTACATGTAACACGGGATAATATTGCCGATTATCTTGGCGTGATGAAGTTCCGCTACGGGCAGATTGACGGTGAGGATCAGGTGGGCGTTGTTACCGGACTGGCATGGACGGAAGTGGGCGGTGAATTGCTGACCATTGAAGGCGTGATGATGCCGGGTAAGGGTCGCATGACTGTTACCGGTAATTTGCGCGATGTGATGAAGGAGTCCATTTCGGCTGCTGCATCCTATGTGCGCTCCCGTGCGGTGGATTTTGGCATTGAGCCGCCATTGTTTGATAAGCGCGACATTCACGTGCATGTGCCGGAAGGCGCAACGCCGAAGGATGGTCCTTCTGCCGGTACGGCCATGGTTACGGCAATTGTTTCTGTATTAACCGGTATTCCGGTGCGCAAGGATGTTGCCATGACCGGTGAGGTCACACTGCGCGGCCGTGTTCTGCCAATTGGCGGATTGAAGGAAAAACTGCTGGCGGCCTTGCGCGGTGGCATTAAAAAAGTGCTGATTCCGGAAGAAAATGCCAAGGATCTGGCCGAGATTCCGGATAATGTGAAAAATGCCTTGGAGATTATTCCGGTTTCCTTTGTCGGCGAGGTGCTTGATCATGCGCTGACACGCCAGCCGGAACCTATCGACTGGGTTGAACCGGAAACACCGATTATCACCAATGCCGGTGATGATGATGCGGTTGTGGGAACAGCGCATTGATCATCTGAAATAGTGCAGAAGAAAAGCCCCGCAAGCTCAATTTGCGGGGCTTGTTTTTTAAGCTTCAGCAAAGTGAAAACAGCTTAATGCTGTGCGCCGGAACCGCCAACGGCAACAATACTGAAAGGTTGATCCGGCACTGCAATGGTGCGCTCTTCCTTAAAGTTTTCAATATTGATCAGTCTTATCAGGCTGTGGCGGGGATCGGTAATGGCAATATGATCTCCGGCAACGGCAAGGCGCGGGCGCGGATCACGCCAATGACCATCCTTGCTATAGGGCTCGGTCACTTTTTCAGTGCGGGTAATTGTGCCGTCAAGAATATTGATGAGATGAAGATTGCCATCTTCTGTCAGCACATAGGCATTTTTCAGACGGGCAGAATCAAGGGCAAAGTCCACGCGGCGTGTTGGCAGATCAACCAGCCGGTAAGGCGTTTCACTTTCCGGATCAATCAGTGCAATTTTGTCTTCACCATAATTGCCGAGGAAAAATTGCATAGCCTTGCTGCCAAGCAATGTGGAGACCTTACCTTTTGGCAAATCATCGCCATAGTTAAGCATTTTGAGGGCGGCTTTTTTATCTTTTGCGGGGCTGGCAATCAGCACGCCTTCTTCACAGCCAAAAGCCACAAGGCTGGCAGATGTGGCTTCACCATGCAAGGCTGTGCAGGTGGCGACATCACCGCTCTGCGTGCCATCGGCCTCCAGAACACGCAGGCCAAGGCGCGGGGGCAGGGCATCCGGTTTGGTTTCTGCCTCAAGATTGGGCACAGAAACCAGATATTGCGCGCCAAAAGGCACCACAACTCCGTGGTGCGGGGCGGTGGCTTCAATAATTTTTACCTCTGCCTTGCCCTGCAAAACATCTTGTTCAGACAGTTGCTGTGCTTTGCCTTCACGGTCAAAAAACAGCACAGCCTTATCACCATGCATCACCGCATGAACCGGCCGTTTGCCCTCAAATTTTTGTTCCAGCAAAGCCGCATCAGATATTTCCAGATCGCGGTGATCACCATGATCAGAAAGACGAATGCCGGTTTTAATCACATTTACCACATCATCTTCTGTTTGCACGGCAAAGACGGTTTCGCCGGATGTGCTGCCGGTAAGAGCGGCATAGCCTTTCAGATCAAATTTTCCAAGTTCTTTCCCGCTTTCCAGATCAAGCGCACGCACAACCGGTTTGGTATGATCTGCAACAAATAGGCGCCAGATTTGTTTGTGTTCGTCTGCATTGGCATGGCCTGCTGCCAGCATGGAGCCTAATAACCCGAGCGCAGTTGCGCATTTTAGCCGTTTCAGCATCATTAACCTCAATTTGATATGTAATAACGTAACAATGAATAAATATATTCAGGTCTGTTGTCTACTGCTGCGGAGATAATAACTGTTATTATATAACATTATAATGTTGCATTGAGGGTTGAGAATAAAAAAAGACCCCGTTTGAATCCAAACGGGGTGAATAGTGAATAGGTATCATGAGGAGTTCAATCTGAGATATGTGCGCAATGTCACATCGCCTATGCTTGCTCCGGCATATATTAAGCTGAAGCAATATCATCATAGGCTTATCATGTTATTTCGAAAGTCCAATTATGTGGGATGCATGATGCGGTGCAGATCAGAAGAATAATGATGTCCGGGTGCGACTGTAAAAAATATGTGATTTGCTTTGTTGCATATGTGATAGCGGTTAAAACTGGCAGGATCTGCCAGATACCGGTAATAAATGTAAAGATATTTTACCGGATATTTTATCGGCTCAGGCGGCCAAGGCGGAATGTGCGGTTTTAAATAAAGGTGGTGTAAAAGCCGCCGCAATGCGGAGTGGGATATATGAAATTGCTGCGTTACGGGGAGAAGGGACAGGAGAAGCCTGCTGTTCTGGATGGTGAGGGATACATCCGCGATCTTGGTGGTCTTATTACGGATATTGCCGGTGATAATCTGGCGCCCGCAGCCTTGGCGCAACTGGCAAAGACCGACCTGACAAAACTGCCGCGGGTGGAGGGGCAGCCACGTATCGGGCCTTGTGTGGGCGGCACGGGTAAATTTATTTGCATCGGGCTAAATTATTCTGACCATGCGGAGGAGACCGGGGCCTCAGTGCCGCCGGAGCCGATTATTTTTATGAAAGCCACCTCGGCCATTAACGGGCCTTATGATGATGTGATTATACCGCGCGGCTCACAAAAAACAGATTGGGAGGCGGAGCTTGGCATTGTCATTGGCAAAAGTGCAAAATATGTCAATGTGGCGGAGGCATTAGATTATGTGGCCGGCTATTGCGTGGTGCATGATGTGTCGGAACGATCATTTCAGACAGAGCGGCAAGGGCAGTGGACTAAGGGAAAATCCTGCGACACATTCGGCCCGGTTGGCCCCTGGCTTGTTACAAAAGATGAGATTGCCGATCCGCAAAATCTCGATATTTGGTTGAAGGTTAACGGTGCAGTGATGCAGCGCGGCTCCAGCAATACCATGATTTACGGAGTTGCATATCTTGTCTCTTATCTCTCGCAATTTATGTCACTGCATCCGGGCGATATTATTGCAACCGGCACACCGCCCGGCGTGGGCATGGGGATGAAACCGCCGCGCTATCTCAAGGCGGGGGATGTGGTGGAACTTGGAATTACCGGCCTTGGCGCGCAAAAACAAATTATCCGCGCTGATATTTAAAGGCTGTCCGTATCTGCTCCATATTAAAAATTTCAATCAAAAACCTATGCAAAAATTATGAGCCCTGAGGAATTATGAGGCCTTGAGGAGGGAAATCAGTCTGATGGACTGATTTCCTGTTTCACTTAAACAAGGTTGAAATAAAGCGATTAATCTTCACTCATTTCAGCAACAGAGCCAAATTTTACAAGCAGGCGCGGCTCATTCATATCGCCGCTTTCCTCATCAACCTGCACGGCATAGGCTGCAACACCGGCAAATCTTGCTGCCATGGATGTTGCAATTTTTATTGCGCCTGCCTCGCTGGAGGCCGGACGCATCTCCGCCGCAACCAGCTTTTTCTTGTTCTGGCGATAGGGGATGATAATAAATTTTTCTTCCGGTTTTTTCGCGATCAACATTAGCAGAACCTCACGTTTGTTCACTTAATGTTCTTTTTATTTTCTGCCAAAGTCAAGCCTTTAAAAACGTGTTTCAAATATTTTTTAAAGCGGCGTTGCAGATGTTTGCGCAGATGTTTGCGGCTGTAAAAAACGGCGTATCATTGTGGTGATAATCCGGCGGCATTGCTCAAAATCCATACCCGGAGCCATAAGCGGCAGCATAGGTGCGGCATCAAGCACGGCAATAAGCACAGCGCCGGTTTGCTCCGGATCAAGGCTTTTATCAATCTGCCCTTTCTCTTGTGCTGTTTTAAGGGTTTCTACCAGCATATGTCGGATTCCGGTGGTGTTTTCACGTAATATTTCCCGCACGCGGTCATTGCGGCCGGCTTCTGCCAGAAGCTCAAAGAGAATCCGGCAATGATCAAGGTCATCCCAGCCTTCCATACTCCACAATTCAGAAAGCAATATGGTTGCTGTGTCCTGTCCTTCAGGGTGGTTGTGAAAATGGCTGTGCAATTGCTGCAGATAATCCTGCGCCATTTGCTCCACAATCGCCTCTTTATTGGCAAAATAATGATAAAGATGCCCGGGGCTGATTGCAGCCTCCTTGCAAATCATTGCAATTGATGCCCCCTGCAACCCATGGCGCAGAAAACAGCGATGCGCAGCCTCCAGAATTTCCAGACGTTTTTCCTCGTGCTTGTCCGGATTGATTTTTCTCGCCATAGCTTCACCAAAATTATTAGAATAATCACTCTAATTATGATTGACCTGAGTGAAATTTATAAATAGAGTGATCATACTATTTACGGCAATGCAGCATTTTTGTCGAGCCGTTTGATAGTTTTCAAATGAAAATTCAGATTTTTGCGAGGTTTCGTGTCTGACTTGCAATCCACATTAAGCCGGATTCTCGGCTCGCTTCTGGCTGCCTTTTTTTTATACGGAGCCTACGGAAATATCATCATTTCTCCGGAAAATGCCGCAGCCTATGCCAATTGGGGTTACCCCTCATGGTTCCATTATGTGACAGGAGTTTTGGAGTTTATCGCTGCTATCTTGTTGTTTTTCCGCAGTTTGAGAGCTTATGGCGCAATGCTTGCTTCGCTGATTATGGCAGCCGCTTCCCTGACAACACTGATTAACGGCGATTACGGCCATGCCGTTGCGCCTGTGATTGTTTTGTTATTCGCGCTCATCGTTCTGGCTCTGTCCTGCATAAACCGGCGCAGTGCTTTCTAACCTCTTTCAGGAGATATTCCGTGACCAAATCTTCGGTAAAAACAGACCATACCGGCGCAGCTGTTGCGCATGGAGGCTGGTCTGACCTGTTTTCCGGCCGCAATCTGGCTGTGGTGCTGGTTTTGGCAGGCGGCGTGCTGCTTTATGCCATGAACTTGTATTTCACAGCAGCTTTGATGCCCTCCATCGTGGCCGATATAGGCGGCCAGCAATATTATGCCTGGGTCACCACATCCTTTGTGATTGCAGCTATTATTGCCTCGCTTTTTGTGAGCCGTGTGCTGGAATGGAAAGGGCCCACATTTGCCTATCTTATTGCATTTATAGTGTTTGCACTTGGCGCAATCTTCAATGCAGCCAGCGCCAATATGGAGTTTTTAATCATTGGCCGCATAGTGCAGGGGCTTGGTGGCGGTTTGCTGGCCGGTCTCGGCTATGCGGTAATCCGCTCATCATTGCCGGAAGCCCTATGGGCAAAAGCAACCGGAGCGGTTTCAGCAATGTGGGGGCTTGGCACGCTTTTTGGCCCTGCACTTGGCGGAATATTCGCTGAATTCGGCCTGTGGCGCTGGGCTTATGGTGCGCTTGCCATTGCATCTTTGTTGCTGATTACGATTTCACAACGTTCTTTCCGCGGGGTTAAAATTGCCGGCTACAAATCACCATTGCCGCTTGCATCCTTGCTGCCGCTGCTATTGGCAATTGTAGCAATCAGTGTCAGTTCCATTTTACCTATTGGCTGGCCCACTTTGATTGCCATCGGCATTGGTATTGTCTTTTTGATTGCATTTGTCTCTATTGAGAGGAAATCCTCCAATACGATTTTGCCGCGCATTACCTATAAACGCGGCAATCCGTTAAAATGGGTTTATCTCACAGTTGCAGCATTGAGTGCCGGTGTAATGGTGGAAAATTTTATACCGCTTTTTGGCCAGCAACTGGCTGGTCTTTCTCCGCTTATTGCCGGTTTTCTTGGCGCAGTCCTGTCACTGGCCTGGGTGATTGCGCAATTGTTTGTAGTATCCGTTGAGGGGCAGGCGGCAAGAAAACGCGCTATACGCATGGGGCCTGTATTGTTAACAATCGGGCTTGTGGCTTATGGTTTGCTGCAGGCAGAAAATGCAAACCTGTTTACCGTTGGCACATGGGCGGTTGCGCTTTTTGTGGCCGGTGCGGGCATTGGCATTGCATGGCCGCTGCTTGGTGTGGCTGCAATGAGCAGCACCACAGATCCGGCGGAAGGTGGCAAGGCTGCGGCGGCAATTACCACCACACAATTGATTGCGTTTTCAGTCACATCCGCACTGGCCGGCACATTGATGACAGCAGGCGGTGAATCACTTGCAACGGCTGCCGCTTATGTTGCTTTAGGCATTGGCGTACTGTGCCTGCTGGGTATTATGGCTGCCTTTATGGCGACCGGAAAACAATAAACAGCAGACGGCAAAACGGCACATTTTGCATTACCGGCGGCGTTTTAAGACCGCTGCCGGTATCGATATGTGTATCTGCAGAGGGGCATTTATATACTTGCCGCAGCCTTTATATTGCTTGCCATTTCCTTTGTCTGTGTAATTTTTTGATAAATTCGTTTTAGTTCAGCAATATGCTCTTCCATAGTTATGGGGCGCATCGTTTTAATCCAATAATTTTCTTGCGTAATTCCGGTTTTGAGGATTTCTGTCAGTTTTTGCAAAAAATCATTTATTGAGCCGGCCTGAAAGGTAAATAACGGATTCCTGCCGGTAATCTCTGCAGCCCCCCCCCTTATCGCTGCAAAAAAGTGGTACATTGTGGCAGTTGGCCTCTATGGCAACCTGAGGAAGATTATCTTCCCATAGGGGAGGGATCACGACAAGGTCGGTCATAGCCAGCAGCTTTTCCTGGCTGGCAGCATTGTATCCATCAGCAAAAATGACATTGTCAAATTTTTGAGTAAGATCGCGTATTTGTACAAAGGCATGGTGATCCGTATTTTTGGCGGCAATAATTACACTCATATGTTTTGCCAGATCATCAGGAATTCTTTTTAAAACTTTCAGAAAGAAATAGAAACCTTTATCCCGTCGCATATAACCATAATAACCTATACTCCGGACTTTGCGGTTATTTCGATGATTTGTATTGAAATATTTGGCATGATCAGTACCGATATAACATGTATGTAACAGTTGATCTTCAAGTCCGTATTGCAGGCAAATTTCCCGAACCCGCTCTGAAACTGGGAGAATAATATCACAATATTTATTGATTGTATTGACGAATATTGGGCGTCTTTCTGTAAAATAATCGTAATTTTGTGAAAAATTAATATAATCTTGACATGTTTTCTTTTCAGGAAGAATTATTTTTTTGAATTTGTTGAAAACAGTATTAGAAGTAACAGCCGTTTGCCATATTCTTGAAAATGTTTTTGTATCTTCTTTTATACCTATATTATGAAGCTTTTCACTCAGTGAGTAAGCCTTACGGATGCTTTCAGGATAAGGGTGTTCACTGATACAGTTAATACAGGCTTTTCCTCCGTTAAATTCGTCACAATGCCGTTTTTCTCTGTTCCATAGATTAACCTGAGGACAGAAGGCATAATAATTATGTACTGAAAAAACGATTTTCGTATTGGGAAATTCCTTTTTAATCTCAGGTAATATGCTGACAGGGATACCTTCCAGATTATTGAAGTGAATAATATTCGGATTGCCTATATGCGTGAGAGCCTCAATAAAAATTTTGCTTGTTTGATCATCGGATAACTGAGCCCTTGCTGAAAAGGAAAAATGAGATGGAGCAAGTGCGGCAGAGTTTTGTATATAAAATTTATTTCTTTTGCGGATAAGCCGGGGTGTTCTGTCAAACGGATCGTAATAAACACCTGATGATATGTAATAAACCTTATCATGGCCAAGGCTGGATGCGACATTTTTTTGATAAATACTTACACCGCCGCCACGCTTTTGAATATCATCATGATCAACCCAGTTATAATAGACAATTTTCATCATTTTTCCCAAATAGTGAGTAAATATCATGGAATGGAGTATGTTATTGCATTTTCAAACGAGGCAAACTGTCAGAACTTATTGCTTGCGCTTCAATAATTGAAAACACATATTTATAATTTATTTTATACGAAAATTATAATAAAGTGATAAGATCGTAGCTGCTTTGCAATATGTGTGTCGGTTAACAAATATTTAAATGCAGTGTTTGCAGCCAGACAAGGCATAGTAACCAAAATAGAAAAAGCCTGCAAAGCAAGCTGTGTAAAAATATTATATGCTTTTGTTTGGAGAGATGAAGGAATTGGTGAGCGCGCACGGGTTCGAACCGTGGACCTACTGATTAAAAGTCAGTTGCTCTACCGGCTGAGCTACGCGCTCTTGCAATTCTTGAGACCTTGTGGTCTTCTCAGGAGCACCTCGGTAATGCTCTGCAAGTGCGGCGATACATAGGGGGGGATGACGCGATCGTCAACACCCAAAATCACTGTTTTGATGCAGAACAGCTGTTTTTTTCATATTTTTTGAGTTTTTCCCCAGATGCAGGCAAAAAATACAACTTATAAGTGTGTAATATATTTGTTTTCACGTTTAAGTTTATGTCAGCTTGCATAATCTGAGGCGTATGAAGAGTATAATTTTTATAAAACGATTCATCCAAGCCATTGTTTGTACGATTGATTCTTGAATCAGTAGGTTTTGTCAGCCTGAAAATTCCCTTGCATAAGCGGATGCGCCTGTTGTGATGCGCATTATGGTTTCTCTTCGCTGTTTTTATGGCTATAAGGCTGGCTTGAAGAATAATATTGTTTCGGGTTGAAGGCATATTAAAACAAAACCGTGAAGCGGTTTTGCGTATACACAATATGATAATCCGGATCAGGAGGGTGACCGCTCTATGGTTGAAAAAACATATGAGGCAAAATGAGCGATGGTGCATTTTCTTTAATTATAGAGAAAAGGTTACCGGATATAGCTCCAGCTACCAGCGCGATATGACAGGGCAGGATGATGGCAATTGATATTTCTTATCTGACAGCTTTGGGAGCAGGTGCATTGTCATTTTTGTCACCCTGTGTGCTGCCTTTGGTGCCGCCCTATCTTTGTTATATGGCGGGTGTGAGTGTGGATGATTTTCGCAAAGGCGGCGATGCAGAGGAAGCTGCACATAACCGCATGCGCCTGTTGCTCACATCTTTTGCCTTTGTGCTTGGTTTTACCACTGTTTTTGTAGCACTTGGCGCCAGCGCGTCGTCAATCGGTGCGTTTCTTCGTCAGTGGCAGGCGGAAATTGCTGTTCTTGCAGGTCTGGTCATTATTGTAATGGGACTTAATTTTCTCGGGCTTGTGCGGTTGTCCTTTTTATCACGCGAGGCGCGTTTTCAGGCGCGATCGGCTCCCGCCACACCACTCGGCGCTTATATTATGGGGCTGGCCTTTGCCTTTGGCTGGACACCCTGTATAGGCCCTGTATTAGGGCCAATTCTTACACTGGCAGGCTCTAAAGCTTCCGTACTTGATGGTGCGGTATTGCTTGCAGTCTATTCTCTCGGGCTTGGCATTCCTTTTATAATCGCTGCCATGTTCTCCGGTGCATTCATGCAGTTTTTGTCACGTTTTCGTGTGCATATGGGCAAGGTGGAAAAGCTGATGGGCTTGTTGCTTGTTGCTGCCGGAATTCTGTTTCTTAGCGGCGGCATGCAGTCTTTTGCTTTCTGGCTGCTGGAAACATTTCCGATTCTTGGCAAGATTGGCTGATGGCAATAAGCATTACAAGCTGTGCCCAAATGTTACCCTTACGCTGTTTTTCATAAAAATATCGTATCGCCATGACGGGTAAATAAATCTATACGTTTTGCAAATATAAAGTGGTTCTGAATTTTCAGACCGGAATTATACGGAAAAACTATGCGTTCAAGATCCTGCCTGACTATCATCCTTGCTGCCGGCGAGGGCACCCGTATGAAATCAGCCATATCCAAGGTGCTGCATCCCATTGCCGGCCTGCCGCTTGTGGGGCATGTGGTCAAGGCGGTGCAGGGTGCTTGTCTGGAAAATGAAAAAAGCAGCCTTGCCGTTGTTGTTGGCCGCGGTGCGGAAGATGTGAAGAAAGCTGTTGCCGGAATTAATGATGCTGCGCGGTTTTTTACGCAAAGCGAGCGTCTTGGCACGGCTCATGCTGTTTTGGCAGCACGCGAGGCACTGGCTGACAGTTATGATGATGTGCTGGTGGTTTTTGGTGATACGCCGCTGATTGAAGAGACATCGCTGCGTGCCGCGCGTGAAAAGCTTGCACAAGGCGCGGATATTGTGGTGATGGGCTTTCGCCCGGAAAATCCGGCAGGCTATGGCCGCCTGATTGAGGAAAACGGCAAGCTTGTTGCGATTATTGAAGAAAAAGATGCGAGCGAGGAGCAGCGCAAAATCAATTTTTGCAATGGCGGGTTGATGGCACTGAGCGGCAAAGTTGCACTGCAATTAATTTCCGCCGTCAAAAACGATAATGCAAAAGGTGAATATTATCTCACTGATGTGGTGAAGCTGGCACATGCGCAAGGGCTGAATGTTATTGCTATTGAAGTGCCGGTTGAAAATGTGATCGGTATTAATAACCGCGCAGAACTGGCTGAGGCTGAAAACCTGTGGCAGGCACGCAAGCGCCGTGAGGTTATGCTCTCCGGCGTAACGCTAATTGCACCGGAAACGGTGTTTTTTGCCCATGATACGCAGATTGAGCCGGATGTGCTGATTGAGCCGAATGTGTTTTTTGGTGCAAAAGTGCATGTGGCTTCCGGTGCGGTGATCCATGCATTTTCCCATATTGAAGGTGCACAGATCGGCGCCAATACCAGTATCGGCCCGTTTGCGCGTTTGCGCCCGGGGGCAAAATTGGCGGAAAAAGCCAAGGTCGGCAATTTCTGCGAGGTGAAAAATGCCGATATCGGTGCAGGCGCAAAAGTTAATCATTTATCCTATATCGGTGATGCAAGCGTGGGTGAGGGCAGCAATATCGGCGCCGGAGTGATCACCTGCAATTATGATGGCTATAACAAGTTCAGAACTATTATCGGGAGCAATGCCTTTATCGGCTCCAATGCGGCTTTGGTGGCACCACTGACAATTGGCAATGGCGTTTATGTGGCGTCCGGCAGCGTGATCACGGATGAAGTGCCGGAAAATGCACTGGCGCTCGGGCGGGCAAGGCAGATCAATAAAGAAGGGCGGGCACAAGTTCTTCGCGAGAAATACAAGGCCATTAAAGCCAATAAAAATAAATAATTATCGCTGAAGATTCATTTTTTAATTTAAGATGGTTGGTAATCTGTGCCTATAGGGCTGATAAGCCAAACCTGAATCAGCGACGCAACAGAAACAAACTGGCAACAGGAACAAACTCTATGTGCGGAATTATTGGTATTGTCGGCAAACAGCCGGTTGCAATGCGGCTTGTGGATGCATTGAAGCGACTTGAATATCGCGGTTATGATTCTGCCGGTATTGCCACATTGGTGCATGATCAGATTGAGCGCCGCCGCGCTGAAGGCAAGCTGGTTAATCTGGAAAATCGCCTCAATGCTGAGCCTTTGAGTGGTAATATCGGCATTGGCCACACACGCTGGGCCACCCATGGCGCACCAACCGAGCGCAATGCCCATCCGCATTCCACAGAGCAGGTTGCGATTGTTCATAACGGCATTATCGAGAATTTTGCCGAATTGCGCACAGAGCTTGAAGCCCAGGGTGTGCGGTTTCAGTCTGATACGGATACGGAAACCGTAGCGCAACTGGTCTCCCGTTATATCTGTGCCGGTGATGCACCGGTGGAGGCCGTGCGCAAGGTACTTGGCCGTTTGCGCGGTGCATTTGCGCTGGCCTTTTTATTTAAAGGCGAAAATGAAATGCTGGTTGCCGCCCGCCGCGGCTCGCCATTGGCTATTGGCTATGGCGAGGGGGAAATGTTTCTCGGTTCCGATGCTATCGCGCTTGCCCCTTTTACAGATAAAATCACCTATCTGGAGGATGGTGACTGGGCGGTGCTGACCCGCAACAGCGTTATTTTTTATGATGAGGGAAATAATCCGGTACGCCGCGCTGTGCAGCAATCCGCCAGCGGTGCCTATATTGTCAATAAAGGCAATTATAAGCACTTCATGGAAAAGGAGATTTATGAACAACCGGAGGTAATCTCCCGCACGCTGGCGCATTATCTGGATTTTACCTCTGCGTCAATTCGCGATGATGTCACTGAAATTGATTGGTCGAAAATCAACCGTATGGCAATTTCTGCCTGTGGCACCGCCTATTATGCTGCAACAATCGGCAAATACTGGCTGGAGCACTATGCCCGTTTGCCGGTGGAAATTGATATTGCTTCTGAATTTCGCTACCGTGAAATGCCGCTTTCAACCGATACGCTGGCATTATTTGTATCACAATCGGGGGAAACTGCCGATACGCTGGCTTCATTGCGCTATTGCCGCTCACAGGGCTTGCCGATTGCGGCCATAGTTAATGTGCGGGAATCTACCATCGCCCGTGAATCGGATATTGTGCTGCCCACATTGGCAGGGCCTGAAATCGGCGTTGCCTCAACCAAGGCTTTCACATGTCAGCTTTCTGTTCTGGCCTCGCTGGCGTTGTCGGCAGCGCGTGCTCGCGGCACAATTTCCCCGCAGGAGGAAAAGCAGCTGGTGCAGCAGCTGGCAGGGCTCAACAGCTATTTGCATCAGGCGCTTAAACTGGCACCGAAAGTGGAGGCCATCTGCCGCGAATTAATGAATGTCAAACATGCGCTTTATCTTGGTCGCGGCACATCTTTTCCGCTGGCATTGGAAGGTGCGCTGAAGCTGAAGGAAATTTCCTATATTCATGCGGAAGGCTATGCTGCCGGTGAGCTGAAACACGGGCCGATTGCATTGATTGACGAAACCATGCCGGTGATTGTGATTGCGCCATTTGATCGCCTTTATGAGAAGACTGTGTCCAATATGCAGGAAGTGGCGGCGCGTGGCGGACGGATTATTCTGATTACCGATAAAAAAGGCGCGGAACATGCCAATATTGATACGCTCTCAACATTGATCATGCCGGATGTGCCTGAATTTATTGCGCCATTGGTCTATGCACTGCCAATCCAGATGCTGGCTTATTACACAGCTGTATTTATGGGTACGGATGTGGATCAGCCGCGCAATCTGGCAAAATCCGTGACAGTTGAATAAGCGCGGTTCTTTATTAGCAAAAAACCCCCGCTGCTAATTTTAGGCGGGGGTTTTTATTATTTAACAACCAGAACCGGAATTTTGCTCAATTGCAATACTTCATTGGCCTGGCTGCCAAGCAGCAGGCGTTTCATACCGCGCCGGCCATGGGAGCCCATAATAATAAGGTCGCAGCCATAGTCCTCAGCGGTTTCAATGATAATACTGGCAGGCGAAATGCCGGTTTGATGAAGCGTTTTAATTTGGACATTTGCTGCATCAGCGGTTTTTTGTGCGGCGGATAAAATTGCCGCGGCAAATTCTTTCCACTCATTATTATAGTCTTCCACGCTTTGCTCACTGATGCGTGTGCCGGTCAGCCCTGACAGGGAATATGGTTTGGTAACTGTCATAACCGTCACATCGCAGCCGGTGGATTTTGCAATGCCAAGGCCATGTTCAAGGCTTTTTGCAGAAAAGTCCGAGCCATCTGTAGCGATAAGAATGTGCTTATACATATTTTATCCTCATTCAGTTTCAGCTTTTCCTATCACCGCAAAGAATTTTCCGCATTGATACTAATCAAAGCGGAGCCGTTTTGAAAAAAGAGAGGAATATATTATCCGGCGCGCAGCAGCCTGATGGCCTCATCCCGGCCAAAAATATAGAGCAGAAGACGTAAAGCCTGCCCGCGTTCGCTTTGCAGGTTAATATCGCGCTCCAATATCAGGCGGGCATCTTTACGGGCTGTTTCCAGCAAATCTGCATGGGCTTCAACAGAAGCGAGTTTAAAGCCCGGCGTGCCGGATTGGCGGGTGCCGAGCAATTCGCCCTCGCCACGCAGTTTAAGATCTTCCTCAGCAATGCGAAAACCGTCTTCTGTCTCGCGCATGACCTGCAAACGTGCTTTGGCGATTTCCCCTAAAGGGCCTTTATAGAGCAGCAGGCAGGTTGATGGCTTGTCGCCACGCCCGACACGGCCGCGCAACTGGTGCAATTGTGACAGGCCGAAACGTTCTGCATGTTCAATCACAATCACTGTGGCATCGGGCACATCCACGCCAACCTCAATCACCGTTGTGGCAATCAAAAGGCGGGTATCCCCGCGTTTGAAAGCCAGCATGGCCTCATCCTTTTCCTGCCCGCTCATGCGGCCATGTATAAGGCCGAGTTTGTTGCCAAAAATTGGCAGAAAGCTTTGAAAACGCTCTTCGGCGGAAGTTAGCTCAACATGTTCCGATTCCTCCACCAGCGGGCAGATCCAATAGATTTTCTGTCCTTGCTTAATGGCGTTTTTCATACGCTCCACAATTTCATTCAGCCGTTCAACCGGCACAATCGCGGTAGTTACCGGCTGGCGGCCGGCGGGTTTTTCAGTGAGTTTGGAAACATCCATATCGCCAAAAGCGGTCAGCACCAGCGTGCGCGGAATTGGCGTTGCCGTCATCACCAGCATATCCGGCGCAGTGCCCTTGGCGGTGAGCTGCAGGCGCTGATGCACGCCAAAACGGTGCTGCTCATCAATAATCACCAATACCAGATCGTTATAATCAACCTTCTCCTGAAACAGCGCATGGGTGCCAATGATTATATGGATCGTACCATCGGCCAGTGCGGTGAGAATGCGCTGGCGTTCCTTGCCTTTTTCACGTCCTGTCAGCAATGCGGTTTTTAATCCGGCTTTTTCAGCCAAGGGGGCAATGGTTGCAAAATGCTGGCGTGCCAGCACTTCCGTCGGGGCCATCAGGGCAGATTGTCCGCCGGATTCTGCCGCATGCGCCATGGCTAAAAGGCCAACCACGGTTTTTCCGGAGCCAACATCGCCCTGCAGCAGGCGCAACATGCGCTCCGGTGCTTTAAGATCGCGGATAATATCCTTAACCGCCTGTTCCTGCCCTTTTGTCAAGCGGTAGGGCAGGTTGGCCAGAATTTGTGTAATGATCCTGCCGGTGCCCATAAGCGGCCTGCCGGAGAGGCGTCTGGTTTTGGCGCGCACCAGCGCCAGCGCCATTTGTCCGGCAAGAAATTCATCATAAGCAAGACGGCGGCGCGCAGGGCTGTTTTCTGCAATATCTTCCGGTTCTTGCGGCATATGCAGATGATGCAGCCCTTGAGAAAAAGTCGGAAAATTCTCCCGCGCCATCAGCGTCTTATCCTGCCATTCCGGCAGATCGGGAATGCGTGTCAGTGCATCGCGCATGGCGCGTGCCAAAGTTTTTGGGGAAAGCCCTGCGGTTAACGGATAGACCGGCTCAATCAGGGGCAGATCTTCACTGCCATCAACAGGCGCTATATGATCCGGATGCACCATGGAGGCGCGGCCATTGAACCATTCCACCTTGCCGGAAACGATAACCTTTTCGCCCAAAGGCAGGCTTTTTTCCAGCCAGGCACGCTGTGCGTGAAAAAAAACCAGCGTTACTTCCCCCGTATCATCATGGGCAAAAACACGATGCGGCACAGAACCGCGCATAAACGCACCGGTTTTGGTTGCAGAGGGAGAAAATTGATAGTGATCAATAGTCACTTCCAGCGTAACAATGGCACCGGCTTCGGCAAAAGCCACGCCCGGGCGGTTGCGCCGGTCAATCACGCTGGCGGGGGGCAAAAACAGCAATTGCCCCACGCGCGGCTCAAGCATATTTGCGCTTTCTGCGCCAAGCAGCTTCAAAAGCAGGGCAGAAATTTTGGGCCCCACACCGGCGAGGGTGCGGACAGAGGCAAACAGGGGATCAAGCAGACTTGGACGCATAAAGGCAAACTGACCCAGATCTTGTCAACTTGCAAGGCTGACAATGTGCTCATCCCGCGTTATATGGCTGCAAACACTATTGAATATACGGGCTTATATTTATAGCTGTGTGTAAATGATAATTCGGAGAATGATATGAGCACAGGCAGTAAACTGGCAGCAACTGAGGCCGGAGCGCAACTGGATGCGCGCCGCCGTAAACTCCTGTTCCGCTCCTGGCATCGCGGCATGAAGGAAATGGATCTGATCTTTGGCCAATATGCTGATAAGCATATTGCCACAATGGATGAGGATACATTAAACGAATTTGAGCGCCTGCTTGAGGTGCTGGATCGCGATCTTTTCAAATGGATTACCGGTGAAGATAAAATACCGGAAGCTTTTGACACTGCTTTGTTCCGCGATCTTATTTTGTTTCGCGATAAAATCGAATATTAAATCACCTCAAAATCTTATAAGCCCATGTTCTGCAGATCATGTGGCGCATAAGAGGCGCTGAGCCAAAAGCCTGAACATATTAGCAGAGTCCCGCAATGCCCGTATTTTCCAAACTTGGTCTGAAACCGGTTCTCGTCGATCATGTCCTGATTGACGGTGTGGCCGATGGTTATGAAGCTTTTGTGCTGGCCAAAATTCTGGAAGAAGCGGGCGATAAGGGGCCGATATTATTCATCGCGCGTGACGGCCAGCGCGTGGCCGATATTGAGCAGGTGATTGGTTTTATCATGCCGGAACTGCCGGTTTTGCATATCCCCGCATGGGATTGCCTGCCTTATGATCGTGTCTCTCCCGGTGCAGCTGTTTCTGCCAGACGGCTGAATGCGTTGAGCCGCCTCAGCGCCTTGCGTGAACAGAAACATCCGGCGCTGATTATTGCCACCGCCAATGCGGTATTGCAGAAATTGCCGCCGCGCTCTGTTCTGGCTGAGCAGACTTTTTCTGCGCGTCCGGGCAATCGTGTCAATATGGATGAACTGGCACAACGGCTTGAGCGCAACGGTTTTGAACGTGTGCCAACAGTGCGCGATATTGGTGAATTTGCTGTGCGCGGCGGTATTCTTGATCTGTTTGCGCCAGGGGCTGATGAGCCGCTTCGTCTGGATTTTTTTGGCGATACGCTGGAGAGTATCCGCGCCTTTGATCCGGCCTCGCAACGCACAACCGAGGCGCGTAAGGAATTTACGCTTCAGCCCATGAGCGAAATTACGCTGACAGCGGAGATGATCAGCCGTTTTCGTAAAAATTATATTGCTGCCTTTGGTGCGCCTTCCCGCGATGATGCGCTTTATACAGCAATTTCCGAAGGCCGTCGTTTTGCCGGTATGGAGCATTGGCTGCCGTTATTTTATGATGAGCTGGAAACCCTGTTTGACCATACGGGGCCAATGCCGGTTGTGTTTGATCATCTGGTGCCGGAGGCTATTGCCGAGCGTCATAAGCTGGTGCTTGATCATTATAACGCCCGCCAGCAACAGGCAGAAGGCAAAGAAGCGGCCGATACCATTCCTTATAAGCCGGTTGCACCAAGCCAGCTTTATATGTCGCTGCGTTTGGTGGAAAAGGCGGCCAGTGCCAATGGCAAACGCTATGATCTCACACCTTTTGAGGCGCCGGAAACCAGTGACCGGCATATTATCCATGCCGCATCGCATAAAGGGCGCAATTTTACCGAGGAGCGCGCCGCCAAAGATGTTAATTTGTTTGAGGCGGTAACCAGATATATTGCTGAGCTGCGCGCCAGCGGCAAAAAGATCATGCTTGCCGCCTGGACAGAAGGCTCGCTTGACCGCCTGTTGCAGGTGCTGGATGAACATGGCCTTGAAAAAATTGAAACGGTCAAGGATCTCCGCACAGTTAAGGCCTTATCGCGCGACAAGATCACGGCGGCTGTTCTGGCTGTTGAAAGCGGCTTTGATGCCGGTGATCTGGTTGTGGTGGCTGAGCAGGATATTCTCGGCGACCGCCTGATTCGCCGCAGCAAGAAACGCAAACGTGATGCGGATTTTATCTCTGAGGCCGGCAGCCTGACGGCAGGCGATATTGTTGTGCATGTCGATCACGGTATTGGCAAATTTGTGGGGCTGCGCACCATTACCGCTGCCGGCGCGCCGCATGATTGCCTTGAGCTGCATTATGCCGGTGATGATCGTCTGTTCTTGCCTGTTGAAAATATTGAGCTTTTGTCGCGCTATGGTTCTGAAGGTTCAGCAGCCGTGCTGGATAAACTTGGCGGCGGCGCATGGCAGGCGCGCAAGGCAAAGCTTAAAAAACAGCTTCTGGAGATGGCCGGTCAGCTGATCCGCATTGCGGCGGAGCGCGCCATGCGCGGCGCACCGGTGCTCAATCCGCCGGATGGTATCTATGCGGAATTTGCAGCGCGTTTTCCCTATGATGAAACGGAAGATCAGCAACGCGCAATTGATGCGATTTTTGATGATTTAAGTGATGGCAAGCCGATGGATCGTCTGGTTTGCGGTGATGTTGGCTTTGGCAAAACCGAAGTGGCATTGCGTGCGGCTTTTGTGGCTGCACTGAACGGCTATCAGGTGGCTGTTGTGGTGCCAACCACGCTGCTGTCACGTCAGCATTTTAAAACCTTTTCCACGCGTTTTAATGGTTTGCCGGTTAATGTGGCCCATGCTTCACGGCTTGTCGGTGCAAAAGAACTGGCGCAAACCAAAAAAGATGTGGCGGAAGGCAAGGTGGATATTGTCGTCGGCACCCACGCATTGCTTGGCAATAGTATCAAATTCAAAAATCTCGGCCTGCTGATTATTGACGAGGAGCAGCATTTTGGCGTGAAACATAAAGAACGCCTGAAAGAGCTGAAATCCGATATCCATGTGCTGACACTGACAGCAACGCCGATCCCGCGTACCTTGCAATTGGCGCTTACAGGTGTGCGTGAATTGTCGCTGATTACCACGCCGCCGGTTGACCGCATGGCGGTGCGTACCTTTATTTCGCCTTTTGATGCACTGGTCATCCGTGAAACCCTGATGCGCGAGCGTTATCGTGGCGGACAGAGTTTTTATGTCTGCCCGCGTATTTCCGATCTTGCCGAGATTAAGGAGTTTCTTGACAGCCATGTACCGGAGCTGAAAGTTGCAGTGGCCTATGGCCAGATGCCGGCAGGCGAGCTGGAAGATATTATGAATGCCTTTTATGAAGGCCAGTATGATGTGCTGCTCTCCACTACAATTGTGGAATCTGGGCTGGATATTCCAACCGCCAATACTATGATTGTGCATCGTGCGGATATGTTTGGCCTTGCGCAGCTCTATCAGTTGCGCGGCCGTGTCGGGCGTTCAAAACAGCGGGCTTTTGCGCTGTTTACACTGCCTGCAGGCAAGATTTTAACCCAGACCGCTGAGCGCCGTCTTAAAGTGCTGCAATCGCTGGATACGCTTGGCGCCGGCTTTCAGCTTGCCAGCCACGATATGGATATTCGCGGGGCGGGTAATCTTCTTGGTGATGAACAATCCGGTCATATTAAGGAAGTTGGTTTTGAACTTTATCAGCAAATGCTGGAAGAGGCGGTTGCCGAGCTGAAATCTGAAGGACCGGTCGCAGATAGTCATTGGTCACCGCAGATTGCGATTGGCACGGCAGTGATGATACCGGAAACCTATGTGCCGGATCTGCAATTGCGGCTCGGGCTTTATCGCCGTCTGGCTGATCTGGATACGCCGGAAGAAATTGATGGTTTTGGTGCAGAACTGATCGACCGTTTTGGTCCGTTGCCGGAAGAAGTGCAGCATCTGCTCAAAATCGTGTTTATCAAGGCGCTGTGCCGCAAGGCCAATGTGGAGAAGTTGGATGCAGGGCCGAAGGGCATTGTTATTCAGTTCCGTGAGAAAACCTTCCCAAATCCGGCTGGTCTGGTGCAGATGATTGCGGCGCAGGGATCCTTGGCAAAAATCCGGCCGGATCAGAGTATTGTCTTTATCCGCGATTACCCAACGCCAGAAAAACGCCTGACAGGCTCTGCTGTTATCATGACGCAGCTGGCAAAGATTGCCGGAGAATAAAACCTTATTCTCCGGTAAGTTTGATGTCCTGAAAATTATTTCCGGTTAAAACATTGTCACTGATGAGCCGGATAATCAGATTGCTTCATTGCTTACCCTGATAATAGTGAAATGAACCACCGGAAATTTGCAGTGCCTCATGCGAGCATAGTTTTTATATCAATATCTGAAAGGAGAATGATTTATCCGGCATCATGCTTAAATACGAGCAATACTTTTAATGCCCGCAGCAAGAGAATTATTTAATGTAGCCGATAAAAAGCGACATCACTATAACCATTTGATTTTTTATGAAAATTGGCGCACCCGACAGGATTCGAACCTGTGACCTCTGCCTTCGGAGCAATTATTAGCAGTCTATCCGAAATGTGCGATGGACTACGCTACAGTGCGATAAAACACTGAAATAACTTTACTTTCCAGCGCATCACGACGGAAAAACATAACCGGCTTTACGCTGTGGTTTTCCCCCAAGTGCTTACGTGGTGCTTACGCGAGAGCCCGACTGGAAAGGATAAATTCCATGCCAAAGATATCGAAACGGCTTGTTGAGAGCGCCATAACCAAGCCCAACGACTACGTCATCTGGGACGATGATCTACCCGGTTTCGGGTTGAGAGTCTTCGCGTCGGGCAAGCGCAGCTATGTGATCCAATATCAAAGCAACGGATCTTCCCGGCGCTTCACTATCGGCCTTCACGGTATCTGGACGCCCGAGACTGCACGACGCGAGGCGAAGGCACAACTCGGGCGCGTGGCTCAAGGCGACGATCCGGCTGAAGAAAAGCTGGAGGACCGAAATGCCATGACGATCAAGGAGCTTTGCGAACGCTATATCGGCGATCTCCATGCGGGTCTTATCCAGGGTAAACGCGGTCGGCCCAAGAAGCCAGCAACAATCACTACCGATATCGGCAGAATCAATGGCCACATCATCCCGATCCTTGGGAAAAAGCGCGTGCGCGATCTGAGTAAGGCGGACGTGACGAAGATGATGAACGACATTCTGATCGGGAAAACGCGCGCGGTCAGGAAGACCAAGAACCTTCGCGGAAAATCCATTCTTCGCGGCGGACCAGGGGCAGCAAGTCGTACTGTCGGCTTACTTGGCGGGATTCTTACCTATGCGAATGACGCCGGGATCGTGGATCGAAATGTTGCCCATGGCATCAAGAAACCAAAGGATCAGGTTCGAAACCGGCGCCTATGCACCGCTGAATATCGGGATATGGGTGAGGCGCTGAAGCGTGCGGCAACAGACCCCGATCTTGCTATGATGGCCGACATAGCGCGTCAGATTGCTCTGACCGGCTGTCGGCGCAGCGAAATCATTGGTCTGCGGTGGAGCGACGTGGACCTCTCGAACAGTTGCCTACGACTGTCGGATTCAAAGGAAGGCGCGTCGATCCGCCCGATTGACCTTCCGGTGGTCGAGTTCCTGGAGATGCAGCGCGAAGTTGCTGCGGGAGATTACGTGTTTCCTGGATCGCGGGGTGGCAAGGCGTATAGCGCCTTTCCCAACAAGTGGAAGAAGATCTTCGCCGGGACTGCACTTGAGACGATCACAGCCCATGTCCTTCGGCACAGTTTTGCGAGCATTGCCAATGATCTTGGCCTCAGTGAGATCACAATTGCAGCACTCCTTGGCCATGCCAACAGTTTGGTGACCAGTAGATATGTCCATACGCTGGACAACACACTCGTCATGGCGGCCGACACTGTCTCGGGGTATATTCAAGGCCTACTGGACGGCAAGGAATTCAAACAAACTGCCTATGCCTTTGACAGATTTGCGAGAAAGGCATCTCTTGAGCAGTTTCTTCAGAACGCCATTGAGTAGTTATCCCGGGTCCGCGTTAGTTTGGGCCACTATATAAGACTGAGCATAACTTGCGCTTCTGGATTCAGGCATGCGATAGAGTGCCATCTAACTATTGTCTCCCAGAAGAAGAACGCAGGGATCGCTTTTTGGGGTCAAAATGGTCGTCTGCCGCTTGCCTCTGGTCACGCTGACACGGAAATTCTGCCGCGCCTGATCATCGATCTGCTCCTTGGAGTTGAAGCGCACGATCCTGTCGCCATTGTAGGGCGGCTGCCCCTTTCGCTTGATCGGCCAGTGTTCAAAGATGATGACCTCATCAAACTGCTTTCCCTTCGCCTTGTGCATATTCATCACGACGACCCCGGATTCGGGCTTCGCGTTCGTCGAGAAGTGCTCCTGAATGAAAGCCTGCCGCGTAATAGCTAGGGCATTGCGATAGCCGCCACTGTCACGCCAATCCTGGGACAGCTCCTGACGAAGCTGGGTGCCGCGTTCCAGAATGCGGAGATTGCGCACCTCTTGCCCAATCTTCTTCAGGCGCGCGCAGCCCCCATCCTCCAGAACACGACGCACAGCGCGCCAATCCTCGTCGGGATCACCCGTCAACATAACGGCACGGGCCTGCTCGTAGACGGCAATCATGTTGACGAGGATGCTGTTTTTGCGGATCGCCTTGCCTGCCGTCTGACAGGTCAGCCACTCGTCGTAGGCCTTGCGGATGTTCGCGGCTTCCTTGAGCGCCTCCTGTGTCGGCCCATCGCCGCCCTTGCCCTGAAAGTAGTTGCACATCAGGTCGATGAACTGGCCGAAATGCTGGTCGACGCCTGGCTGCATGAGAAGAGCGATGATTTCCGCGCCGAGAATGGCGGCTTCCAGTTCGATGACTGCCGAGTGGGGCACCTCGGCCATGCCGGCAGGAGGCTGGCGGAAGGCATCGGATACCAGGCGCGTCATCCTTTTTGTCGGCACCAGAACGGCCAGTGACCAATTGACGACGCCCGCATCCACGAGACGCTTCCGCGCCTTGTAAACCGTCGTCACGAGCTTGGTCTTCGCCGGATCGGGAAACGGGTCGAAGACATCTAACTTGATGCCCTTATAGGAATCCTGCCGGAATTTCCCGGTGAGCACGTCATTGCCGAACAGAGCGATCTCGGTTCCGGCGCTACGGTGATTGTCTGTGCTCAGATCCACTTCTGTCGGCTTGAAGGCTTCCCGGAAATGGTCGAGTCGGGCAGGATCGGCGCCGATCCAGTCGTAAATGCGTTGCTCCGGATCCGCCAAGGCGATCAGGCGGCAGACTTCGCCCAGCGCCTGGACAACACGCCACTGCGCCTCGTTGGTGTCCTGGAACTCATCGAGGATGATGACAGGGTACATGCTGGCGATAAGGCGTCGGATACGCGCGCTGCCATGGAGAAGGTCGCCCACATAGGGGGCATAAAGATCAAAGCACACGCGGCCATCTTCCGTTGCAAGGCGGGCGCGTTCCGTCTCTTCCGCGGTCTTTTTTGCTGCTTTCTGCGCGTCCGTTAGATTCCGGACGGGGAAGCCTGATCGGGCGGCCGAGAGCGCGATAGCCTCACCGGGCGGCGTGAGAATGAAGAGTCGCCGCGGCAGCCCGATGAGATAGCCGTGCGCCTTAAGGATGCGCCAGAAAAAGGAATGGTAGGTTTCCACGTCGATGAGGCGCTTCTGAGCGGGCGGGATCTGCTGCTCGTACTCGATCGCCTCGACCACGCGGGAAACCGTGGCGCGGGCAAAGCTGAGGAACAGGACCTTCTGACCGGGGCGAAGGTCCCACTCGGCAATCTGCGCCGCCTTGAGGATGGAGATGGTGGTCTTGCCGGAGCCCGGCCCGCCTGTGACCAGGAGATGACCGCCCGACTCCATGATATCCTGTTGGCCCTTAGTCAGTTCCATGTACGACCGCTTCCAGGTGCTCCTCCGCAGCGACGGGTGCGGCAGGTTGGTCACCGCCCGCAGGCGCAGGAAGACAAGCATCCTTCAACTTGACCGCCGCATGCCGGAGCCATTGGGGAATCTCAGCCTCGCTGCATTGCGCGAGAAAATCGGCAATGCCCCAGCTCCCCTTCGACTTGGCGAAATAGTCCGTCAGGGCGGCAGCGGCCTGCGCCTCCGGATCGGGATATTTCTGAGCCAAGTCTTGGGGCCAGTCGATCAGCTTGGTGAACCGCTTCAAGACGGCCTCCGTGGTGCCTTTCAGCACCATGGCCTCAAAGCCTTTTTCGTCGTGCATCAAGAGCAGATCGACCTGCGCCTCAATGAGGTCCTTGTTGGCGTCGCTCTGCTTGTCGCAGATCGCGAAAGCCCGTTTTCCGAGGTCTCGGTAGAGCTTGGCCATGCCCGGGATGTCGGTTTCACCGCCGGCATCAACAATGCAGACGCCGAGCGCCTCAAGGGATGCGTAGGAATCGGGTTTGAGCTCCGCCAGGCGGCGGCACGCGACGGGGAAGGCCGAGGTTTCTGTGGCGCCTTCCGCCACAAGAACACGACGGGCAAGCAATCCTTCGCAGAAGCGCGTACGAAACTGCTGCCGATAGCGTTTCAGCTTCACATTATCCGGGAGGATAATTGCCTTTTGTCCCAGTACCCCTTCTCCATCGCGCCCGAGCACCACAGTCTCCTCGACCGCAAACTCCTCCAAAACATAGGGGGAGTGAGACGTGAAGAGCGTCTGTGACGCAAGCTTCCGCACCTCGTGAACGATACGCTTCTGCGCGTAGGGCGGGATTGCAGTCTCTGGCTCCTCCATGGCGAAGATGACATTCTGTTTGTCTTGGGCAATCTGGGAGAGCATTGCCAGGACGAGCATGTTGATGGTGCCCGTGCCTTGTCGATAGAACGGCGCCGCATGGTCTCCGTCACCCGTAGCGATGAAGGCCGTGATCACCTTGCGCAGATGCTCGCGGGTGAGATTAGAGACCTTGAGATGGGGCTCCACGCCCCACTCTTTTGGCACGTACTTCTTCAGCGCCGTGTTGATGCTCTCGAGCACGGGCGAGATGCCCAGCTTCGGATCGCTCGCGACCGAGATGCCCGCCAGGGTGCCGAGGGTGGCCTCCCACATCTGTGGTCTGACTTCCTTGAGGCGCAGGATGATGTCGAGCAGACTGCCTCTCTCCAGGCTCAGTGCGCGTGAACCTGTGCGAAGGGAGCGCAGGTAGAGGAAGCCGCACACCTGCTTGTGTTTCCTGGAGAACGGCTCGGGTCGGTCGCTCTCGGTCAGGCTGCGGGTGAAATAGGTCTTCCCCTCGAAATCGTCCTCCTCGGCATCGTACCAGCCGAGGAACGTGACACGCAGTGCTTCGGTGATGGTGGCGGCATCCACACCGGCCGGATTCGGCTCGTCGTAGAAGGTGTCGGTCGCTCCGTCCCAAAATTCGGTGTAGTCTCCGAATTTCCCTTTTTGCTCGTCGGTCAGGTCGGCAACGGTCACCTCGATCTCGATCCTCGGTGGTTCGACGTCGGTTTCCGGTGCCGGAAGCTCCCCATCGCCGCCGTCAATATCCGCTTCGGCCGCTGGCGCAGCAGGCGCGAGAAGATACGTCCCCGGAAGAAATCGTGTTCATCGATAGGCGGCTGACGATTGAGCCGGTCAGGCCCAAGGACCAGATCAAGCGCTTCGAGTATGGTCGTCTTGCCGGTGTTATTGTCACCGATAAGCACACCATGCTGCGGCAGCAGCAAAGTCGCGGATTTAACGCCCCTGAAGTTATTTATCGTTATCCGACAAGCCCTCACATCTACCCCCTTTGCTTGGGCTCTCCTTGAAACCCGATGCTAAACCTCACTTCTATCTCGAGCGGCCACTGTTCACGCAAATTGACCCATCATGGTTGGACAAAGACGCGACGTCAGCGATGCTGTAGACTACAATTTTATTCATCTTTGACATAGGTCACGTAGAAACCCTTGAGCATCCGATGCTCCTGCATTCGTTCTCCGAGCGAGAAGCCGTTCATCTTGCGAGGCGTTGGCTGGAAAATATCCAACCCGCGATCCAGAACCATCTTCCAGCCGGTATCCGTCGTGATGTCCCGTGCATGGAGCGTTCCGCTCCCATCAAAGGCCCATGTGAAATCGACGCCCGTGCCTGTGCAGGCTTCAGCAATCCCGTCGAGGCACTCTCGCTGCTCCTGAATGTTCCCATCGTCCGGAGCCGTGACAAGATGCACAGCGATCTGATCCTCGGGCTGCTTACGCCGGATCAGCATCTCAATCAATTCCATGACGTTGCGCGCCTGATGGAACTTCCGAATATAAGGATCGGTGATGATGATCCGCGTCGCACCATCCGTCCAGGGACCAAATATCTTGTCGAAGCTGATGCCCTTGCGGTTCTCTGTGAAAACGACGTGGCCAGGCTTCGGGACAAACGCAGGGGCAGCTGACACAACAGGTGCGGCAGAAGACGAAGCCACTACAGCCGGCGCTGCCGCAATCGGTACGGTCTCATGTTCCGCTCCACCGTCCCCCCCATCGCCGGCCGATCGGCGATGGTAGAACTGGGGAAACTCTTCTTCCTCCAACGTGGTGATGGCGCGCTTTGCCCCATCCGAGGCGATGTAATGGAAATCTGCTGCCTCAAAGGTGCTGTCGATCCGAAGAAGCTGATCCTTCACCCGCTTGCGGCATTCAATCGCAAATCGCAGCAGCTCTTCGACCTCAGCTTCCGTCTCGCCTCCATTCGGGAAGATCAGCTTCAGCAGGCCTGACATGGTCTTGTTGATCGCCGCACGGTCCCGGATATGGGTCTGAACCGGAATGGTGAAATAGCGGTCTGGCCGGTGCGAGAAGTCCTCCGCACGCAGATGGCGCAGGATTTCGGCGAGATAGTCAACAATGAACCCATAGCCAGATGTGAACATCTCACCGCGGATGATGTCGACCTCCCATCCGGGCAGATAGGCATGCAATCGATCAATAAAGGCGCTGTCGTGGAACTGCGGCGGCAGAGCTTCGAACAGGTCGGTATTTTTCAGCATCCAAGGCACGTTATGGTCCGTGTTGCCGACGAAGGCGAAGCTGGCCTCGGCGCCCATCGGGTTTACACCACGAGAGAACTGCTTGTTTGCCATGTAGTTCTTCATGATATCGACAAGCGCCTTGTTGGCCGTCTTCTCGCGGCCAGCAAATTCGTCAAAGGCCACGACATCCCAAAAGCCGACCAATCCGATCCGGCCATTGGAATTGTTCACGAAAAGCTTGGGAACCGTGATTTCGCCGCCCGAGATCAGCTGACCATGTGGTGAAAACTCGGAATAGATATGAGATTTGCCCGTGCCCTTGGGACCAAGCTCGATGAGGTTGTAGTTGCGCTCAACAAATGGGACCAGGCGCAACAGTTGCAAAAGTTTTGACCTGCGCCCGAACAGTGACGGATCAAAGCCGATGCTCTGCATCAGCAGATCGATCCATTCTTCGGTGGTGAACTTATCCCGCGTCTCGCGATAGCCGTCATAGTCCACACGGGCGATCTGGATCGGTTTCAGCGTGTCGATGATCCAGGGAGAGATCCGGCTGTCTTCCGAGAATTCGTACTGCACATCGGCGATGCACCAAATACCGGTAACCAGCAGTTTCGGGTGCGCCTTGACCGTGGCGCTGTCGATGGCAACCCGCTTGATACCGAGGTTTTCAAAGACCGCCTCATAGGCATCGGTCTTTTCATTCAGCGCCACGCTAACCTGATCGATGACCTTGTAGCGGCCACGCTCCTTGATCGTTGATTGTACCAACCCCGCTTCGGAACGATGGACGTAGTGCTTGCGCAGGATGTCCTTGACCGTTTCAATGCCTGTCGCAATCGATGCTTCGTCATCGGTCGCGCAATATTGGCCGAGAAGGTATTCGAGCACATAAGTGGGGACAATGGCGTTCCCCTTCACGGCCTTCACCAGGTCCTTACGGACCACGAAACCGGCAAAATGCTCATTGATCTTGTCATCAAGGGTCGACATCGGCACCTCAGAAATCGAAATCTGTACTGATCCCGCGCTTCAGCAGCAGCGGCTGCGAAGCGTGATCTTCGAAATGGCTGGTCTTGCCGATGCGCGTACGCAGCTTCAGGAAGACTGTCTGATTGTTATAGGCGTCTGCCGCCTTGGACAGCAGGAAGCTCCGCGACAGCTCGCGCTCACGCGGGTTCTCAGACGTGAAATCGAATTCCAACTCGGCTTCGTCAGAGATGAGTGTTCCATCGTCAGCAAAGATGGCTGCATGCACCTGCCGGGGCTGCTGCTTGTCGGTCACTGGCTCCGCCTGATAGAAGGTGACCTGGATCTGGCCCGTGGTGATCTGAGCACGGGGTGGCGGAATGATCTGCACCGAAACCTGTCCGACATCCTCCTTACGCTGCTTGCCGACACGCAGGACCGGTAGGACGATCTCCTGCAGGCTCGCCCCGCCATGGACAAAGCGGCTGCCCGATCCCTTCACACGCAGGCGGTTGATCGAGTTCGGGATCAGTATGTCCTGATCACCTTCCAGGCCAAGCTGCGCGGCCGTGAACTTCTTCATGCCGCCACTGCTGTTGAGGCCCCGGCCGATCACGAAGCGCCGGTTTCGTGTAACGATCTCGCCTTCCGGCTCGCTCAGCGCGAAGCCGCTCTCTTCCAGTGCCTTGTGCTGCCACAGGAAGCCGTGATCGGCGGTGATCAGGATGTTCGAGAAGTTGGCCGAGGTCAGCTTCCGCACCAGCTTCACCAAATCCTCGATGGCATCCTCTGCCGCAGCGGGGACATTTTCCTCGGTAGTGAGCTTATCGCCAATCGCATCGATCTGGTTGTGATACAGATAGAGGACGTCATGATCCCGGAAGAGGTCTTTGCCCTCCGATGATCCCAGATTCATGAAATCCTTCGCCGCAAGAACCTTTACCCGGTCTCCAGCCCGGCCCGCAGCAAGCGCCTTTTCACGAGCGGCGGCCCCCATGGTGCTTTCACCGTCCAGCAGTACCAGATCATTGTCGTCGCGGATCGCCAGTTGCCGGTGCGGCAAGAGCGCCGCCATGCCAAGCTGGGTATAGCTCGGCAAAACCCCGATCATTGGTTTCAACTCGGCATCGAACCGATTGAGCTTGCGGATCTCCCGCAGCGCCTCTTCGGCCACCTCATAGCGCAGCGCATCCGAGATGATGACAACGACCTTTTGATCCTTGCGCCGGTATTCAGCGGCCTGTTCCCGGTAGAAATCCACCTGACGCGGAAAGCCCGGAACCGCCCAGTCCGTCAGGCGGGCCACCTGATCCTGCCAGGCATCGTTCAGTTTCAGCACGAAATTCGTGGTGTAGCGGTTCTCAACCGCCTCATAGAGCGCGGATAGCAGCCCTGACTGTCCACTCTTCTGCATATGATAGATGAACTTGCGATAAAGCTGGTCCAGTCGGAACCAGCTTGCGGAATAGCGCTTCACACCATCGGACAGGCTGGTCATCGTCAGATCAGCCTCGGCCAGCGCCTGCTGAAACTCGGTCGCATAGCCAATGGCCTGATAGACATCCGCGTAACGGCTATACCAATGGCTCTGGCGGCGATCGCGCACCCATTTCAGCACATCTGTCGCGGGCAGGCTCTGCCGGGCCAGCCCCTCAACGATGGCGACAACGATCCTCCGGTCCACTTCCTCGAAGTGATCATGCGGCATCAGGGTGCGGAAATCGCGGGAGGCGAGATTGTCCCTGATCTTCAGCACCTCCTGATAATCGCCCGACAGCTTCTCGAACGCCTCACCCCACCGGCGCGAGGCGCTCCAGCGGCGGAACATCAGCGCGGCATCCGTATTCAGGGCGGCAGCCTCTCCCATGGCCCGCGCCCAGGCGCTGGAGAACAGAGTGATGGCGAAATCCTGAAAATCCGGCGCATCCACCGCATAGCCATAACGCGCCGCGACCTCTTTCCAGAAGAACTCCGCTAACCCGACCCGATCCACCAGCTTCAGCGCGTCATCACGGTCTTCCGCCAGTTCGGCCAACAATGCCTCGATCACCGTATCGAGATCGCCATCCGCACCAGCGCAGACCGCCAGCATCTTGCGGCGGACATCGTTGGCGCTTTGAGATGGCCGCTCGCGCTCGATCGCGCGAAGCGCTTCCAGCCGCTTGCCGGAACGGTAAAATTCGGCGTGGTCGCGGACGGCGGCTTCGTATTTCGTCGGAATGCCAAGATCAGCCACCCAGATCGCCGCCTGATCGGCGCGGAACACGGCGCTGGCAAGTTGCACATCCAGCAGCCAGTTCTCAGGCATCGGTGGCTCGGGGCCGTCCTTATAGAGCAGGAACCGCGCCTTCGGCTCCTGCCGCAGCATGCGGTATTTCAGGCCGAATTCGTTGTTGGCGATCTCCACCTTGGTCACGCCGGGCAGGTTAACCGCATCGAAAGCCCCGCGCAGGTCGCGGGCAGCGTCATACCAGAAGACGATGCGGTGCCCCTGATCCTCATAAAGGCGCATCAGGCCGGCGGTGATGCGGTCAGTCATCCGCAGCCTCCAGCCCCTTGATCGGCTTCAGCGCACCGGCGAACAGCGGATAGTTGCGCTTCACCCCGTCATCCAGATCGATGGCGATCTTCTGCTGCGCCATCGGATAGACGACTTCGCGCTCCCATTCGGTCAGCTCAGCGATCTGCTTGATGACCGTGGCTGTTTCCTTCTGCGCCTTTGTTTGCTGGGCGGGCGTGGCGGCAGGATCGACGGCCAGCTTTTCCAGCCGGGTGCGCTCCACCTCCAACTTATGGATGAATTCGCGCACATATTGGTTCAGCACGACCGAGACGGTGTCGGACCGGTAGCGGTGCATATAGATCAGCGCATTGAAGCTGCCCTTGGGGCTGGAGAACATCCAATAGATCGGGCGCTTCTTGTAGCGGCGCACATGATAGTCGAAGAAGTCCCTGGTGAACCACTTGCGCAGATCCTTGCCGAGGGCGGCTTCGATGAAGGCGAGGTTTTCGCGGAACTTTGCCTCGCCAAAGGTGACGCGCAGGAAATCGCGGGCGCGGGTGACGATGTCATCGGCGAACCAGTCAGCATCCAGCACCGGGATGACATTGTCGCGGTCGGGGGCAAACGTCGGCTCTGGCACGCGGGCTAGATACTCCTCGATCCCTTCGCCCTGATTGGCAAGGATCAGGCCGGGCGCGTCGAGACTATAGCGCCCGAACATGCAGCCCACGGCATAGTGGAGGAATTCGGATACCGTATCCTCGCGCAGCCGAGCCTCGCGGTCCTCTTCCGAACCCTTCACGCCATAGCGATAGGCCGGGTTGCAGGTGAGGGTGATGTCCTCGATCGGCACCTCGGGGGTGAGTTCGTCAGCCAAGCCATAGGCGTCGATGAAGATGCGGTTATTCTCTTCCTCCAACCGTTGCATTTCATCCGTCATGCCCTGCCAGTGGGCGCGGAGGGTGGCATAGCTGTCCGCCAGCGTCTCGCCACGATGATCGAGTGAGAGCAGCGGGAGCCTCGTGAAATCCCAGGAGGTTTCATAGGCGTTCCAGTCGTCACGCGCGAGGTCAATCATCCTATTACAAAGCGTAGGAATGTCTGTGTGAACATGTTTTGCGGGAGCAATTGGAATATTGCCAAAATCTCCCGGATTGAAGTTCAGTGTGGGGTTCAGCGTTTGAATAATAGGGCGTGCAACCTTAGAGTTAACCGCCAGTAGCACCTCAAACATGACGTCTCTCTCATCGAAAAATGCCGTCGGCGCTGCATTGTTGAACGTGAGTCCTGCCGGCGAGTAACGGAAAGAGGTGACGTCCGAGGATATACCGGACCAAGATAGGCCTTCGCGGAAGAAAAAGTCTTTCCCATCGTGTCTGAACCCTTTTTCTTTTCCCATGCGATGTAGGAAATTTCGATCATACCCCATCAGGTATTCGAGGTTTCCAAACCACTTCCGTGCGTCTCCCCCTTTTGCGTGTGGGAAGAAACGCTTGCTATCATCGGTGCCAGAAAATCCTATGGTTCCGCGGCTGCATTCCCAATGGAAGCGAAGGTACAGGTCGTTGTTGCCAGTCGTCGTTCCCTTCTTCGCATTGCAATGCGAGGATGTGCTTGGAAACTTAGCAAAAGCGTCAATGAGAGGCTCAGGAAGGTCAAAGCTCAATGGCGCCCCTGGAATGCTCCTAAAACGCTCCAGCTCGAAGTCAAAGCGCCATTCAACCGAAGGGTTTTTAGTAGCCTCCAAAAGTTTGGGGGCTTGCACGTCCGCACCATAGAAATTTTGGAGGTCGATAAACACTGAACGCCGCCCCCCTGAACTTTTCTTAGACAAGCAGAAGGCACAGATAGGAACGTATGCGCTTTCAAAAAACGCATGATATTCAGGTCTAACCAAAGAATTCAGGTGAAAATCAGTTAATATGGTTTCTCTGAGGTGCTGAAAGTTTCCGATAAACATCCAGACGAAGGGCGTCATGAATCCAAGCTGTGCGCCTCGTATAGCCAAATTTGTATTGCGCAACATAAATGCGCCAAACAGGTCGGACTTTACTGAAAAAAAGTGCTCCCTGAGGAAGTCACCCAGTTTCCCGTTCATCCCTTTCCCACCCATGTAAGGCGGGTTGGCGACCACCACGTGATATTTCGGCGACAGCGCCTCAGCCATGCGCAGCACGGCGATAACGCGCTCCTGCACCTCCTTCAGCAGCAGGTCAGAACCGAAATCCCGTGCCTCAACCACCCGGAGTGCCTCGGCCGGATCGCGCAGCTTCGGCACGATCAGCGAGCCGAAGTTCTTGGCCTGCTCAAACTGCCCCAGCGTCTCGCGCAGTTCATCGGTGAACAGATCCTTGCCCACCACGGCGGCTACGTCCTGCATCTCGGCGGGCGTGAAGCGCATATCCTGCAACACGACGATGTCGGGCTTCGCCTCCATCCGCAGGAACCGCCGCCGCCCCAGCCTTGCCGCCGCCTTCATCGACAGCGCGAACGCCGCCAAGGCACCGGCGCGGTCGTCAATCTCGATGCCGGTCAGGTTATGCTTCAGGATCAGACCGGGAATCTCGGCCGCGTCATGGCCTTCCTCGGCATAGATTTCATAGAGCAGGTCAAACGCATAGGTCAGCATATGGCCCGAGCCGCAGGCCGGATCGCAGATGCGGATATCTTCGGCCCGCGCGATCTTCAGGAAATCCGTCTCCGGCTCTTCCGGCGCGATGTAATAGTCCATCTTCGCCGCCAGCTTCGATTGCGGGCGATTCAGCAGCCACAGCCGCCCCAGCGAGTTTTCCACCAGATAGCGGACGATCCAGTGCGGGGTGAACAGCTGTGTCGCGGCAGGGATGTTCTCGGCCGTGATCTTCTGGTTCTTCTTCAGGCCCGCGAAGACCTGATCCTTCTTCTCGCTGATATAGAACTGGTAGAGCCAGCCGATGATCTCGACATCCTGACATGCCTCTTCCGTCATCACCTCACGCAGGCGTGCAAGGATGCTGTCCGGCGACAGAAGATCGTCGGGGATAAGCAGTTCGGTATAATCCTCGGCCCGGTCGAGCATATCGGCGCGCTCAAACATATAGGGCATCGCGCCGTGCCATTCGTTGCAGGCATGAATCAGCAGCAGCCGATAGGCCTCCGCCTGCCCATCATGGGCGGGGCGTGTGCCGTTCAGATATTCGGTGATCTCGGGCCGGGCGCGATCCGGCAGGTTGCCCGCCATCGCCTCGGCCAATATCTCGGGCCGGGTGGCACCATCGGCGGGCGAGACCACGCGCGGGTTGGTCAGGCCCGTGACATCCATAAAGCGCAACGCGGTGAAGCGGTTGAACCAGGTATAGGCTGCTTGCTCGATGACACGGGCGCGGTTGCTGTTGGCGGCGGCCTCCAGCTTAGCAATTGCCTTGGGGTGTTCGCGGCGCGCCGCCGCGCCATCGGCCAGCACCATGTCCAGCCGGGCAGTGACCTGATCGATCAGCAGGTTGCGCGCGCTTTGCGCAAATTTCTTCAGGGCGTTGGTATCCATCAGACAATCACTTTCTTGCCCGCGCCGATCTCGGCCAGCAGGGTCTTTTTCATCTCATCAAGGTAGCGGGTCACATCGTCCTCATCTTCGAGATAGGTTTTCGCGAACGAAACGATGATCGACTGCGCCTTGATATATTGGGGCTTGGCCGGTGCCGGTGGCACATATGGTTTAGCCGGAGCTTCAGCCATGCCACCGGAAGGTGCGGGCTGTGGCGCGGGAACCGGTGCGGGTGCAGGCGTCAGCTCCGCAATGCGGGTCAGCGTGTCTGCCAGAAGATTGGAACGCACCTCGGTCGCCAGATTGCGCAAGGCCGGGATCAGGCCCTGTGCGGCAAGGCCCGGTTTCCGCGCAGCAAGCTCTTCGCGAATGCGTACCTGCTGCTCGGGCGGCAGTGCGCCAAACTCCGAAGTCTGGACGACTTTTTCGGCAACCTCGTCAATCGCCGTGATGACAGCGTTGCGCTCAGCCAGAACGGTTTGCTCGATACGCTCCTTCAGGGCGTAGAAATCCGTCTTCAGTTCCTGAATCGCGGTGCCCTTGTAGCACTGCGGATCCTCAAGAACCTGACGCAGCTTGTCGGCGGCAGCACCTTCGGAATAGCCAAGGTTCTGATCCTGCCTGGTCAGGAAAGAACGCACCTCATCGTAGATGACTTTTTGCGGCCCGCGCATGAAGCTGCGGACTTTGTCGAAGACATCCTCTTTTGCATCAAGAAGCTGGTCTTCCTGCCCGATCGGGCCGGTGATGAACCAGGTCGCCGACTGGTCGCGCATCCCATCCAGCATGGTGCGCAAGGGATCGAGGGCGGCGGCAAAGGGATAGGCTGCAATGGCGCGACTCTCCTGCTCGACATCACCAAGCAGCTTGCGCAGTTGCGTCTGCCACTCCGCCCCCAGACTGCGCGCGTCATTCCCCGACGCGGGAAGATCGAACAGCTCCTGAAACAGTTCGCGCGATTTGCGGATCTGGGCGGCAGTGAACTCAATCTGCGGAGAAAGCAGAATATTGCCAAGGGCATGGCTGTTGCGCAGCCCCTGTATCAGCGCATCGCCCTCCAGGAGAGCGCTGTCGACCCGAGCCTCGAGCTTGCCCCGCGCGACAAGGCTCGCGGTCAGGCAGAGAACCGCGATGGCGGGCCAGCCATAAGGTTTTGCTCCGAACTTCTCGACCAAAGCCTTGACCGAGACCCGCGTGCCCAGACGCATCTGGGACTGAGCGTGATTTAGCACATCCTGCTCAGCTTCGGTCAGGCCGCTGCCTTCGCCGCCGAAAAGCCCGCCATCGACACGACCGGCTCGCCCAAGATCAGCTTCGGTATAGGTAGCGCCACGCAGAACAGGCAGGCTGGTGTAGACCTTGTCGACGAGGATCTGGAAACCTTTGACCAGCCGTTCCTGCGGGTCTTCGCCACCGATTTCCAACTCGGCCCCCCCGCACGAAAAGGCGGGCATCCGCAATTAGAGTGCGGAGACGCTGCACCAGCTCTTTTTCACGGCGCGTGTTCTGATCACGCTTTTCCGCGATGATACGATCACGGCCGGGCTGGGCGTCGCCGCTGGTGACCTGACGCGCAAATTTTACAGTCTGGAGCCAGAGGACGAGATCGCGCGTGAAACGCACATCCCGCCCAAGCAGGACAACCATCTCATCGCTTGCCATGCTGTTCGAACGAACCACGTCCGGCGCATCAGAATCGTCGCTGAAAGGTGAGATGATGTTCACCGACAGCTCGTGCTCCCGGTTCAGGCTGTGGTTGTCGAGTTTGCGGGTGAAAGCGTAATCGACACCCGTGCCGGCATGCTTGATCTTGCCGTGACGTAGGATCGCGCCGAACACCAGTTCATCAAGCTGCCGTTCTATCTCGGCGGGATCGACGGCGATTGCCTTGATCTCAGCCTCGACGTCCTTTTCCTCATTGGTGAGGAATTCATAGACCTCGCCGTTGCGCTGGATCAGCGTCTGGCGTTCCAGAAGCGACAAAGCCTTCTCGATATTGCGGCGCTGCTCGGTCTGATCCGCCTCGAACCGGGACAAAAGGAGGGTCGATATGTTGCGGGCAGTCGGTTTGAATTCCTTGACGTATTTCACAAGGAACAGCACTTTCAGAACCCGAACAGCGAAATCATCACCAAGGTTTCTCTCGGCCAGTTGGATTGACTGCTGAACCGATGATTTCAGGGCGGTGCGAATCCCCTCAAACATCAGGTCAAAGGTCGCCAGCCCCCCGACCGGCGTATCCGCCAGCTTTTTGGCCACCTCCTGAAAAACCCCCAACATAGAGCGTTCGCCGACCGAGCTGTGTTTGCCCTCAAACGCGTTATGCTGCGAGAGGCCCATGATCGCGCGCTGGAACAGGTCATACTGGTAGTTCGGGAACGGGTAGCTCGCGACGAACTGGTCTTTTCCGGAGAAATTCCTGAACTTGAAGGAATTATCTCCAAAATCGAACAGAGTGCGCAGGTTGTTTTCCTCAGCATCATAAAGATTGCCAAGGGTGATCTGACCAGCCTCGGTCTTGGCCAGCAGACGGCGCTGGATGACTTCGGCCACATCCTGAGAGTTCAGCGGCATCCGGTTGGCAAAGCGCGCCTGGATTTTCGAGAAGTCATTCTCCTGCTGCGCCGTCAGATCCCCGATGACCGAACCCATGTCCTGCTGGGCGGTGACGACAATCCAGGCCTGCCCCTTGCATTTCGTGTTCAGGCTTTCGGCAATAGTTTGCAGGTTCGTCATGAGCTTGACGTTGTCGGCGATATACTGCCCCACCTCATCGACGAAGAAATTCAGCCGGAACTTCGGCCCCTGCGCATCGATCCACGACTTCACCATATTGGCAAAATCTTCGATCGAGACCTTCGTATCCTTACGATACTGGCCAAGAATATCCTTGACCTCATCGCCCGTGACCTCGGCAAAGGCGGCGGTAATGTGCTTGCCTTCCATCAGAGCCTGTTCGCGCCCGCGCTCCCAAGGCTTTCCGGAAGACTGCGCAAAGGCCGCTTTGAAGGCATCGAGCTTGCCGCGGCTGTCCAGATCACGCTCGAACTGTGCGATATGCGGGAGCTTGCCATAATAGCCGCACATCTCGTCAAAGACCTTCTGGAAGACGGCGAGAAGCGCATCGACATCCGTCTTCGAGATCACATCCGCCTTCTGGTCTATATTGAACAAGACCGACCGGGACGGGATCGACACTGCCTTGCGCAAGGCCCCCGCCAGCATCGGGTTGCCCGCGAGCTTGCGCTCAAATATCTCGATGGCGCGCTGCCCCTCGACCTCGTCATTCTCCAGCAGAAGAGCGAGCATCTTCAGCAGGTGAGACTTACCTGATCCGAAGAAGCCCGAAATCCACACGCCGTTCGCGGTATCGTAATTGTTGTAGGCGTCGAGGAATTGCTCCAGTCGGGCGCCGATCTCGTTGGTGATGACATATTCATCAAGCTCGGTCAGGAGGCTGGCCTTGTCGTCAGCCTTGATCACCCCATCGATCGAACGGTCGACCGGCTTGGCAAAGATATCACGCAGAAAAGTAGCCATCGGTCAGACCTCGTAATTCATGATATTGAACGCGCGGTAGTATTTGTCGTCATGGAGCAAGCCGAACAATTCCAGCGATGCTCCTGTCGCCAGCGCGTGTGTGTATTTTCCCGGAAAGAACATAACCGTCGGGCGATCTTTCGCGGTGCTTTGCAGGTTGTTGAGTACGTTGTGCGACCGCAGGTAGGGGTAAACCTCGCCTACGCCTGACAGGAAGATCACGTCGTGCGGGACTTCTTCGATGCGCCGCGCAATCTCTGGAATGAGGTGTGCCTGCGGGTCCAGAACCCCCTGCAACAGTTCCTTGAGCTCCGCCTTTTCCGTTTCGGCTTCAACCTCAAGGATCTGCTCGAAGATACCCCGGTCTTCGAGGATCCTGATCGAAAGGTCATAGAGATCAATATCAAGTACGCGCACACCGGCGTGGCTCAGCCGGGCGATCAGATCCTCACGATCCTCGCCCAGGCTCAGTCCATCTTCGGCATCAAAAGCGCAGATGAAAAAGGGAACCTCGTTTCCCAGCCCTTGCTTTTGCAAGAACCGATCGCTGGAAACTACCCTGAATAGGTGCTCGGCGCGGACGCGCCGATCAGTCTTCGTGCCCACCATTACCCCCATTTCCGGGAAAGACCCGCAAGTCCGCCGGATTACTCTCCTCAATCAGCCGCTTCATGCGCCCCGACAACCAGATCGGCTGAATTCTGCCCTCGACACTTCTCAAGCCAGCTTCACGCAATATCCGAAACAAGACCTGACGCAATTTCGCGCAGGTTGAAGCTGAAAGAGCGGAGAGGCCGGGATCGCTTTCAGCCTTCTCCGCGAGAAAGCGGTCAAAAACCTCATGGCCCAGGTCGAGCCGCCATGATTGGTAGCGTTCGCTGATCACCTCGATTGCGAATTCGTGGACAAAACGATAGGTCCGGCAGACCGCCAGCCACATCATCGCCTGCTGCTCGGCGCGGTCAGCCTCTACCGACAGGTAATGACGTTCGGCATCGGAGAGATGGCCTATCCGGTCGTACACTTCACGAAGCGCGCGGGTTTGCGAGGCCAGTTTGGGTAAGGATGACGCGCCCTGGGCCAGCAAACGCTCACGAGCAGACGCCCAGTTCTCACCGGGTTGATAAGCTTGAGCAATCACGATGCTCTCATTGAGCATCAGCCCGCCCACGCCAAAGGACATCCGATATTTCGCTGCGGCCACCATCATTTAAGCTCAGGACTCATTGATTTAGCCAGAAGATGACGGTTGCAGCGATGCAGATGGCGGAGAAGAAGGTGTGCGCGCATCGGTCGTAGCGAGTATGGATGCGTCGCCAGTCTTTGAGTTTTCCGAACATATTCTCAAT